>DATFVF010000248.1:0-6417 GCA_035260465.1 Pseudolabrys sp. | reverse complement strand
CGCGGCCCGATCGTCGGCGTCGACGGTTTCGAGCAACTTGCGGGCGAATTCGAGTGCGAGGGGTGCGAGCTCGCTATAGATGTCGCGTCCGCCCGGTGTCAGCGACAGAAACGCCTCGCGCAGATCGGCCCGGTTCACGCGCCGGGTCACCAGCTTGCGGCGTTCCAGCAGGGCGACGGCGCGCGACACCTTGGTCTTGTGCATGTGACTATGGATGCCTACGGCCTTGGCCGTCATGGCTCCGAATTGGCCGAGGGTCACCAGCACACGCCATTCCGGAACACCGATCTTGTAACGCTCGGTGTAGATTCGCGAGAGCGCCTGCGACACGAGGCTGGCGCAGACATTCAGCCGATAGGGGAGAAATTCTTCCAGCTTGAGCGCGACATGGTCGTCCGTCGCGCCACGCGCTCCGCGGTCCGTCTCCTCGATCATCTGTGTGCCGCCGCGTTCCCCGGCGCCCGGTGTGTCGGTGCTGTTCGATACGCCTACGCGCATACCGGGAATCTTGGCCGAACTTCGGTCTGGGTGCAACGCCTCTAACTCATCTTATAGCGGCGGGAAGGCCAAAATCGCAGGGCTGCAAGCCTTTGGGAAAGCGGCCCTGGTTCGTCCTCGGTGGCGCAGGCAACGATCAGGACAGATCCTGGAAATTTGAAGAACAGCAGTTTCATTCGGGACCTCCCCCCACGAGGCTTCCAGCCCATAACGATTGTGCAGGCCCGCAGTTCCCGCAGGGGGTGACTGCGTTTGGTTACAGTAGTAACTAACGTGTTTGCGCGCGAGGCGTGCTACCGTGCAGGCCCGGGCTCATGAGAGGCCAAATGCAACCTCGTCTCCTCATTCCGGCACTCGACGGCGTTTACCGTACGTTCGCACCCATCACCGAGCCGCTGATCCGTGTGGTCGCGGGCGGTTCGCTCGCCATGCATGGGTTCCCGATTTTGTTTGGGGATACCGCGACCGCCGCAAAATTCCTTGAAAGCGTGGGTTTCGAAAATGCGCTTTTCTGGACTTATGTCGTCGGCATCGTCGAATTTGTGTGCGGCGTCTGCCTGGCCGTGGGTTTTCTGACACGGCTGGTCGCTGCGCCAATTATCGGATTTCTCGCCATCGCGATCGTCACATACCACTGGCAATTCGGCTTCGCGTGGGAAAACCGTGGCATCGAATATCCTCTGTTCTGGGCCATCGTGGTTTTCCACTTTCTCATACGCGGTGGCGGAGCGTGGTCGGTCGACGCGCTGATCGGGCGCGAGGTGTGACGTTGTGACAGCATTTGCCTCCACCGATGATCTTGGCGAAAAGAAAGTCTCGTTCGACCAGATCGGAACGGGGCTTTACGCGTACACCGCCGAAGGCGATCCGAATTCCGGAATCATTGTCGGCGACGATAGTGTGATGGTGGTCGATGCACAGGCAACGCCGGCATTGGCCGGCGATGTGATCGCGCGTGTTGCGAAAGTCACCGACAAGCCAATCAAATATGTTTTGCTTACGCACTATCACGCGGCGCGGGTGCTCGGCGCCTCTGCCTTCAAGGGCGTCGAGATTTTAGCGTCGGATGCAACGCGGGCGCTGATTGCAGAGCGTGGACAGCAGGACATGGATTCCGAGGTCGCGCGTTTTCCGCGGCTTTTTCCTGCTGCCGAAACCATTTCGGGCCTGACCTGGCCTACGATGACGTTCCCTGACCAGATTTCGGTCTGGCTCGGCCGGCGCGAAGTACGGATCTTACATATTGGGCGCGGACACACGGCGGGCGACGTGGTTGCGATTGTTCCGGATGCCGGTGTCGTCTTTGCCGGCGATCTCGTCGAATATAAATCAGCCTGCTACTGCGGCGATGCTCATTTCACGGATTGGCCCGCGACACTCGACCACCTCGCCGAAATGCAAGCTAACGCGCTTGTGCCGGGCCGCGGTGCAACGCTCACCACGCCGGACATGGTCAAGGAAGGCATCGAGGTTACCAGCGATTTCATCGCGACACTCTATGGTTCGGTGCAGGAGAGTGTCGCGAAAGGCCGATCGCTGAAAGAGGCTTTCGATTTCGTGCGTCTCACAATGGATCCGAAATTCAAGAGCTTTACGATCTACGAGCATTGCCTGCCGTTCAACGTGGCGCGGGCCTATGACGAGGCGCGCGGAATCGAATGGCCAGTGATCTGGACCGCCGAACGGGACCGCGAGATGTGGGCGGCTCTGCAGGGGGCGTAGAAAAGTCCGCTCTGTCAGCGTCTACCTTGTGCAGACAATTGCGACCACATCGCACCGATTGTTGTCGCAGCTGCCCGCGCCGTTGGTGGGAATGGCCCCGGTAACATCGTTGCGCTCGACGCTGTGGAAGGTGGCGGCCTGCGCGAAAGCTTGCGTTTTGCAGTAGGCGTTGGCCGCGGCTGCGCCGCACTTTTCCCCGGCCGCGAGGCACCGGTCGATACCGTATCCGTCGGCGTCGTTGACGATGATGAACATGCGGCGCTCGGCTTGCGCCGAAGGAGAGAGGCCGAGGCAGAGCAATGCGACAAGACTGACCAGAACTGTCCGCATTACGGAGCACTCGTGAATTTTGAAGGCGCCGCCCCCGGCGTCGACCCGGACAATGTGAGAAAAATCGTTAAGCGCTGCTTAACCCTCGGCCGCGCCGCTCAGTCACCGTTTTTTTCCTGTGTTTTGCATGGTTTGCGGCCGGACCTTGACGGCGCGGACGCGACAAATCATTGTGCCGCCATGAACGGCCTTAACCATATCTGCGGCATTTGCCGCGAGATTATTCGCTAGCGCCCAACGCTGGCTGCGGCCGTCTTTTCTCAAGTGGAGATTGCAGGACGCCCGGCCAGCGGGGCCGACGGGTGTCATTTGCTATGGAACTCAAGCTCTACGATACGCTGACGCGCGAGAAGCGGATTTTTACGCCGATCGATCCGGCGCGCGTGCGCATGTATGTGTGCGGGCCGACGGTTTACGACTTTGCTCATATTGGCAATGCGCGCCCGGTTATCGTGTTCGACGTGCTGTTCCGGTTGCTGCGGCACCTCTACGGCGAAAAGCACGTCACCTACGTGCGCAACGTCACGGACGTTGATGACAAGATCAACGCACGCGCAGCTGAGCGCGGCGTTTCCATCCGCGACCTGACCGAAGAGACATATAAAAACTTCAAGGAAGACGCAGCAGCGCTCGGCTGTCTGCCGCCGACCGTCGAGCCGCGCGCAACCGAACATATCGATCAGATGAAGCAGCTGATCGAGCGGCTGGTGAAATCGGGCTACGCCTATGTGGCCGAAGACAACGTGCTGTTCCACGTGCCGTCAATGAAGGACTACGGCAAGCTCTCTAATCGTCCGCTGGATGAAATGATCGCCGGTGCGCGCGTCGAAGTCGCGCCTTACAAGAAAGATCCGCAGGATTTCATCTTGTGGAAGCCGTCGAAGCCGGGCGAGCCGGCCTGGCCATCGCCCGCGGGCGTCAAGACACCGGGTCGTCCGGGTTGGCACATCGAATGCTCCGCCATGGCCTGGAAGCACCTCGGCGAGACCTTCGACATCCACGGCGGCGGCATCGACCTGGTGTTCCCGCATCACGAGAACGAAATCGCGCAAACGCGCTGCGCGTTCCATACACCGGTGATGGCGAACTACTGGATGCACAACGGCTTCTTGCAGGTCGAAGGCCGCAAGATGGCAAAGTCTGAGGGAAATTTTATCACCATCCGCGAATTGCTTACCGATTGGCAGGGTGTTGCTTGGCCGGGGACAATTATTCGTTTTGCATTGTTGCAAACTCACTATCGGCAGCCGATTGATTTTACGGAACGGGCTCTAGAAGAGGCCGCGGCTACACTAGGTGGATTTTCGGCGTTTTCGTTCGATGATACGAGCGTGCCGCCTTCAGATGAATTCGTGGAGGCGTTAGCAGATGACATGAATACACCTCGAGCGATTTCCGAATTGCATCGTTTGCATAGAGTCGCGCGAGACAGCGCTGCCGAACTCGCCGGCCTTATGGCACGTCCGGGCGCCATGCTTACGGGCTCAGAACACCTCGCTGCGAGCCAATTGGCATCTGGCCTATCGCTGCTCGGCTTCAAAATTAAGGATTACGACAGGCAGTGGCTTCAGAAGCAGGTCATGGCGCGACGGCTTGCCAATCGCGCACCTGAGATAGAAAAATTGATTGCTGCTCGTACAGCCGCGCGCGTTGCAAAAAACTTCAAAGAATCCGATCGCATTCGCGATGAACTCGCCGCGATGGGCGTTGTGCTGAAAGACTCTAAGGAAGGTACTACCTGGGAGGTCGCGCGATGACTCTCCTCCGTCATGGCCGGGCTTGTCCCGGCCATCCACGCCTTGCATCTACGAGAAATAAGAAAGACGTAGATGCCCGCGACATAGGCGTGCGAAAGCGCGCCGTCCTTTGGACGGCTATGCGCGGGCATGACGTCGAACAAAGGGGCCACCGCTGATGGCCATGGCGCATCCGAAGCTCGCCTTGCGGCCGTTCCTGCCGGACGATACGCCGTTGTTGCGCGAGATTTTCCGCGACAGCATCGAGGAATTAACCGCGGAGGACTATACCCCGGCACAGCAGGACGCATGGGCCTCGGTTGCCAATGATCTCGCGGAATTCGGTAAGAAACTATCCGGGCAACTGACGTTGATCGCGACCCTGGAAGGCTCTCCGGTCGGTTTCGCTTCGCTCGAAGGCAAGGACAAGATCGACATGATTTATGTGCATCCCGCCGCCGCTGGGCAGGGCGTCGCCGCCATGCTGGTCGATGCTTTGGAAAAGCTTGCCGGTGCGCGCGGAACGGTGAAACTCATTGTCGATGCGAGCGATAGCGCGCGCGGTTTTTTCGAGAAACGCGGCTACGTGGCGCAGCAGCGGAACACCGTTTCCGTTGGCGACGAATGGCTCGCCAACACCACGCTCCATAAACAACTTGCAGCCGCCAAGCGGGAGGCCTCATGACCAAGCCCGACACGCCGTTCCCTCGCCACTGGCTCTACTACATCGTGCTCAAATACGGCGTGCTCGCCGCCGCTGTCGTGATCGCGCTCTACGTCGTTTACCGGCTGACCTGAGGGCACCCATGAAACGCCACCATGTCATCATGGGCGCAATCGCGATTGTGATCGCCATCGCATTGCTCTCGAACTATTACCTTTGGTGAGAACCGCCATGCCGAAGGAGCGCCTCTATCTTTTCGACACCACACTGCGCGACGGCGCGCAGACGAACGGCGTCGATTTCACGCTCACCGACAAGCTGGCGATTGCCGGTATGCTCGACGAGCTTGGCATCGACTATGTCGAGGGCGGTTATCCGGGGGCAAATCCCACCGACACCGAATTGTTCGGTGCGGATCGCAATCTTGATACGACCTTCACCGCCTTTGGCATGACACGGCGTCCGGGCCGCTCGGCGTCCAATGATCCCGGCCTCGCCGCGCTGCTCGACGCCAAGGCTGACGCGATCTGTTTTGTCGCCAAGGCCTGGGACTATCACGTCAAGGTCGCACTGGAGACGACCAACGAAGAAAACCTCGCCTCGATCCGCGACAGCGTGAAAGCCGCGAAGGCGAAGGGCAGGGAAGTGTTGCTCGATTGCGAGCATTTCTTCGATGGCTACAAAGCCAATCCGAAATTCGCGCTCGCCTGTGCCAAGGCCGCCTACGACGAAGGTGCCCGCTGGGTTGTGCTCTGCGACACCAATGGCGGCACGCTGCCCGATGAAGTCGAAAAGATCGTTGGTGAGGTGGTGAAGGCTATCCCCGGCGATCACGTCGGCATCCACGCCCACAACGATACCGATCAGGCGGTCGCCAATTCGCTCGCGGCCGTACGGGCCGGTGCGCGCCAGATCCAGGGCACGCTCAATGGTCTCGGCGAGCGCTGCGGCAATGCCAACCTTGTGTCCATTATCCCGACGCTCAAGCTCAAGCCGGAATTCGCCAAGCGATTCGAAATCGGCGTTACCGATGCGGCGCTCAAGAGACTCGCGCACGTTTCGCACGCGCTCGATGAGCGGCTCAATCGTGCCTCCAACCGGCACGCGCCTTATGTGGGTGAAAGCGCATTTGCGACCAAGGCCGGGATCCATGCCTCCGCCATCATGAAGGACCCCGCGACTTACGAGCACGTCGCGCCCGAAACCATCGGCAATCGCCGCAAGGTGTTGGTGTCGGAGCAGGCCGGAAAATCCAACGTGCTGGCGGAACTGGAACGCGTCGGCATCAAGGCCGACAAGGACGATCCGCGCGTCGGGCGACTTCTCGAGATCGTAAAAGAGCGGGAGGCGATTGGTTACGCCTATGAGACTGCGGATGCCTCGTTCGAGCTTCTCGCGCGCCGCACGCTCGGCAAGGTGCCGAATTATTTCGATGTCACCCAGTTCGATGTCAATGTGGAACAGCGC
>DATFVF010000247.1:0-7293 GCA_035260465.1 Pseudolabrys sp. | reverse complement strand
GGGCCGCGCTCGATCGGGCGCTCAAGAAACTCAGCGAGCGATCCGCCCAACTCGCGCCCCGTATCGCCAACGGCCACCGACCCGGCTAGATTGCCGCAGCCAAATAAGCCGGGGTCAATCCGTGAAACTCTATTCGTATTTTCGCTCGTCCGCCGCCTACCGGGTCCGCATCGCGCTCAATCTCAAGGGACTTCCCTACGAGATGGCGGCGATCCACCTGACCAAAGATGGCGGACGCCAGCACACGCCGGAATTTCGGGCCATCAATCCGCAGTCACGCGTGCCGGCGCTTGAATTGTCGAGTGGTGAAATCCTGACTCAATCACTCGCCATCATCGAATATCTCGACGACATCCATCCCGAGCCGCCGCTATTGCCGGCAGACGCGCTCGGACGCGCAAAATCACGGGCGATTGCTCAGCTGATCGCGTGCGATATCCACCCGCTCAACAATCTCATTGCCCTGCAATACTTGCGGCGTCAGCTCAAGCACGAGCAGCCCGAGATCGACGCATGGTATCATCACTGGATCATCGAAGGTTTTACGGCGCTGGAAACGATGCTCACGCCGGGGCCTTATTCTTGCGGGTCTCACGTGACGCTGGCCGATATTTGCCTGGTGCCGCAGGTTGCGAATGCGCGGCGGCTCAAAGTGCCCCTCGAAAAATTCCCGAAGATCGTGGCGGTCGATGCCGAATGCCAGAAGCTTCCGGCCTTCGACAGCGCGCGGCCCGAGAAGCAGCCCGATGCCGAGTGACGGCGCCCTGGTCACCTGCTAGACCACCGATCCGCACAGCATCCCGTTTCCATCATCAGCGAACCGCACGTGGCCACCAGCAAACTCGCACGCGTCGTCCTTTGGATGGTCGGCGCATTGCTCTCGTTTTCGGTTATGGCCGTCTCGATTCGCGAGCTGTCGCGGGCCGGGTTGAGTATTTTCGAGATTCTCGCGATCCGAAGCGGCGTTGCCCTGCTGGTGCTTCTTTTTCTGCTGGCGGTGCGCCCGGAGTTGCGCGTGCACGCGCGGCCGCGGCGCATGGGCCTCAACTTGTTCCGCAACACCGTTCATTACGCGTCGCAATTCTCGTGGGCGCTGAGCCTCACCATGCTGCCGCTTGCCATGGTGTTCGCGCTCGAATTCACGATGCCAGCATGGACGGCATTGCTCGCCGTCTGGTTTCTGCATGAACGGATGACGCCGAGTCGGCTGGGAGTCGTCGTGCTCGGGCTTATTGGCGTGCTTGTGATCCTGCGGCCGGGCATTGCGGGGTTTAATCCCGCGGCAATCCTGGTGCTGCTGGCCGCGTTCGGATACGCGATCACGATGATCACCACCAAACAACTGACGATGACCGAGACGACGTTTGGCATCGTATTCTGGATGGCCGTGATCCAGTTTCCCCTCTCGCTCATCGGCAGCGATATCGGCGTGTTCGTCCACTTCGAAACGCGCCACATATTGCCAGCGCTTGGCGTCGGCACCGCGGGGTTGACATCGCATTATTGCTTGAGCAATGCATTTCGGTCCGGCGACGCCACTTTGGTCGTGCCGCTGGATTTCATGCGCATCCCATTGATTGCCGTGGTCGGATGGGCGCTTTACGGTGAGCGCCTCGACATTTTCGTCCTGCTTGGCGCCCTCATTATCGTTTCGGGTGTGCTCTGGAACCTGCGTTCAGAGGCCGCACGGGCTCACTGACAACAAGGCTCGCTCCACCATGAGTTTCAGATTAGAGTGAATCGGTATGAAATTATCATTCTATAGCCTTGCCGCCGCGGCTGTCGTCGTGTCGAGCGTCTCCGCGACGCTGGCGCAGTCAACCAATCCCGCCTGCCAACGGCTCGAAGCCCAATTGGCGTCGATTGATCGCGGCAATGCCGATCCTGCACGCGCCGACCAGATTCGCCGCGCGGAGGACATGGTCAATCGCCAGCAGTTTGAAGTCGACCGGCTGGTCGCTCAGTCGCGCCGCATCGGCTGCGAAAGCTCGAGCTTCTTCTCGATCTTCAGCAACCCGCCCGCCCAGTGCGGCGGACTCACCCGGCAGATCGACCAGCAACGCAACGCCCTTGAGCGCATGCGCAATGACCTCGAGCACCTCAATGGCGGCACCACCGAACGTGCCGCTCAGCGCCGGTCGCTGCTGATCGCGCTCGGCGATAATGGTTGCGGCCCTCAATATCGCTCGGCTGCGCTTGCCGCTCAGCAAGGCGGCTTTTTCGATCGTCTCTTCGGTAACAGTAACGGCGGCTATTCGACACCTTCAGGGCCGATGGGCGGAACCTTCCGCACCGTTTGCGTACGGACCTGCGACGGATTTTATTTCCCGATTTCGTACTCGACGTCGTCCGACCGTTTTCGCGACGACGAACAGACTTGCCAGCGCATGTGTCCCGCGGCGGAGGTCTCCCTTTACACTTACCACAACCCCGGCGAGGAAATGCAGCAAGCGGTCTCTCTTAACGGCCGGCTCTACACCGAATTGCCGGCAGCGTTTCAATATCGAAAGGCCATGAGCCCGGAGTGCAGTTGCCGTCGGCCGGGCGAAAGCTGGGCGCAAACTCTCAAGGCCATCGGCCCCGATGATACGGTCGTGCCGGGCGACGTGGTTGTGACCGATCAAAACGCCAAGCAGCTGTCGCAGCCCCGCGTCGGCGCGGATGGCAAGCCGATCCGCTCCGATCAACGCGCCCCGGCAACCGCCACAAATCCCGCGGCGCCGGCGGCTGCGGCGGAGACGCCGGGCGAAACAGATCCAACAAAGCGACAAGTGCGCACGGTGGGACCAACCTTTATCCCCGCACGATAAGCCGCCGATCGCGGTTGCTTTTCCGCAGCGCGCTCAAAAATCGAAAGCTTCGGTCTTTGCGGGCTTGCCGGAGACCAAAGAGACGTCGGGCGACGGCATCGGCGTCCCCGGATCGCGGAAGCGATTGGTGATCGGATAGCGGCGATCGCGGCCAAAATTCTTCAGGGTCACCTTGACGCCGGGCGCCGCCTGGCGCCGCTTGTACTCTGCGATGTTGATCATTCGTTCGACACGAATCACGGTGTCGCGGTCGAAACCCGCAGCGACAATTGCGGAGATCGGTTCTTCTCGTTCAACCAGCCGCTCCAGAATCGGATCAAGCACGGCATAGGCCGGCAATGAGTCTTCATCCTTTTGGTTTTCGCGCAGCTCCGCGGTCGGCGGCCGCGCGATGATGTTTTCGGGTATGACCAGACCGTCTGGTCCCTTCGCACCCTCGGGTTTCCAGCTGTTGCGCAGTCGTGCCAAGCGGGCCACCTCGGTCTTGTACAAATCCTTGATCGGATTGAAGCCGCCGTTCATATCGCCATAGAGCGTGGCGTAACCGACCGACATTTCGGATTTGTTCCCGGTTGTGACCACCATAAGATTAAACTTGTTGGAGATTGCCATGAGGATCGTGCCGCGGGTGCGAGCCTGCAGATTTTCTTCTGTGACGTCGCGTGGCACGCCGGAAAAAACCGGCTTTAACGCCTCTTCAAAGCCCTCGACCGCCGCCGCGATCGGCAACATCTCGTAGCGCACGCCGAGGACCCTCGCGCAGCTCGCTGCATCGTCGAGCGAATCCTGCGACGTAAATTTGTAGGGCATCATCAGGCAGCGGACGCGCTCCGCGCCCAACGCGTCGACCGCCATCGCTGCGCACAATGCCGAGTCTATGCCGCCCGACAATCCCAGCACCACGCCCGGAAACCCGTTCTTGTTGACGTAGTCACGCAAGCCAAGCACGCAGGCCGAATAGTCCGCCCGGTCTGCCTCGACGCTGTCAACCAGCGGCCCGTTTTCGCAACGCCATGTCCCGTTGCGGCGAACCCATTGCGTCGTAACGATCGCCTCCTGAAATCCGGCAAGTTGGAATGCCAGAGAACAATCCGAATGCAGGCCGAACGACACGCCATCGAACACAAGTTCGTCCTGGCCGCCGACTTGATTGACGTAGACCGTTGGCAATCCCTGCTCTGTAACGCGAGCCACAGCGATATTGAGACGCACGTCGCCCTTCTGCCGCCAATAAGGCGAGCCGTTGGGCACTATCAACATTTCCGCGCCGGTTTCCGCGAGACATTCGACGACCTCTGCGCCCCATATGTCTTCGCAAATCGGCAGGCCCAAACGCACGCCGCGGAAATTCACCGGGCCCGGCATCGGACCTGGCGTAAACACCCGCTTTTCGTCAAAGACCCCGTAGTTCGGAAGGTCGACTTTGTATCGCAGCGCAGTGATTGCGCCACCATCCAGCAAAGCCACCGCATTATAGAGCTTGCCACCATCGAGCCATGGCGTGCCGAGCAGCAATGCGGGACCCGCGGAAGCTGTTTCTCGCGCAAGCGCCTCGACCGCCGAACGGCAGCCTGCTTGAAACGCCGGCTTGAGCACCAGATCCTCGGGCGGGTACCCGGCGATGAACAATTCTGGAAACACCACGAGATCAGCGCCTTGGGCGGCCGCGGTCTCACGCGCACGCTTCACTTTTTCGACGTTGCCGGCGATGTCGCCGACTGTCGAATTGAGCTGCGCAACGGCGATGGCCAGCTTGTCAGCGGGACGTGCGTTCATGAGAAAGCTCTACCGCCTCGACGTCCCGCCCTGCAATGGGGTGCTTGCATTGCAGGCCCGCAGTCGCGGGCAGCCTCAGAACGGACCGAAATGGTAGCTGCCCTGCACAAAGACACCGTAAATATCGGCCTTGAAGTCGAGAGGCTGTGAAAATCCCCCAACGTCTTCGAAATGCGATCCGCCCCGGCTCTGCATATGCCAGTAACGACCTCCGATTCCGACGCTGATGGCGTCATCAACTTTATATGAGAGCAGCGCCTCAAGTTGATAACCCCAGCCATTGCCGTCCTCGAAAATCGGAAACGGAAGATCGGGCCGCAGCAGATGGTTGTCGCTTCCTGAAAACCAGACATACGGTAAGTAAGCGCCTTCGAGATCCAGCCGCCAACGTTCGGCCAATGGAAGGTCTGCATTCAGCCCGACGCGAATCGCTTGCCAGGTGTCGTCTTCCACGATCGCCGCGACGCTGTTCGGAATGCCGCCCGCGCAAATGTCAGGATTGGTTGCTGTTTGCTGGCAACCGAACGCTTTCATCCGTTGGTGAAAATAGTGGTAGCCAACGAAAGCATCAATCCGGAAGTCAGGGCCCCGCAGCAACGCGCCACCAAAATCAAAACTCAGGTAGCCGAGCGATTGATTCTGAAGCGTGCTGTTCGTGCTGGAATACGGCATAGTGAGAGGCGGAAAGTCTTCGTCCTGAAGGTTGCCTTGAGTCAACAGGCCCCCACCGGCGTAGCCCTTCCAGAATAGTCCCGTGCTGCTGTGGTCGACGCGCGTAAAGATTTCGAGCGAATGCGATTGCAAGCCGGTGTAGCTCAGCCGCGAAAGCAATTCATCGCGCGTGAAACCATAAAGGCTTTTACTGGTACTACCGAGCCCATACCAGTATCGCAGCGCGAACGAGGACGTGAACTCGCTTGGCTCCTGCTCAATGATAAAAGGATTTGCGGCGGCGGACGAGCCAGCGATTACGCAGAGCCCGAGCAACCCGAAGAGCAATTCCCGCACTTTGAACATAACGCCCCCGTGTGTCACGCGGGGGCGAGTTTTCAGTCCAATTGTTTTCGCAGTCGTTACAATTTTACCGAGCGAGTTCAGGACTCATTCGCATCATTAAAGAAGCAATAAGTGGATAGCCATTTACCTTTATGGATTCTGAATAGCGGCATCGGCCGGTCTAACACGAGTGCAGATAATGCAGCAGGCGCTGGCGAAATGCCGGCGCCCGCGGTTCCATTACATTCAGTTTCCTGGTTGCGCGGCCAAGTCAGCGTTCGGCCGTTCGCAATCCGGCGCCGCCTCCGCTGAGCGGGACCGTGCCGACTGGTCTCAGCTTGCGTCCATTGAAGCTGAACACCTGCAGATTCTTCTCAACCATGCACTGGATCACAACGGTCAAATTATTCTTGCTCCAGGCTGCACCCTGACACCAATGGCCGACCTTTGCCTCAGCGACTTTCGTGAGATCGGTGCCGTTGATCGCGTAAATTTGGAGCAGGCCATAGTCGTTGTAAGCGGGGTGGTTTTTCGGTCTGTTCGAGCCGTTCCCCACTGTGACGGCTACATGTTTGCCATCGTGCGACATTGCCACGCCTTCCGGCGTCTGTCCGACGCTGATCGTGTTAACGACACGGGGCGGCTTCGCTTTGAGATCAATGACGTTGATAACGTCTGTATCGCCCTGCCCACCACCCTGATCGCTGAAAACAGCAACATCGCCCTTCGCACTGATTTCGATGCTGTAAGGCCGAACGCCGCCGACCATGAACATCTTGCTGTCTTCGACCTTGTTGGCGTCCACCGACAGGACCGAAACCTTGTGATCGCCATCGCGGGTTACCAAAGCCATTTTTCCGTCAGGCGTGAACGCAACATGGCTCGGGCCTGACTTTGAGTCGCCAAGCTGAATTTTCCCAGCCGGTGTGAGCTTGTTTCCCGCAATCGTGAATACCGACACGGTACCTTCACTGCGATTTGCGACGAGCGCCAGCGTGCCGGCGCGATTGATCGATACGCCGGCTGCGCCCAAACCAGCTTCCAGAGTCGCGATAACGGCCGGGGGTTTAGCCTTGAGGTCAATTACCGAAAGCTTGTTATCGGGGACGGCCTTTTTTGAGTTGGCGGGATCGACCTTGAAGGCGCCGGTGACCAGCGCGTAACTTTCATCGCGTGACACCGCGACGCTTTGTGGTGGCCCCACGACACTGGCGGGCGCTTTGACTTCGCCGATCACCTTCGGCGGTGCAGACCCGAGATCGATGATACTAACCGTGTCGGCGGCCGGATTGTCCGGCACGACATTGGCGCCGTCGACGAGAACGGCTTTGTTGTCGTTTGCGGAAACTGCGATTTGCGCTTTGGCGCCGACTGTGAGCAGCGACAGCGTGGCCACCGCGAAGGCAAACTTCGACGGCCGCCAAATTTGGCGTTTCATAGGACCTCCCCGGCCCGGACATCATTTTTTGGGAAGGCGGCAAGCGGCGCCGGGCTCGCGGCTCGCGCCCGCAATATTAACACCGAACGGAGGTGAATATTTCCGGCTTCAGAGCCCGGCGACTGCCGGTAAGGGCTTGGCCTGTCCGGACCGCTCTTTCTTGAGCAGCTCCGCCAGCAGGAAAGCAAGGTCGATCGCCTGTTCCGCGTTAAGCCGCGGATCGCAGGCGGTGTGATAACGATCGTTGAGATCGGCCTCGGTGATGGCGCGCGC
>DATFVF010000246.1:0-14047 GCA_035260465.1 Pseudolabrys sp. | reverse complement strand
CGGCCGCCCAACAAGCCGTCAAAAGCTTTGTAGCGCAGACCCAACCCGCCGACGCCACAGTGGTCCGCGAACCGCAAGGTGGCTGGGACCGCGCGACGCCCCCGCCGCACGAAAAGCCGCGGGCAGCTGGGTCGCTTTCGTTCAATGCCTTCGATCCAGGAAAACTGTGAACGACGGCGCCTTATTGCGTGAGCGCGTGATCAACGGCGCATTCATCGGCTAGAATCAATCCAAGCTTTGACCGGACGGCCTTGAGTCTGTCACGATTGGGAGTGCCGACGTTTCCACGCGTCTCGGTGTTAGTTGTCATATGAACTGCCCGGGCGCGGCGCTGCCGCCATAGCGTTGGCCTAACCGTCGGACGACACGCTTGCAGATTTACCTTCCCATCGCCGACCTGCCCGTCAATATCTTCCTTGTACTCGGGATGGGCCTTGCCGTTGGCTACATCTCCGGAATGTTTGGTATTGGCGGCGGCTTCCTGATGACCCCGCTGCTGATCTTCATCGGCATCTCGCCGGCGGTCGCCGTGGCAACCGTGTCCAGCCACATCGCGGCGTCGTCATTTACAGGCGCAATCAGCTATTGGCGCAAGCGCGCGCTTGATGTCGCGCTGGCGATGATGCTGCTCAGCGCCGGTATCGTCGGTACCGCTACCGGCGTCTGGCTGTTCACCGAGTTGCGCGCGCTCGATCAGCTGGATCTGATGATCGGCCTCTCCTACGTCACCCTGCTCACGATCGTTGGTAGCGTGATGATTTACGAAAGCGTGCGAGCCGTGATGCGCACCCGCCGCGGCATGCCGGCAACGCTGCGGCGGCCGGGAAGTCATACCTGGCTTCACGGATTGCCATTCAAGCTCCGGTTCAAGCGCTCGAAAATCTACGTATCGGCGATTCCGGTCTGGGCAATCGGATTCATCATCGGATTTGTCGGCGCGATCATGGGCATCGGCGGCGGCTTCCTGCTGGTGCCGATGCTGATCTATTTTCTCAGGGTTCCGACGGCGACCGTCATCGGCACCTCAATGGTGTTGACGTTGGTCACGATGGCCTCGGCAACGGTGATGCACGCGGCCACGAACCATCTGGTGGATGTGGTGCTGGCGCTGATCCTGATGGTCGGCGGCGTCATCGGCGCGCAGTTCGGCGCGCGCACGGGGCAGAAGATGCGCGGCGAACGGCTGCGGCTGCTGCTTGGCCTTCTCGTATTCGCGGTCGGCTGCCGGTTTGCCTACGAACTGGTCGTGCGGCCGGACGATCTTTATTCGATCCGCTACGTCAGGAATGAATGATGAGGCGGCTTGCGGTCACACTCGCGCTCATCGTCGTGGCTTGCGGCACCGGACCCGCTGCCGCCGAACGGCTGGTGGTATCTCTGTCCAACCATCGGGTGGCCGTCACGTCGAGCTTTGTTGGCGAGGAACTGGTGTTGTTCGGCACCATCGAGCCTGACCCCATAACAAGCCCGCTGCGGCCGCCCTACGATCTTGTCGTGACGGTGACGGGGCCGCGCCAGACGCTGCGCACGCGGCGCAAGGAGCGCGTGCTCGGTATTTGGGTCAACATCGATTCGCGCGAATTCGAGCGCGCGCCATCCTACCTTGCTGTGCTGACGAACAGGCCTGTCGGCGCGATCGCCAACCAGAACACCTTGCGACGCCTGCAAATCGGGCTCGATAACTTTCTGCTGCCGCAACGTATCGGCGCCGATATCGCCGACACGATACCCGATGATCCGTTTCGCCGAGCGTTCGTACGGCTTCAGAATCAGCAGGGGCTCTATAGGGAGTCAGGAACAGCGGTGACTTTCCTCACGCCGACAGTCTTCCGCGCCGCAATACCCATGCCGGCGGCCGTGCCGACCGGAAGCTACGGGATCGACGTTCAGCTGTTTTCCGGCGGCGCTGTCGTTGCGCGTACCAATTCGGCGCTGGAAGTCATCAAGACCGGCTTCGAACAATATGTCGCCGACGCCGCCCGCGACTATGGGTTACTCTATGGAATGGCGACCGCGATGATGGCGCTGCTGATTGGCTGGTTCGCCAGCCTGGTTTTCGCACGCGATTAATCACTCAATCTGGCAGGCAGCGCGTGACAGCAAAAGAGTAAAGCCGGGCATCGCCAAGCAAATGCGCCGTGAAGGCGAGCGTGCCGAACAAATCGGCAAACGCCGCATGGCGAACATTGAGACCACCGGTAAAAGCACCGAATGCCGGCATGACCATGCGGGTCTTGTCAGCGGCGAAGCAGCGCCGGCTGACCGCTCGGCCGCGGTGAGAAATACGTGCGACAGGATGCAAATGACCGCTGACTTCACCGGGCGCGCCTTTCGGTTCATGACGGAACGTCAGCGCGCCAATGGTCAGCGTAGCCTGAAACACGCCGCCGATGCCCTCGGCTGGCTGGGGGTCGTGATTGCCGGCGATCCAGATCCAGTCGCGGCCACGTTGCAACCCGCGCAGATTGCCGCGATCGTCATCGCTTAGCCGTTCCGGGCCGCCGCCGTCGTGGAAACTGTCGCCGAGCGCCACCACGCAGCGGGGTTCATAATCTGAAATCAAGCGCGCGAGACGCGCCAGTGTGCTCGCGGTGTCGTAGGGCGGCAACAATTGTCCGCGGGCGGCAAAGCTTGAGCCTTTTTCCAGATGCAGATCGGCGACCGCCAGCAGCCCCTGCTCCGGCCAATAGAGCGCACCTTGCGGGTCGGCGAGCAGCGGGACGCCGGCAAGCACGATGAGGTTGCCCTCGCTCTCCGCCAGATTTTGGGCCGCTTGGCTCAACGCATCGCTTCCTTGATCAATTCATCGGCCGCTTCGGCCAACAACGTATCCGAGGCTTCGCCATAGACCGTCTCGCGGCCAATCTCCAGCAGCACTGGAACCGAGAGCGGCGAGACGTGGTCGAGCGCTTTATGAACGATTCGGCCCTTGATGCGCGAGAGCATTTCACCGAGGCGTTTGATATCGAGAAACCCGGTCGCAGCGTCCGCGCGCGCCGCACGCAAAAGGATGTGGTCTGGCTGGTGCTTGCGCAGCACGTCATAGACGAGGTCGGTCGAAATGGTGAGCTGGCGGCGCGATTTCTCCTCTCCGGGGAACCGTTTTTCGATCAGCCCGGCGATGATGGCACAACTGCGAAAAGTGCGCTTCATGAGCGCGGATTCCGCAAGCCACGCCTCCAGATCGTCACCTAACATATCCTCGTCGAACAGTTGGGCGAGCGAGAGATCGCCGCGCGCGATGCGCAAGGCGGCGTCGCCGAGCCCCCAAACCGCCAGTGCATATTCGTTGGCGACAAAGCCGAGCGGCTTGAGCCGGGCACGCTCCAGACGGCGCGTCAGCAGCATTCCGAGCGTCTGGTGCGCGAGACGCCCCTCGAATGGGTAGCAAACCAGATAGTACTTGGCGGCGCGTGGGAACGTCTCGACCAGCAAATCGCCGGCCTTAGGCAGAAGCGAGCGCCATTCCTGTATCTCGAGCCATTCGCGGACTTGCTCCGGCAACGCGCGCCACGCCTCTGGCTTGGCGAGAAGTGCGCGCACACGAGCCGCGAGATAAGTCGAAAGCGGGAACTTGCCGCCCTCGTAAGCCGGCACTTTCGGATCGGTAGCATCAGAGCGCGAGACATAGACCTCGTCCTCGACGAGCGCCTCGTATTTGAGAATTTCTCCAGCGAATACAAATGTGTCGCCGAGCGTCAACGTCTCGATGAAATATTCCTCGACTTCACCGAGAAGACGCCCGCCGCGCGGAACGACCGCCCCGCTCCGGCGCGACCGCACCAGCCTCACCTTGATCATGTCGGCCTCGACGATGGTGCCGACATTCATGCGATAGCGCTGTGCGACGCGCGGATGCGTTACGCGCCAACGGCCATCCTTTCCCTGTCTGATCTTGGCAAAGCGCTCGTAAGCTTTCAGCGCGTAGCCGCCCGTGGCGACAAAATCGACTGCGGCGTCGAAATCGGCGCGCGCAAGCCCGGCATAGGGTGTGGCGGCACGGACCTCGGCGTACAGTTCGTCCGCAAGAAATGGCTCGCCGCAGGCGCGGCCCAGAATATGTTGCGCCAGCACGTCAAGCGCGCCGGTGCGAAGCGGCGGCGTGTCCTGAGCATTTTCAGCCACGGCATCGATTGCGGCCCGGCATTCCAGCACTTCAAAGCGGTTCGCCGGTACCAGAACGGCCTCGGAAGGCTCGTCGAGACGGTGGTTGGAACGGCCAATCCGCTGGAGGAGCCGCGAGCAGCCCTTCGGCGCGCCGACATTGATCACCAGATCGACGTCGCCCCAGTCGACACCAAGGTCGAGGGACGAAGTACACACTACAGCGCGTAATTTTCCGGCCGCCATTGCGTCTTCAACGCGGCGGCGTTGTGCGACATCGAGCGAACCGTGATGCAAAGCAATGGCGAGATTGTCGTCGTTTGCTTGCCAAAGCTCCTGGAAAAGAAATTCTGCCTGGCTACGCGTATTGACGAACACAAGCGTCGTCTTGTGCGTCTTGATATGGGCGTAAATTTCGCCGAGCGCATGCCGCGCCGAATGGCCGGCCCAGGGCAAATGCTCCTCGGTGTCGAGCATCGTAACGAATGGCTGCGCGCCAGCCTGTGCCACCACGAGATCCGCACGCGCTTCGCCTTGCAGGGGCTGCGGCACGAGAAAGCGGCAAAGCTCATCGGGATTGGCAACGGTCGCTGAGAGCCCGACCGTGGTGAGCTGGGGCGTCAATGCAAACAACCGCGCCAACCCAAGCGAGAGCAAATCGCCGCGCTTCGACGTCACCAGCGAATGCAATTCGTCGAGTATCACGCGCTTGAGTGTGCCGAACAGATAAGGCGCATCGGCACTCGCGAGCAGCAGCGCGAGCTGTTCCGGGGTGGTGAGCAGGATGTCCGGAGGATCTCGCCGTTGGCGCTGGCGCTTCGATGCCGGCGTGTCTCCCGTGCGTGTTTCAAGCCTCACAGGCAAGCCCATCTCCTGCACGGGAATTTCCAGATTGCGTGCAATATCGACGGCGAGCGCCTTTAGCGGCGAAATGTAAAGAGTATGGAGGCCCTGTGAGCGCACGAGCGCGCGTCCAGTCGATTTCAGATTGCGGGATTGAATGCCATGCTCGCTCAACTCCACCAGCGTCGGCAAAAAGCCGGCGAGGGTTTTGCCGCCGCCGGTCGGAGCGATCAGCAGCACCGAGCGCCCGGATTTTGCTTTGGTCAGCAGTTCGAGCTGATGCGCGCGCGGCTGCCAGCCGCGGCCCGCAAACCAGCGTGCGAAAACGTCTGGCAGCAATGGCGTCGTTTCGAAAAGGTCGCGCGCGGGTTCCATGTCACTCAGCGTCCGGCCACCACGATCGATCCGGGCACCGGTTCGCCCTTTTCGGTGCGAGTAGAGGCAAAATCGAGGCTGATCGGCTTTAATCCGGCGGCCGCCATAGCGGCTTTCACGTGCGCCTCGTCGTGGGCATAGCGCAGGGTGTCGCGCATATGGACCCCGTGGCCGTCGTGCGCTTCCGCGCTGAAAGCGACCTGGCCGGGCGACGCCAGCACCTGCGCAACCGCAGTGAGCACCGGCGCGAGGTCATCGAAGTACATAAAAACGTCGGCGGCGAGCACGAGGTGATAGCGCGCCTTGATCTTCGCCTCGCCGGCGAGAAACGCCAGGACGTCGGCTTCAACCAGACGGTCGTAAATGCCTTTCGTCCGCGCCTGCGCCAACATCGCAGGTGAAAGGTCCACGCCCACCATCCAATCGCTGAAGGGCCGGAACGGCAGAGCGGCGAGCCCGGTGCCGCAACCGAGATCAACCACCGTCCCGAATTTCATTCGTCCGCCCGCATGCGCGGCTTCAACAGCGCGAAACAGCAATTCCGGCGCGCGATAATTCAGATTCTTCGTCAGCGCTTCGTCAAAACGCGTGGCGTAACCGTCGAATAGCGCCCGCACGTAGCCTTCCGGCATCGCCATAGAAGGCCGAGCGCCCAGCCGAACGAGATGAAGCGACGCGCCATGACGGTCCTGCGGGTCGGCCGCCCTGGCCTTCTCGAACGCCGCGACGGCGCCTTCGCGATCGCCGAGCTTCTCGCGCAACTCGGCCAGAATGAACCAGGCCGATGCATAGCCCGGCGCAAGCTCGAGTGCCTGCAGCAGCAGATCCTCGGCTCCGGTGAGATCGCCTTTGGCTTCGCGGTCGCGCGCCCATTCCAGGCGCCGGTCGGCGATCACGTCGCCGGAGGAAAGGAAAATCGGGTTGGTCATTCCCTCATCCTGTCATGGCCGGGCATAGTCGTCCAAAGGACGGCGTGCTTTCGCACGCCTATGTCCCCGCCATCCCGATATCAATGGCACTGCGCTGCCCTCCCAAGCGAGATCGCCGGGACAAGCCCGGCGATGACAACGTGAGTGAAACCACGATCCAAGCACAATGCGTCGGGAAGATATCCAATTCGCGCTCGAGGAGTTTCAACGCTCGCCACACCACAAATCCGGCACTGCGGTGGAGAATATGTTAGAGCGGCGCAAGCATGCTACAATGGAGGTCAACGGAGATGATCATGGCTGATAATCAGGTCACGCGATGGACGGGCGGTTCACCCCTCGCGGTGCTGGGGCGCCTCGTTCTGCTGTCGATCCTGGTCGGCGTAATCCTCTCGGCGCTCGGCCTCGACCCATTCGACATCATTCACAGCGTCGAGCGGCTGGTGCGCAGCATCTGGAATATGGGCTTCGACGCGTTCCGCTGGCTCTGGCGCTATTTCCTGCTCGGCGCGGTGATCGTGATCCCGATCTGGATCCTTGTGCGTTTGTTCAACGCGCCCCGGGGCAAATAGAAAAAAATCCGCTCATCCCCGCGAAAGCGGGGATCCAGACTCATCTTGAATTGGTAATAGGAGTCCCGCTTGCGCGGGAATGAGCGGAGGATTTTAACCCGGCCAGCTTTCCGCCGTGATTGCCGCCGCATCGCCACCGACCATCGAAGCAAGCGAATTGCGATGGCCGCGCTTCAGGGCCGCCGTGAGATCTGCCTTTATCTCTGCCACGACGCCAATGCCGCGATAAACCAGGCCGGTATAAAGTTGCAGAAGCGTGGCGCCTGCCTTGATCTTGGCGATGGCCGTCGCGCCGGAATCGACGCCGCCCACACCGATCAGCGGGAATGCGCCTTCAGCCCGCACAAAAGTTTCCGCCAGCATGCGCGTCGAGAGCTTGAACAGTGGCCGGCCCGATAAGCCGCCTTGCTCACGCGCCTTATCGCGATCTCGCAAAGAGCCGGGCCGCGAGATCGTTGTATTGCCGACGATCATGCCATCCACGCGATGCTTGCGAGCAACGCCGACGACGTCGTCGAGGTCCGGCAGCGTGAGGTCGGGCGCGATCTTGAGCAGCACTGGCGTCGAGCCTGCACGCGCACTGACACGCTCGCGTGCGTCGATGACGCGCGCGAGCAAATCGTCGAGCGCCTTGGCCTCCTGCAAATCCCGAAGGCCGGGCGTATTCGGCGACGACACATTGACGGTGAAATAGCTGGCGACCGCGGCGAACGTTTCGATCAACCGCACATAGTCCTCGGTCCGGTCGACGGAGTCGCGATTGGCGCCAATGTTGACGCCCACAATGCCGCCGGCATTCCGGCGGGCCGTGAGCCGTATGTGAGCGGCGGCGGCCCCGTCATTATTGAAGCCCAGCCGGTTGATGACGCCCTGGTCGGTGTCAAGGCGGAACAGACGCGGTCTTGGATTACCGCCTTGAGCACGGGGCGTGATGGTGCCGACCTCGGCGAAGCCGAAGCCGAGGCGCAGCAATGCATCCGGCACCTGTGCATTTTTATCGAAACCGGCGGCAAGCCCGATCGGATTCGGGAATTTCAGCCCAAATGCGCGCACGGCGAGCTCGTCGGCATCGGCCGGCGCTCGGGCCACCGGCATATAACGAAGGGCCTTGATCGCGAGGGTGTGCGCATCCTCCGGCTCGAAGGCGCGCAGCAGCGGACGGGACAGGCGGTCGAAAAAGCCGATCACGGCATGTGACTCCGAACCTGCATATGAATCGACCCTATCGGCGGGGCCAAGGCTTATTCAAGGCGAGGTCACAGGAAACTGTTGCGGAGGGGGGGCGACTCAAGGCTATAATTCCTATCTATCGGACCACAGCCTCACACGGGTGCCGCGCCAATGGCTATGCTGACGCACAATCAAATCTGGACCGCGATCGACCGGTTGGCCGCACGCGCAAAGATGACGCCTTCCGGTCTTGCCAAGAAAGCGGGGCTCGACCCGACCACTTTCAACAAATCCAAGCGTGTCACGCCGGAGGGGCGCCCGCGCTGGCCCTCGACGGAGTCCGTGGCCAAGGCGTTACAGGCCACGAGCACAAAATTCGATACTTTCGTTACTTTGATCACCGACGGCGGCAAGTCGACGATGCACAATGTGCCGTTGATTGGGTTCGCCCAGGCAGGTGCCGGCGGCTTTTTCGACGACGGCGGTTTCCCGGTCGGCAAGGGCTGGGAGGAAATCGCCTTCCCCGCGGTTAGCGATGAGCATGCCTACGCGCTGGAAATCTCCGGAGATTCGATGCGGCCAGCCTATCGTGCCGGCGACGTCATTGTCGTTTCGCCGGCGGCAACGGTGCGCAAGGGCGACCGGGTCGTGGTCAAGACCAAAGACGGGGA
Organism: Pseudolabrys sp.; assembly: GCA_035260465.1. Classification (GTDB taxonomy): domain Bacteria; phylum Pseudomonadota; class Alphaproteobacteria; order Rhizobiales; family Xanthobacteraceae; genus Pseudolabrys. The sequence goes on along the minus strand of DATFVF010000246.1, from coordinate 5,383 downwards.
AGTCATGGTCAAGGAGCTCAAGCGCAAGAACAGCAAGTCGGTCGAGCTCAAATCGCTCAACGCCGAACACCGCGACCGCACGCTGCCGATGTCCGATGTCGTGTGGATCGCCCGTATCGTCTGGGCGAGTCAGTAGCGGGCACTCCAAAACCGCTCATTCCCGCGAAAGCGGGAATCCCGGGCTACATGAAAAGGCTGGGTCCCCGCTTCCGCGGGGACGAACGAAGGAAGCTACGCGCTGCGGGCCAGCGCGCCGTCAATCATGTCGATGGTATTCTGCAAGCCATAAACCGCGACGAATGAACCGAAGCGCGGACCTTTCTCCTGGCCCAGCAACACCTGGTAAAGCAGATTGAACCAATCGAGAGACACGCCGGGCTTGCCATCCTTTGCCTTCTTCTTCGGGTCCAGGAACGGCTCGCGGCGGCCGACTTCGTAGACCACATTCTGGATATCCTCCGGGGTTGCACCGGGCGCCAGTTGCGAGAGCGCGTCGCGCAAATCGCTCAAGGCCGCACGTTCGGCAGCCGTTGGCTCGCGGAATTTCTTTTCGGGCAAAACGAAATCGCGGAAATAGTGGATGGCATATTCGACCAGCTGATTGAGTTTTGGATGCGTCTTCGGCGTCACGCCCGGCCGGTAGCGGCCAATGAAGCCCCACAGCGTATCGGCATTTTCGGCGTTCGAAGATGACACCAGCGTCAGCAGCATGCCGAACGATATCGGCATGTCGATTTTCGGCGGCTTGCCCGAATGAATATGCCAGACCGGATTCGACAGCTGCTGCCGCGGATCCTGCCGCTCAAAACCGTCGAGAAATTGATAGTACTCATCGACGTTGCGCGGAATGACATCGAAGTAGAGCCGCTTGGCCGCTTTCGGTTCGCGATACATGAACAAAGAAAGGCTTTCGGGGCTGGCATAACGCAGCCATTCATCAATCGTCAGGCCGTTGCCTTTCGACTTCGAAATTTTCTGCCCCTTCTCGTCGAGGAACAGCTCGTAGTTAAAGCCTTCCGGCGCGACGCCGCCGAGCGCACGGCAGATTTCACCGGAGAGCTTCACCGAGTCGATCAGGTCCTTGCCGGCCATTTCGTAGTCGACGCCGAGCGCAACCCAGCGCATGGCCCAATCGGGTTTCCATTGCAGCTTGCAGCGCCCGCCGGTCACCGGCGCTACCACCGACTCTTTGGTGTCGGGGTCTTCGTAAGTTATGGTCCCGGCCTTGGCGTCGTGTGCGGTGACGGGCACCTGCAAAACGATACCGGTCTTCTGATCGATTGGCAGAAACGGCGAATAGGTCGCCGCCCTCTCCTCGCGCAGCGATGGCAGCATGATCGCCATCACCTTATCGAAACGCTCCAATACCTTGAGCAATGCACTGTCGAAGCGGCCCGACTTGTAGCATTCGGTCGACGACATGAATTCATATTCGAAGCCGAAGTGATCGAGAAAGGCGCGCAGACGCGCGTTGTTGTGCTCGCCGAAACTCGGATGCGTGCCGAACGGATCGGGCACCTGGGTGAGCGGCTTGCCGAGATGCCGTTCCAGCATCTCCTTGTTCGGCACATTGTCCGGCACCTTGCGCAGTCCGTCCATGTCGTCAGAAAAAGCAATCAGTCGCGTCTTCACCTTGTCGTCGGTCAGCACACGGAAAGCATGACGGACCATCGTGGTACGCGCGACCTCACCGAAGGTACCGATATGCGGCAAACCGGATGGTCCGTAACCGGTCTCGAAAATCACTTCGTCTTTCGGATGTTTTTTGAGCCGAGCGACGATCTTGCGCGCCTCCTCGAACGGCCAGGCATTCGACTGCTCGGCGAGCTGGCGCAAGTTGGCAGCGGCTTCGATAGCGGACATCATGATCTCCGGGCCGCGGACACTAGAAATCCATCGCATCGACGTCAAACTAATCCAGTCATTCCGGGACGCGCGCGAAGCGAGCGGACCGGATGACGGGCTTCAAAATGGGCTAACCGGAAAATAGCGCAGCCAGAGGTCGGTGAAGCGACCCTTCTCCCAAATCCGGAATAGCGCCCAATTGAATGCTTGCCGCAACAGATCGTTGCCGCGCCTCACCGCAATGCCGACGCCTTCGCCGAAGAAACGGCCTTCCAGATAGGGGCCGCCGCGGAACGCACAACAGTTCGCCGAATCAGTGCCGTTGAGCCAGAAGCCGAGTGATACGCCGTCGCCGAACATGAGATCGACCTCGCCTCGTTTCAGTGCGAAGCGCGCGGCGTCTGCGTCCGGATAGGGATGCAGCTCGGCCTCGGTAAACAATGCCTTGAGATACGCTTCATGCGCGGTGCCGGCGACCACCGCAATTTTTTTTCCTTCAAGCGCCTCGGGGCGCACATCTTTGATTGGGCTGTCGCGGCGCGCCACGAACCGTGCCGGTGCTCGATAATAAGGGTCGCTGAAATCGAGGCGCGTCCGCATTTCGGGCGTCGCCGCGATCGACGCGATGATGGCGTCACCATTGTTGCTGTTAAGCGCTGCAATCAAAGTGTCGAAACGGCGCATCTGCACCGTGCAGGCGACCTTGATTTCCTCGCAGATCAACCGGGCCAGATCGACATTGAAGCCGGTCGGTGCGCCGTCAGGCCCGGTATAGTTGAAGGGCGGATAGTCGGTCTCGGTGAGAAAGCGAATGATATTGATGCGCGAAAGGTCCGGCCGTTCCGGCCGCCGCCGCGGATCCCAAAAGCCGGGCACCGACATGGTGTCGGGCGGAGGAGTGACGGTTGGCGGCGCAGGAGATGCGCCTTGTGGCGGATTGGCAGGCTGTGCCTGCGCTCCCCCGAGCGCCGCCGCCAGCATGACCGCAATCGTGATGACGAGAATTCCGCCACGCCTATTATGACCGCTCATCCAGTTCATTCGCCGGCCTTTATCACGGGAATCGCGGCGACCATACCATCGCCGCAGCGGCGGGCCAGCCACAATCGAAATCGGACATTTATGCTAGGCGGTCAGGTGCTTCTCGATATCGTGCACCGGGTGCTTGACCAAATCCTTGTCGATCTCGGCACGTATGGCGCCGCGCAAGGCGTGCGAGTAGGCGTGGCGGATCATGCCGAGCGCGCGCGGTGACGCTACGAGGATCAGCGATTTCACCTTGCCGGCGGCGACCTCTGTATCGAGCCGCTGGGCGAGATGGGTGAGGAACACCTGTTCGGCTTGATTGTGCCAATCCGTTTGCGTCACCGAGCTGCTGCCATTGCCGACAGAACTATGGGTGCGGCCAGGTTTATCGCCACCGAGCAAATGGGTCGGCAGATCCTTTTGCTCATAGACTTCGCGGGTCTTCAGATTGGGAAATTTGATATCACCGGTATTTTCCAAAATCAGCGCCTTGGCACCATCGCAAACAACCACCCATTCGCCGTGTCTAATAAGAAGCGCGGACATATTTTGACTCCTCGAATTAACGCAAACCTGAACGAATTTGGCCGACGCGCTTTATTCCGGACCAACGCGGCGAGACACGGTTTCGTTGCCAATATTAACTGACCAACAACGTCAGTTTGTGCCGTCGAGCAGCCGGCGGGCGATGACCTGAGCCTGAATCTCGGCGGCACCTTCGAAAATATTGAGAATACGAGCGTCACACAAAATGCGGGACGCCGGAAATTCAAGCGCAAAGCCATTGCCCCCGTGGACCTGCACAGCGTTGTCGGCTGCGGCCCACGCCACTCGCGCGGCAAGCAGCTTGGCCATCCCGGCCTCCAGGTCGCAACGGCGTCCCGAATCTTTCTCGCGCGCGGCATAATACGTGAGTTGTCGCGCAATCATGATTTCTACCGCCATCATGACGATTTTGTCGGCCACGCGCGGGAAGCCGATGATCGGGCCGCCAAACTGCACGCGATTCTGCGCGTAGCCGAGGGCCTGCTCCATTGCAGCCTGTGCAACTCCGATCGCGCGCGCCGCAGTCTGGATGCGAGCGGACTCGAAAGTCTGCATCAGCTGTTTAAAGCCGAGTCCTTCGACGCCACCAAGCAGGTTTTCCGCTTTCACTTCAAAACCGTCGAAGGCGATCTCATATTCCTTCATGCCGCGATAGCCGAGCACTTCGATTTCGGTGCCACTCATTCCCTCAACGGGAAACGGATTTTTGTCGTCGCCACGCGGCTTTTCAGCGAGCAACATCGACAGGCCGCGATGGCCGGACTCTTTCGGATTTGTGCGCACCAGCAACGTCATCAAATCGGCGCGCACCGGATGCGTGATCCACGTCTTGTTGCCGTAGACTTTATAGACATCACCCTCGCGTACCGCCCGGGTCTTGATCGACGCGAGATCGGAACCGGTGTTCGGCTCGGTAAACACCGCGGTGGGCAGCACTTCGCCCGATGCGAGTTTCGGCAACCATTTTTCTTTTTGCGCGGCAGTACCACTGCCGAGAATCAACTCCGCAGCGATTTCCGATCGTGTGCCGAGCGATCCGACACCGATGTAGCCGCGCGCAAGTTCTTCCGACACCACACACATCGATTCTTTGCCGAGCCCCATCCCTCCGAATTCCTCGGGTATCGTGAGCCCAAATACGCCAAGCTCCGACATCTGCGCGATGATCTCGAGGGGAATGTAACTGTTGGTGCGATGCCAGCTTTGCGCGCTGCCGATCACTTCGCTGTCGGCAAATTTCCGCATTTCTTCCCGGATCGATTCCAGCGTTTCATCGAGTCCACACGTGCCAATCGTGGCACCGTGGCTTGCGCGTATCAGTTCGATCAGGCGGGCACGCCGCTCGGCGCTCGTCCCTTCGGCGATGAGATTCTCAAGCGACGGGTTGATACGTGCGGCGACTTGGACCGGCGACAAGCCAAGATCTGACGGCCGCACCACCTCGCCCTGGCTCATCGGGATGCCACCCACGACCTGCGCGATGTATTCGCCAAGTCCGATGCGGACGATCAGTTCTTCGGTCTCTCCGAGAGTGTGCGCGCCAGCCATGCGGTCGGCATAGGCAGCGAGCTGACGCACCGCTTCGACATATGTGGCGAACCAGGCAAGCCCATGAGTGGCCCGTTGCTCACGGTCAAACAGGCGGCCGACGACCCGCCCTTCCACGACCACGCGCTCTCGGACCTTTGCCGTCGCGTCGGCCAACAAGGCGTCGAGAGCCCCGCTCGCCTCGCGGGCGAGCTCTACCAATCGATGTTCCGGGATAGGACGGGAAGCTGCGATCGACATGAGACTTTCACGCAATGGACCGGCGGCACCAATGACAGTACGCGTGCAGTGCACAAAAGCAAAGTGTCCAAGCAAATTCAGGGTTTTCCGGCAATTAGGGCGCCGGCTTTAGTGTAAATTGCTATAAAAATTAACTATTTCAGGCTTTGATTGCAAAAGTACCTCTGCGCCGTGCCGC
>DATFVF010000245.1:0-11098 GCA_035260465.1 Pseudolabrys sp. | reverse complement strand
TGAGGCCATCGCTGCCGGTCTTCTGACTGATTCGGAACAAATAGGGCTTGTTCTCGGCAAGCGCGGTGGCGGCTATGCGGTCCCGGATCCAAATGCGACGTTGCATGATTCGCTCACGGGATTCTGGTGGCTTGCCGAGATTCTCTGGAAGCGCCACTACAATTGGAGGAAACAGGTCTGGGAGCGTCGACCCAATCTGGCCCGAAGGCGGACGATTCCGCCGAAGTCGTTCATCCACAAATCGGCCTATGAGCGTGGTGGCGACTATGCGAAGCGCCTGCCGCGTGACGCCATGCCAACGAGCTAGGTGCGAGTCACCCGCATTCCTTGAACGCCTGACTGCGATATAGTCACAATCGCTCTTGGACGATGAAGGGGGTAGCATCGGCCATGCATCCAAGGCGCTGTCACTTCCAGACCATGTCGCAGGCGGGAAAGACGGCGATCGCCGCAGTTGGTGTCATATTGGTGTTGTCGGGCTGTGCCAGTCACCCTTGGGGGCCCGAAAGCGAAATCGACAAGGAAACGCTCGCTTGTCAGGGATACGGGTTTTACGATGGCACTCCGGAGTTCGATGCTTGTATGAAGTTCGTCAGCCGTGAACGAGCCAGACGGGCCGGCCCGCTGGCGCCCCAGCCGCAAGGGCCGCCTTTGACCTGCCGGACCCACGGTTCCGACACCGATTGCCAGTCCCGGTAGATAATTTGACATACGGGACCCCAATAACTCCGCTAATGCGGGGCTAGTAGCGTGTGTTGGCGTATTTGCGCTATTAGCGGGGCCCGAAAGACGGGTGTGACCAAGTTCACTCGATTACGGGGCGGGCGCGCGATATTATCCGGTTCGAAAATGGGCCCCTTGTGCCACCGGCGGATTTCGTGGGGGAAGCATGGTTAGCGCAAATCTGAATTCAACCGTAAGTGGCGCCGTCGATTTTGCCACGCAGCACGTGGACAAGCTGTTTCTCCAGCTTGGCTTCGATCCCGGCCATCTCACATACGATGCGGTGACGCACCGTCTGACCGAGCTCGCTCTGGAGAATATCAACGCCGCAAATATGCTGGCGCTGGCCGGAGCCACGTTTTACGTCGCCACACTGATGATGCGCACGATCGTACCCTTGCGCGTGATCGGCATTATCAGCATCGCGTTTTTTATGGCCTATGGCCTGGTGGCGGGGGCAGTCGGGACATTCCTTCTTTATCTCCTGTCATTACCGGTCAACGTCATCCGCCTTCGGCAGATGCTTAATTTGGTCAAAAAGGCGCGGACATCCGCGCAAGGCGATTTGTCGATGGACTGGCTTCGCCCATACATGACGCCTCGCAAGTATCGCAAAGGGGAGGTGCTGTTCCGCAAGGGCGACGTCGCCAATGAAATGTTTCTGACGGTCACCGGAAAATTTCTCGTCACAGAAATTGGCGTCGAACTTCCGCCCGGTCGAATCATGGGCGAACTTGGTTTTGTCGCGCCAAAAAATCGTCGGACACAGACTATTCAGTGTACCGAGAACGGTGACGTTTTGGCCATCACCTATGAAACATTGCTCGAGCTTTATTTCCAAAATCCGGAATTCGGGTACTATCTGCTGAGTCTGACCAGCGAACGCCTTCTGCAAAATATTTCGCGGCTCGAAGGTGTACTCGAGGAGTACAAGGCGAAGCTGCAAACGCAAGAACTTCGCCAACCCGGCGTGGCCGTACCGGGCGCCACACTGGCGGCCCGTTTAAAATAAAGAAGCCACCGTCTGCGGTGGCCTCGGACTTCACCTACATCGGGTCTTTGACTTGCTCCACCGGCAGCCGCTTCATATCAGGATGGTCAATGTACAATTGAATGACACTGACGTTGGGATGATTTTTGAGGGCCTCAGTCACGCAGTTTTTGACGTAGGAGCGGCTCGAAGGCCACCTGATTTTCTTGCCCTTCGCCTCTGCCTTGCAAGACGTCGTCGCCTCGGCCAGAGCTTTCTTGTCGGCTTGGGATATTTTCGAAACCTCCGCGTGAGTTGTCGTGACGATGACGCCGCTGGCGAACAAGGTAGCAACGATGCTTACGGACAAACCTCTGGCGAATTGAGACATGATATGCTCCCCTTCAGTGTGACCCTTTAAAAGTATGCAGTAATATCGGAGAGAGATGCAAGCGACCCGCCGCATTCAGCGAGATTTTGATTTGGATGCGATGATCGGGATCTGCAGCACGGCCGGCAACAACAGAAAAATCTTAGCGGAGAATCCAAATGGGGCGGATTGGAAAAATGATCGGCATTTTTGTCGCGGTAGCGATTGTAATGGCGGTCGCGCCGGCGTCGGCGCAGGTGCGCGACGCCGTTTATCGCGGCACAATGGTGTGCGACCAATTGCCGTTTTCGGTTGGCAAGAGTCGCGGAGCCATCGAGGTAACGATTTCAGGCGGTGCGGTGCGCTACAGCCATATCGTGCGGCTACGAGACGCAGCCGAGGCGACGCCCGAACAGGGGACCGGAACGCTCAACAGCGACAGCGTAAGCCTTCAGGGGTCCTGGAAGGGCGCCAACCGCCAGTATGACGCGAAATACAGCGGTACTTTTGTGCGCCGTCATGTTGACCTTAAAGGGGCACAAACCTGGAATGACAGCGGGAAAACCATCACTCGCGCCTGTTCGGGCACAATCAAGCGGCCCTTCAAGATTTTCCTGCCTCGGGATAGATAGAAAGTAGCGGGTAAGCCTCTGAGGGAACTGCAGTAGGCTGCACGGGTGGCGGATGCGCATGCTTGTTTGGTACCAATACCCCCCGTTAGCCCTTAAAGCGGGGCTACCATCGCCATTTCAACACGAACTTTGAATGGGAAACATAGCCTTGCAACGTTCATTCAGTCGCTCTTCTTCTGTCTTTTGCGTCGTTTGCTGTTTAGTCCTCATGGCTTCAGCTTTCGTGGTGCCGCTGCCGACCGCATTGGCGGAAGGGGGTCCGTTCGCCGATTTTGCCGGGCTGTGGTCGGGAGCGGGCACGCTACGGCCAGAAAACGGCGCAGCCGAACAAATTCGTTGCAACGCAAATTACAGTCAACGCGGCAGCAGCCAGCGCGAGGTCAATCTCCAGCTGCGATGTGCCAGCGACAGTTATAATTTTGATATGGCGGGTGAGTTTAGCGCCGACGAAACAAACCAAGTCAGCGGCCGCTGGACCGAACGCACGCGCAGCGTAGGCGGTACAGCCGTTGGTAATGCGCAGGGTGACCGCCTTCAACTTCACATCGAAAGCGCGGGCTTTGCTGCCGACGTTGTCATGGTGACGCGCAACAGGCGCCAAAGCGTGATCATCGACTCGCATGGCGGCGGACAGGTCGTGAAGGCTTCGATTACACTAAACCGGAGTTGACCAGCCGCTTCTTCAGGTTGCTGGAGAGATCGTCAGGTGGATCGCTGGGCGGTCTAGCGGCGGTATTTACCGCGGGTTGGAACGAGGATGGCCCGGTGTTACGGTCACTTCGTAGGTTCATTGTAATAATTTTTGGAGGCGGTCATGTCGGGTATCTATCGTGCGATGAAATGCTGTGCGGTCGTCGTGGCGGCGGCCGTTATGCTGTTGGCTGTGGCTTCCCCATCGAATGCAGAGACCGGGTCGGTTCGCGTCACCGTTACCAGGGCGGGGTTCATTGTCGGTATCGGCGGCGGCAGCGGTACGTTGCACTTTGCGGGCAGAACTTATCCATTCAGCGTGGGCGGAGTGAGTGTTGGGACAATCGGCGTCAGCAGCGCAGACTTTGTGGGCCGCGCCTATCATCTGCGAAGCCCGGGGGACATCGCCGGGACGTATACGGCAGTCGGCGCCGGACTCGCGATCGCAGGCGGCGCCAGGGTTGCACGCCTGCGGAATGCGAACGGAGTCGTACTCGAATTGCGGGGACGGCAAGTGGGTTTTGAGCTCGCTGTCGATCTGAGTGGAATGACGGTGTCGATGCGCTAGCTCGGCGCCACGTTCCGGGCGCTACTTGTTTTGCAATTGACGAGGCTGCAAGCCGTCGGTCGGCGGCTTTGCAGCCTCTCCGCTATCACAACTTATTCCACTCTCCGGAATTTTTGCGTGCGGTGGCCAAATCCTTCCTCCGCCGTATAGATGTTTCCTTTTGAGTCGATCGCAATGTTGTGCACCCACTTGAACTGACCGGGCTGGTGGCCGTGTCGGCCCCACTGGGTCAGCACTTTCCCGTCGTCCCGATTGATTGTCGCGTCCTTAGCGGAACGTCGCGTACCGACTTGGAAACGGACTGTAGATTGCTATGAGGCCACACGAAGCTGTGCCAGGTAACGCTCAACTTCCTGGCGCAGCAAGTGTGACTGAGCCGCCAGGTCACCCGCCGCGGTAAGAACCGTCGTGGCAACGTCACCGGTTTTGACGGCGCTGTTCGAAACCTCAGTGATATTTTCGGAAACGTCGCGTGTGCCTTTTGCCGCGGCGCCCGCATTGCGCGCGATTTCTTGCGTTACCGAATCCTGCTGACGCATCGCCACCGAGACATCGTTGGCAACTTCGCTCAGTTGTTCGATAGTTGCGGAAATTTTCTTTATGGCCTGAACGGATCGATCCGTTGTTTGCTCGATCGACACAATATGTCGAGTGATTTCCTCGGTGGCCTTGCCCGTCTGGGTGGCTAGGCCCTTTACCTCTTGGGCCACCACGGCGAAACCGCGGCCGGCGTCTCCCGCACGAGCGGCTTCGATCGTCGCATTCAGTGCGAGTAGATTTGTTTGCGCGGCAATGCTGCTAATGAGATTGCTGACCTCGCCGATTTCATCGACCGATGCAGAAAGACTCGCGACTGCCTCGGTGATTGCCTTGGCCTCACCGCTCGCCTGACTTGCTACTGTTGCTGAATTGGCAACGCGTGCCGCGATATGCTCGATCGATTGAGCGATTTCCTCGGCGGCCGTAGCGACAATTCCGACGTTGCTGGTTGCTTGCTCGGAAGCGGCTGCGGTTGCCAGTGCCTGCTCCTGGTTGCGTGTGGCACTGTGTGCCATATCGCGTGCGGAACTATCCATTGCCGCGGCCGCTCGATCGAGAGTTTGCACGATATTGGATACGGCCTGCTCAAATTCAAGCGTGGCTGTTTCGACAAGCTGCCGCCGCGACTCTAACGTGCGGGTTTGTTCGGTTTCGTTGCGACGGGCGGTCGCCGCTTCTGCGGTCGCCTGGCGGAAAAATAGTAGCGCCCGCCCCATATCCGCGATTTCGTCCCCGCGCGTGTCATGAATATCAACGTTCAGGTCGCCGTCGGCAATACGCCGCATCGCATCGCTGAGAGAGCCAAGCCGCCGGGCCACGCTGCGGCCGACATAAAGCCACGCCACCAAGGCCGCGCTCAAAACCGCTGCGATGGAAAGGATGGTCAAAATAAGCTGCCCGGACCGAATCTGCCGGCTGGCAAAATTGGATATGTCTTGAGCGGTGCGGGTCTGCTGCTCGACGAGACCATCGACAGCATATTTGAGTCTTGAAGCTTCGGACTGAGCGGCGTCGAATGCCAACTGCGCGTCGCGCTGCTGATTGAGTTCGTAGGCACGCGCGGCCATGATCCCATCGTCGGCTCCGATCGAACCTAACTGCTTGAAAAGCGAGAGAAGCTTTTCTTGTTGGGGACGGTCGGGGATCGCGTTCAGGTTTTTAGAAATTTTTCTCTGGGCGGAGTCGATCAGATCTCGTAAGGGCTCCAGACGGCTCGCATCGTTAACAAGTGAAGCTTCAGTCAGAAGTCCGGCGAGAAGATTCGATTCAGATTCCGTTTCCAAAAGTCGCCGCAGCAATTCGAGCCTCGTTTCAATGGCGGTAGCGCCTTCTTGTTTCGTATTCATCATGAGGTCGAAATTGGCGTCATCGATCGCCGGAGCGAGGCCAATGAGCAAGGCCTCGTGCGCCGCTCGCACCGACGATGCCAGATAAGATCGCTCGTTCGACATGACGATGCGATTTGATACCGCTTGATCGAGGGTGTGAAGGCGTTCCGACAAGGCTTTTCGGCTAGCCTCGATGTCATCGGCATTCGCAATACCGAGTGTTTTGAGGTGCGCTATGCCATCTTCCAGGTTCTTTTCCTGTTGATGGATTTCACCCATCGTTTCATCGCGGCCTTTGTCGGATCTCGCGGCCATCAAGCGCGGCCCTGACGACACCAAGCTGCTGGCCTGTTCCGCGAGACGAAGCGATACGGTCGTCGCCGGCAGGCTGCGTGAAACGATTTCGTTGGTTGTCATGCCAATGACGGTGAATTCATAAAAGGCAATTGACGAACCTATGATTGTCAGAGCAGCGGCAAATCCAAAAGCGAGATATAGCCGAGCGCGAATCGTCGAAAGCCAGCCTGAGTTTTGAGTGTTATTAGGACTGTGTCCCATCGATAATTTAACTCGCCCGGTGTGCATTTTTTGAATATCCGCTCGTCACCTTGCAACACTCTTTACGAGCTTCGTAACTGGTCTGAACGAGCCGTCGGCCTGAAGCACAGTGAAATAAACCTGATTTGATCCCTGGTTTTGAGTTCGCCCGAATTCGAGCTTTACTCCACCAAGATCGAAGGGGCCGCTCTCAATCGCGTCGAGAAATGCTTCACGTGTCGGCTCGCCCGGAATCCGCTTCAAAGCTTGGACTACAAGCTGGCCGACGAAATAGCCTTCAATCGAAACAAATCCTGGCTTCGATTTTGCATTCACCGCGGCGAGGGCGGTGTGATAGGAATTCACAACAGGCAGCGACGTATCCAACGGAAATGGGACGACCTGGCTAACGATTACGCCAGCGCCTTGATTGCCAAGCTCCTGAGCGAGCGAATCCGATCCGACAAACGAAATCGCAATAAACGCGGCATCGACCTTGAGCTGCCGTGCGAGCTTGATGAATTCTGCGATTGGCTTGTATGGTCCGACAGTCACGATAGCCTGGGGCTGGCCCTTCATGATTTCGAGCAGCGCCGATTTGATCGCGGTCGTATTGCGTTTGAATGTTCCCTCGGCGACGAGCGCGATGTTACGCTTCGCCATTGCCCTTTTGACGCCGGCTAGACCGGCAAGACCAAAGGCGTCATCCTGATAGAGGATCGCGATTCTTGTAATACCGAGGTCGGTCGTCAGGTGTTCAATCCACGCTTCCGTTTCCTGGAAGTACGAGCTGCGAATGTTGACGACGTAACGGTTGAAAGGATTGCGCAGAAATTCCGCACCGGTGAATGGGCCGATGAACGGGACCTTGGCCGCTGTGGCGATGGGCTGGCCTGCCTTAGAGGTAGGCGTTCCGACCGCGCCGAGAAGAGCGAAGACCTTGTCCTCACTGATCGCCTTGTTAATTGCAACGATGGTCTTTTCGGGCTCGTAACTGTCGTCAATTGACTTGAGCTCAAGTTTGCGACCCTTAACACCGCCGCTGCGATTGGCTTCTTCAAACGCAGCGAGAATGCCTTCGCGCATTCCTTGGCCAAGGGCCTGCGCCGGTCCGTTAAGCGCAGCGACCTGGCCGAATAGAATCTTGTCTTGGAATACGCCGTCCTCCGCATGAAGCGGAGTGATAAGAGAGAAGGCAGCCCCGAAAATGCAGAGCCGGCTGCGTTTCGTCCGCACGGGCAAAGTCCCCACCAGCGATTGCGCGTAGACAGGGATGGTGCGCGAGCACGGTTTACGAACTGTTAAAGTCCCCGAGACGCGCTCCTCGGTAGGGCCGGAAAACCAATTAAATCCATATAAAATTTATCGGTTCGGAGGAATCAGGCCAGCCGGAGGGGGATTTGTCCGCTTCAGTGTTGCTGCCTGCCTGGGGTGCCAATTTCCGCGGTCGCTCGCGTGCTCAAAAAAAGACCCCGCCGAAGCTGGCGGGGTGAAGGGAGGAATGTGAAAGGCGCGAAGCCTTCACCCCAACAATCTGCATGAAAATGGAAAACTTGTGGGTGATCCGCTTCACACTCGATCGTACGGAGGGGAGCTAGTTTCTCCTTGGAGCCGGTCCGTTGCGGGGACAGCATTTGGACCGTTGGGAAATAGAGGAGGGGAGTCGTTCGATCGAACAAGTAGGAGTGACTCCATGTTTGCTCTCGTTTCTGAAAACCCAAAGATTATCGTGATGTACTTGCTGATAGGCGCGATGATCCTGCTTTCGCATTTTGGCCGCACGTCTCGCGGGCGCAACACCCGGCAGTGAGGGTCGTGCTCGAATCAGATCGAGGTCAATTCAAGCCGGCGCGGCGGAAGCCATCCAGATAGTGCTCTCGGTCGGCGTCGTGCTGGAACGGCATTTCATTAGCTACCCAAGCTATCGAAATATTGGGCTGCGCACGCCGCAACTCCTGGAGTGCGGCTTTAGTGATTTCGTCCCGTCCGGCCATGCCTGCGGCGGCGGTGAGTACCCTGTGGCCACCGACGAAATCATTGCGCTGACGGATAGCCTCGCGTGCCAGGCGCATCGCCTCGTCGTAATTACGGCCGACGAATTGCGAGTAGGCGATGATACCGCAATAAATCGCCGAGAATGGATCGCGCGGGCTAAGCCGCAGCGCGCGGCGTGCCGCCAGGTCACCGTCTTGCCATCTCCCGCAATAGGAGAGTGTCAGGCCGTAATATGCCTGCGCCAGCGAGAAGTTCGGATTAAGCCGCAAGGCCAGTTCGAATTCGGCCAGCGAGTCGTCGAAACGACGCGTGAACAGATAAACATTGCCCAGTGCGTAGTGCGCCCAGGGGTCTTCGTTATCTGCGCGAATCGCGGCGAGTGCAGCACGCTCGGCGATTGGTACGACCGCCGCCATATCCGACCAACCCATGTGAGCGCTGAAGGTATGGCTGGCGGCAAGCACGCCGAGCGCCTGACCGTAGTTGGGATCGATGGCGGTCGCCTTTTCAAGCAGCGCCTGCGCGACAACGTTGTCCTGTCGCGTCAGCCTCCAGTAATGCGACAGCGCGCGCATCACCAGATCCCATGCGTCCATGCTGTCGGGTGCCTTACGCTGGGCGTGGAAATTCTCCGCGGCGTAGAGTTGCGGCTCAATCGCAGCGACGATGGCCTCGGTAATCTCATCCTGAACGGCGAATACATCGGCGATGTCGCGATCGTAGCGTTCAGCCCAAATGTGGCTGCCGGTTGCGACGTCGTTGAGTTGGGCGGTGATGCGCACACGATCGCCGCCTTTGCGCACGCTGCCCTCGACCACGTAGCCGACGCCGAGCTCGTCGGCGATTTGCTTCATGTGGACGGATTTGCCCTTGTATATAAACGACGAATTGCGCGCGATCACGAAGAACCAGCGAAGTTTTGACAACGCAGTGATGATGTCTTCGCTGATGCCGTCGGAAAAATAGTCCTGCTCCGAATCGCCGCTCATATTGACGAAGGGAAGCACCGCGATCGCGGGACGGTCGGGCAGGGGTAACGCGGAGCGTGACGTCTCCTGAATCTCGGTTTGCGGTTTGGCAATGCCAGCCGCCGATTCGGCACCATTCGGCTCTGTGCGTACCTCGCCGACAAACCGGAGACCCTTGCGAGCGATGGTACGGATCAGCTTTTGTCGCTGGCCGCTGTCGCCAATAGCCTTGCGCGCGGCATTAATGCGGCTCGTCAGGGTTGAATCAGAAACGACGCGGCCGCCCCAAACCGACTCGATGAGATCGTCCTTGCTGACGACGCGACCGCGGTTCTGCACCAGATAAATCAGCAGGTCGAAAACCTGCGGCTCGACGGCAATTGGCTTGGCACCACGGCTGAGCTCGCGGCGTTCGTCGTCAAGCACATGATCGTCAAAGACAAATTGCAAGTTTGGGCCCCCGCCACGCCGCAAAACCAGTCTCAGGAAATAATCAAGCTTCTCTCAAGGACAAATCAAGCTCCCGACAAAGTCTTTTGCGGATGATGGCGGTACTCACAACTCAATCGTGTTGGAAATAGGACAGGAGCTTTCGATGCCCGCCGCAACGCTAACAGCCGCTAAACCTACGGTGCAGCAAGCGCCAGCCGCGTCTCCCGATCTCGCAGCGATAAAGACCCGGCAACAGGCTGCTTGGTCGTCGGGCAACTATGCCGTGGTGGGCACAACCTTGCAGATCGTGGGCGAGGAGCTTTGCGAAGCGCTCGATCTGAGAGCTGGGCGAAAAGTGCTGGATGTGGCCGCCGGCAATGGAATGGCCAGTCTGGCAGCCGCGCGGCGCTGGTGCGACGTGGTCTCGACGGATTACGTGGCCAATCTGCTGGAGAACGGCCGTGCCCGCTCCTTGGCCGAAGGTCTGCCGATCGAATTCAAGGAAGCCGACGCCGAAAATTTGCCATTCTCCGACGGCTCCTTCGATACCGTCATCTCGACATTCGGCGTGATGTTTACGCCCAATCAAGACAAAGCCGCCGCGGAGCTGCTGCGCGTCTGCAAATCCGGCGGTCAAATCGGCCTCACGAACTGGACACCGGACGGTTTTATAGGACAACTCTTCAGGACGCTCGGCAAACACCTGCCACCGCCAGTGGCCGCGAAATCTCCGATGCTTTGGGGAACGCGCGCGCGTCTCACCGAGATGTTCGCGTCGAGCACGACCTGGATCAAGACCGAGCCGCGCATTTTCAATTTTCGATATCGCTCGCCGGAGCACTTTTTGAAAGTATTCAAGACTTTCTACGGCCCTGTGCTCAAGGCATTTGCTGCTCTCGGCACGGCCCAGCAGACGCATCTGGAAAAAGATGTGTACGGCCTCATCGCGCGGATGAACAAAGCGGAAGACGGCACAATGGTCGTACCGAGCGAGTATCTCGAAGTCGTCATAATGAAGCGCTGAGTCGCATTGGCATCACGCATACAGACGGATTCCCAGACCGACGCTTTGTCGTCGAGAAGGAAAACCTCGATGGTTGTCGTTACCTATGGCCTCACGGGTGCTCCGGCCACGGACGGACGCGCGCGTACCGACCGACCGACGCGCTTGTTTGCGCGCTTCATGAAAGCACTGAGGGATTCGCGGCTCCGCCAAGCGCGCCGCATCATTGAAAGACATACGCATCTGCCGCCGCCCGGCCATTTTTTACGAACTAAAACCGAACGCGAAAAGCACAATTATGAAACGTTATTTGATTGAACGGATGACAGCGGCTTCCTGATT
>DATFVF010000244.1:0-10730 GCA_035260465.1 Pseudolabrys sp. | reverse complement strand
CGTCAACAAATGCATCGACGAGAAGATGAAGGCGGCGGGTGCGCCACCGCCAAAGACCTGACGGTTATCCTCGTCTCGCCCGTATCCCCTTGCGCCAGCCGGTGCGCCGGTTAGCATTCGCCATCGCTCGACTCCAGGGAGATTGTCATGGCTAAGGGTCAGACGCGTTCAGTGAAGGAAAAGAAGAAACCGAAGGCCGACAAGGACAAGCCCAAGCAAATGTCCGCCTACAAGTTGTCACAGATGCAGGGTTCATCCGGCAGCCCCTATAGCACGCCGCCCGGCAAGAAGTCCTGACGGTCATTGCCGGCCCGAAGTGCCCGTTTTCGATCCGGTGGTGCCGACTTTCGATTCTTCTGGCAGCTCCTGCGCCTGCTTGGCCATTTCCAGGCAAGTCAGCAATTCCACATAACTCGGGGCGCGATCGAGCCCGGCAAATCTGACACAGTTGGCGTGCTGCGCGTTTGTGTAATGCGCCCAGTCTTGCTGGAGCTTGCCCTGCGCATCGTTTTCGTCGCGCTGGCAGTCGCTCGAACCCCGGCTCGGACTGATAGAAGCCACAGCGGCGGCGCGGCAGGTCAGCTCCACATTGAATTTGGGTATCGTATCCGCGGCCAGAACGACGTGCGACGCGGTCAATAGGACTGGCAGTAATGCGGGCATGGTCGTGCTCCCAATACGCCGCCTCTCCCGAGACTTAAGAATAATGCCCAAACCCGGTTCCGGTTTCATGGCTTTCGAAAGGCCATGAACCTTTTTCCCCGCCGTCCGACTTGCGAGAGGTAACTCGGGGAGGCTGGACGTGCTCGGCTCTATTTCCTCGAATTGGTGAAGGCGCGAGCCCTTACTGCCGTGTACGCACGCTGCAGCTGACCGAAAATGATCCAACTTGCTCCACAGGTTTGCCAAAGTTCCCTGGCATCGTTCAACCAATGCTTAACCGGTTCGCGCTCAATTTCGCGCGGTCGACACAATAACCGGATGGCACCCCGGGGGAGTTCTTTCGAATGAGAGCAAGCGCTCGCTGCGCGTGGTGGATGATCGGTACGCTCGCGTTCGCGGCGCTGCCGGCTTTCGCGCAGGAGCCGGCGCAGAAGAGCGACGGTACCCTCGTCCCAGAAGCGCAGCTTAGCCCGGAAGAAAGTGCGATCCTTGGCAACGCGCTGGTTTTCGATCCCACGGCGCTCGCAACACCGCCGAAAAAGCCCCTGCGGTTTCCCGGCTTGACTGACAAAGGTTACGACGTCACCCGCACCGACAAGCTGGACGGCTCCACGACCGTTGTCGTGAAACAGCCGTTGAATACCGAGTGGATCAATTCGGTGGGCGCCGATCTTGCGCCTTCAAACACAGGTGCCAGCAGCGCCTATGATCGCCCGCTGCCTGCAACGCGTGATGGTTTCGGCTCATCGGGCGCCGCCTGGGCATCACTCGGCGTACAAAACATTGGCAGCGTCGACGCGCGCGTCGATCCGTCCAATGAACAAGGCAAGATCGGCACGACGCTCAAGCAGTCAATCCCGTTCGGCAGCCGATTTGCCGTGACCGTTCAGGACACCTATTCGGTGACCGACACGCTCGGCCAACCCACCGGCCCGAGCGATTTGCCCCTCATGGCGCTGCCTTCCGGTGCTGCGCCCGCGACCTCCCAGGTGTACGGCAACGAGAAAGCGGTCAAATTCAATATCCTGCCGACCGGGACCACGCTTGGCGCCGGGGTAACAACCGCCAGCAACGATCCGGTCACGCACAATACGATCAGCGCCGAACAAAAACTGTACGGACCACTTCAGGTGACGACCGCAGTCACGGATTTCGGCCAGACCACCAGCAGCAAGAGCATTACCGCCGGACTCAAGCTGCATTGGTAGGCGCCCGGGTAGAAGCCCCGACGAATTTCCGAAAAGTCGTGCATAACTGGGTACCAGTCGTTACCGGACGGCAAAGTTCCTTCACACCGCCTCCACCTTGCCCCACGGCCGCCTCAGTCGCATGCGGCAATTGGCCTGCAACTGAGGATCATCCGCGCAAAAGTTTTTGCGCCATGGAGGAGTTGACCATGACGGCCATCAGACCCGAGCGGCTTGGTGCGGACAGGGCAGGTCCGGAGAAGAGCGGCCCGGAGGCATTTGCTCCGATCCGAAAATCACCGGAAAAGTTGACCGATATCGACCAGGCGGCGGCAACCGCTTTCGAAGGTGAGATCCGCGAATTCGTCCGGCGTGACGTCGCATTCCTACGGCGGCAGCGCAACGACGCGGATCAGGCATCCGAACCGGTCTCCGACAATTTGAATGTGCTGATCCGTCGCGTTTCCGGCGCGTCGATGGAGGAAATCGACCGTGTGATTCTCGAACTGCAGGGCGTACGTGACATGCTTCGCACCGAAGGCGAACGTGTCAGTCGCGAAATTGCCGGCTACGCCAGTTTGAGCCATGCGGCAATGACCGCGATGAAAGTCATCGGCGACAGCCTCATGCAATGGAAAAGCGCGCCGAATAATTCTAACCAGCGACCCGTCGGCTGACGTCACGCGCAACAATGCCATCGCCGGGGTTTGCCGGCGATGGCTTTATTATTTCACGATGTGATCTGCGCGACCACGGTGCGAGTCTCGCCATCAATCAACAGCACCTTATCCTTGGCCTTGACGTAATAAAGAGTCGTGACACCGTCGATGCCGCGCACGCTTGTGGGCAAGGGATGCATGCCGCTGAGCGCCTGCGACGGCGACAATTCGCTTGACGGTTTGAGCGCGTCGGCGCCAGCCACCGGCTGCGATTTTTCCGCCATCACCGCATCATAAATCTGTTTGCGTTGCTGGTCGCTGAGCGGCAGCGGCCAGGCCATGATCGGCACATGATCGAGGATGTCGTTTCGTTTGGAGAACTTCGCCGGAATGGTTTGACCGAATGAGCCGATCGGTCCTGACGGCTGCGGTTCGGCGGAAGCATTTGCGTTGTTTGGCTCGGCAGGGCCATTTGGCTCTTTTGGCCCGGTACCGCTCGTCGCCGCGGGTAAAACATCGCCGGTCGATGGCTGCTTTGAAATCGGCGCCATCAGTGCAGCGCGCGCTTCGTCCGGCGTCGGAATATTGGCGAAGTCGGCCGATTGAGACGACGGCTGCTTATCCTCTGCCCAAAGGGATGTATTCGTCGACGCCAAAATGAGGACGGCGGCAAGCGCGGTCCCCAACCCAAGCGAATTCCTGTTTTTCATGGAAAGCCTCCATCGGCTGTGCACGAACAACGGCCGAGAGGCGGAGTAGGTTGCATTGGAGCTCAAACGTGCTTTGGCGGGTCTTTTCCGCATAGCGCGCAAACACCGCGCCCGAACGTGCATGCGAAACCGAGCCCATGTGGACACACGGGTGACGGCTAAGCAGGCTAGCGATCGGGTTAGTTGGCGGCGGCGACTTTGGCCTTGGCGGCCTTGCGTGGAAGCGGATAGTCGGCGCTCTCATACAGCTGCCGAATGCCGTTGCCATCGAACCGCTTTTCCTCGACCTCAAGGTAAGCGCCTAACAGCAGTTCCGGCGGCAATTCTTCAATAGCAAAACGGATCGCCTCCGCAGCGGTCGGAAAGCGCTTGTAGCCGATCGGACGACGCGACTTTCGGCTTCGGCTGGGAAACAATTCAGAAGGCGCACGGTAGTTGATCATCGACATAATCAGAAGCTCCTCGACCACTAATATGGCCCTTACGAAGCCGAAAATCCAGCACCTACCGAGCCGTGCATAACTGCCCGGCTGCCTCAAGGTAAACGCTTGGTACTGACGTTGGGCCGAAAAAACATGGCCCGGCGCGCGCGGCGCCGGGCCAATTCTCAGCCGGTAGTACCTGGTTAATCGGCCAGTTCAGCAACCACCTCGCTGGTCGCCGGGTCGATCAACACAACACGGTCGTTTACCACCATATATTTGTACTGCCTGATTGACGGCACTTCGACTACGACCTCTTGTGGCACCGAATAAAGCTGTACGCTCTCGGGCACGCGCGTACCGACGCGATATTCCACGGTCGGGCGCGCCGGGGTGACGCGCTCACGCACGATGGTCCGATAGACCGTGTGCCGCTGAACCGGGGTCAGCTCGAGAGGTTCAGTTGTCACAACGGTTCGCGATTCCACCGGCTCGCGGGTGATAACAGTGGTCTGCGCATTCGCCGCACTCACGCCGGCAAGCAGGGCGGCAATTATTGCGGCATGGCGAAAATGTGTCATAAGTTCCTCCTCCTGCTTTCAATTCAGAGGAGCAAACGCTCTATCGCGCGTGGGGGTTCCTTGATGCGCTTACGAGTGGGGCCTCACGATTTCCATCACAATGTGTGTGGCGGCCCTCCCATCAGATTCAGTTTTGCCTTCAACACATCGATACGCCGCTCTGCTTCCGCCTCGGTCAAATTCGGACTGAAGGCTTCCGGCTCATACGCATCGAAAGCAAGCTTCTGAAGCTTCGCTGCTTGCTCTGCGGTCATGAGGCCAACCGTGTTCGGTCTTTTTGGCATGTCATCATAAGTGTGGCTAAAGCTCCCCGGTTCCGCACCGGCGCGCTAAATTCTCCGCGCTTTGAATTCTTTAGCACAAGTCGCTCTGCTCGCACTCGCGTCTGTGGTAGGGTCGCCAAAGGGCTGGCGTCACGACGCCTGCACAGCCAAGGCAGGTCGCAGGACGTACGTGAGCGGCAACGTCACCAGCACGACTGCGGCGACCACGATCAGCGCCGCCGGCACGCCGACTGCGTCGCCGAGTACGCCATAAATTGCAGGCGAGACGGCGCCGGCGCCGATCGTGCCAGTATAAAAAATGCTGAACGCACGCTGACGCCGAGACGGCTCAACCAGGTCGGGGACGGAGCCGTACAAAACCGACGAAGTGCCGTTGAGCGCGACGCCGACAATTGGCAGCAACATCAATGCGGCTTCGAGGGGCAGCGGCAGCAACACGGCGATCCCGATCGCCGTCACCGTTTCTGTGAGCCACACGGTTGCTACCGCGCCGATGCGCGCGCCGATGAACGCGCACACCAATTTGCCTGCAGCGCCGCCCGCGAAAACCAGCGTGAGCGCAAGACCGACGGTTTGCAGGCTTGCACCTTTGGCTGTGAGTACGAATGGGAGGAATGTAAGGAAAGCCATGCGGGTCGCGCTATCGATCACGCCAACTGACAGCAGCAATGGGAACCCGTACGCTCCAGCAGAGCCACTCGCGCGTATGGGTTTGTCTCTTTTGTTCGGTGGCGCAAGTTGATCACGGAAGCGCGGGATCAAGACGAAAATTGCTAGCGCAGCCACCGCACCAAGAGAACCAAGCAAGATGAGCGCGTGGCGCCAGGGCAGAACGATGAACAGCAATGTCGCCGCTGCCGGCAGCGTCATTTTTCCAATGTCGCCGGCGAAGTTATAAGTCCCGAGCGCTTTCAACGAACGCGCACCGGCGAAAGCATGAGCTATGAGCGATGACGCCAGCGGATGCTGCGTGCTGGCACCGAGGCCACCGATAAAGAGTGCCGCCACCAACGTGACAATGCCATTGCTAAACCCGGCGAAAACATAACCTGCACCGGCAAGCGCGGTGCCGACGGCAAGCACTGTCGCGACACCAAACCGTTCGGCGAGAAACCCCGCTGGAATCTGGAATCCAGCAAGCGTACCGGAAAATACCGTCTTCATCAGCCCTAGCGCTGCAAAGCCAAGGCCAAACTCGCTCTGCCAGATCGGTAGCAGCACATAGACCAGGTCGGTATAGCCGTCGTGCAAAGCATGCGCACCGCAAGCAACACCGAGCGCGCGCCGTTCCGCGTCTCTACTGTGCGGAGTGCTGATGTCGCTCGCGCCATCGGCCGGGATAGTCATGCTCGTTCCCTATCGTCCCGATCGACGGTGCGTCAACTGCGGATTGCCCGCAATTAATATTTGCTCAGGATGGCGAGATAAGCCGGTTGAGCAGCCTCAAGCGCCGCTTTCGAATTCGCAGATAATGTGATCGTGACGACGAACTCGTTTCCGTCCTTATCACCGTCACTCGTAACAGCCTGAACCTCGTAGCCTTGCTCCTTGAGGCTGCGCGCCTCGAACGTATGACGCACGAAGGGCGGCTTGCCGCCGCGCGCGAGGTCGTCGAGCTTGTTGATTTTGGCGTCCTTCGCACGGCTTTTCCAATCCTTGATCGTATCGGGCAAAAAATCCGAAATCGGCTGCTTGGCGCGGTTGTAACGCACGACAGCATAGATTTTCGCCGGCGCCTTTTCGAAATCGACCCCCTTTGGCAGGAGCATTTGCGCCTTAAAATAGTCGCTCGCTTCCTTGTCCTCGACCCACCCGTCCGGAATGGTGATCGAAGCGCGGAACACGGCACAAAGCTTGCCCTCGCATTGCCGCATGAATTTTTCGATCTCGGCTTTGGCCGGAGAAAAAGCGAGGAAGCCTGCAAAAAACAGCGCGGCAGCAAAGCGAAAAGCGGCGGCAAGCGGCATTGGCCCCCCTGCAAAGCTATGTATCGCAGATATAGTCGCGCTGAATGGCCGGCCGGTTCAACTGGTCAGGTCGCAAATCTGAAATGCATCACGTCGCCGTCGGCAACAACGTAATCCTTGCCTTCGAGCCGCATTTTTCCGGCGTCACGCGCGCCGGCCTCCCCATTGCACTTGATGAAGTCGTCATAGCCGATGGTTTCGGATCGGATAAACCCGCGTTCGAAATCGGAATGGATCACTCCGGCTGCCTGCGGCGCCTTGGTGCCCTGTGTGATCGTCCAGGCCCTCGTTTCCTTCGGTCCGACGGTAAAATAAGTCACGAGATGCAGAAGCGCATAGCCGGCGCGGATGAGACGATCGAGGCCGGTTTCCTTGAGCCCGACCGCTTCGAGAAATTCTGCGCGCTCGGCCGGTGGCAAAGTGGCAATTTCCGATTCGATCTTGGCGGAAATCACGACCGCGACCGCGCCTTCTTCCTTCGCCCGCTCTTCAACTTTGCCGGAGAATCCGTTGCCGGTCGCGGCAGATGCTTCATCAACGTTGCAAGCATAAAGAACCGGCGCTGAGGTGAGCAGACCAAGAGAGTGGAACAGTTTTTCCTCCTCCGCCTTGCGCTCGACCAAGCGGGCGGGCTTACCATCGCGCAGCAGTACCAGCGAGCGTTTGACCAAATCGAGCATCTCCCTGGCCTGCTTGGCGTCCTCGCCTGTGCCCTTGGCTTTTTTCTCGAGGTTGTCGACGCGCTTTTCCAGGCTGTCGAGATCGGCAAGCATCAGCTCGGTCTCGATGGTTTCGATGTCCGCGATGGGATCGATCTTGCCTTCCACATGCGTGACGTCGCCGTCCTCGAAACAGCGCACCACATGCACGATGGCATCTACCTCACGGATCGTGGCGAGAAACTGGTTTCCTAGTCCCTCGCCCTTTGAGGCGCCCCGCACCAGACCGGCGATATCGACGAAAGTGATGCGTGTCGGGATGATCTGCTCGGATTTTCCGAGCACGGCCAGCTTGTCCAAACGCGGATCGGGCACGGCGATTTCGCCGACATTCGGCTCAATGGTGCAGAATGGATAATTGGCTGCCTGCGCTGCAGCGGTCTGCGTAAGCGCATTGAAGAGCGTCGACTTGCCGACATTCGGCAGGCCGACAATGCCACACTTGAATCCCATGGTTGTATCGTCTCGTTGCTTACACGATTATTCCGAGCCGGGCGGCTCGTCGTCCTCGCCGAACCCCTTGGCGGCCATGGCGAGATGAACCTTGTTCTGGAATGTCGAATCCTTGCCTTCGATCAACAGCGCAACATTGTCGGCGACGATGTCGCATAGCACTTCCACCCAAGGCCATTCGTTCTTGGCGAAATCCTGCAACACGTACTGTTCCATCAGGTTCTTGTCGCCGGGATGACCGACGCCAAACCGTACACGGTGGTAATCATTGCCGATATGATCAGAGATCGAACGCAAGCCATTGTGGCCGGCATTGCCGCCACCGAGCTTCAACCTCACTTTGCCGGGCGGCAATTCGACCTCGTCGTGAAACACGACGACGTTGCCGGGTTCGAGCTTGTAGAAATTTGCCGCCTCTGCCACCGACCGTCCTGACTCGTTCATAAAGGTGCCGGGCAGCAGCAAGAGCACGCGCTCGCTTGCAATGTTGCCTTCCACCGCCACCCCCTGAAAGCGCCTGCGCCACGGCGAAATATTGTGACGGCGGGCAATCGCCTGCACCGCCATGAAACCTATATTGTGGCGGTTGCCGACGTAACGCTGACCGGGATTGCCGAGACCGACGAAAAGCAGCATGGCGTAATACGGCGTCGCCGCTCTTGTGCGAACAGGGCGCTAGAAAAGCGAGGCGGCGCGAGCGCCGCCTTCGCCTTACTTTTTCTCGGACTTCGGCGCAGCACCTGCAGCAGGTGCAGCACCCGCAGCCGGCGCGCCACCGGGCGCAGCGGCGCCGGGAGCGGCAGCAGGCGCAGCACCGGGTGCGGCACCTTCGGCACCAGGCGCAGCGGCGGCAGCAGCTGCAGCAGCGGCCGCAGCGGCAGCGGCTTCGGCAGCGGCCTTCATTTCTTCCGCGTAGCCCGACGGCGGCACGACGGTAACCAGCGTCATGTCGGCACGGCCGATCACGCGAACATTGGCCGGAAGTTTTACATCGGTGAGATGCTTGGAGTGATTGATGTCGAGGCTCGCAATATCGACGTCGATCGATTCCGGAATGGCGTCGGCCGGGCACAGCACTTCGACTGTATGGGTAACAATGTTGACCGCGCCACCGCGCTTCACGCCGGGCGCCTGGTCGGCATTGAGCACATGCACGGGGATGTGCACGCGAATGGTGGCGCCTTCCGAAACGCGCAGGAAGTCGACATGCATCGGTAGATCCTTGATCGCGTCGAGCTGGAAATCGCGCGGGATCACCCGGTGCTTCGTCCCGTCCACATCGAGATTGTAGAGCGTGGTGAGAAAACGCCCCGCGTAAATGCGTTGGCGAAGTTCATCATGGTCGAGCAGGACCATCATCGGGGGCTTGTTCTCTCCGTAGACTACGCCCGGCACTCGGCCGGAGCGACGCGCAGCCCGAGCGGCCCCCTTGCCGCCTTTCGGACGCGCCGTCGCCTTCAACTCTTGGACGGTCGCCATGTTTGAATCCTCATTTAAACCAATGGAAAAGGCGGCTTTTTTCGCCGCCTACGAACGCGGCAAGCCTCCAGGGGTGCCGGGGGCCGCGAACGGGGCGGGTTATAGCGGCGGCGGCCGCAAAGGGCAAGAAATCCGCAAAAGATGCCGCTAAAGGGCCTATCCGGCGGCGGAATCCTTGGCCTTCTTGGCAGGCTTTTCGGCCTTGGCCTCTAGCACCGCAATGCGCGCTTTGAGCGCTTCGTTTTCCTCGCGGGCCAGACGCGCCATCTCCTTGACCGCTTCGAATTCTTCGCGCTGCACGACGTCGAGGTCGCGCAGAATGCGCTCGGCCTGACTGCGGAACAGGGTATCGAATTCGCGCCGCACCCCTTGCGCAACACCGGCGGCGTCATTCATCAGCCGCGCCATTTCATCGAAAATACGGTTGCTGGTCTGGGTCATGTTCCGTCTCCGCGCGCCGTCACCTTGCCTTTGCGTCCACAATGGCGATCCGGTGATCCCGCCGCAAGACCCGGCATGCTACCAATCGCGCGACACGATACTCTGCGAGTCGGACACAGCAATGCCTTTGCTCGTCATTCCCTACCCCACCTTCGATCCAGTGCTCGTGCATCTGGGTCCGCTTGCCATCCGCTGGTACGCGCTGGCCTATATCTTCGGCATTTTGATCGGCTGGGCCTACGCCCGTCTCCTGATACGTTCGGAAAAGCTGTGGGGTGGCAAGGCGCCCATGACCGTCACCGACTTTGACGATTTCATATTGTGGGTGACACTCGGCATTATTTTGGGTGGGCGCATCGGCTATGTCCTGTTCTACAACTTGCCGCACTTCACCGCGCACCCGACGGAGATCCTGCAGCTGTGGAACGGCGGCATGTCGTTTCACGGTGGCTTCACCGGCTGTGTCGTCGCCGTCCTGCTGTTTGGTTACAAACGTGGCATCCCGGTATTGTCGGTCGGCGACATAACGTGTGCGGTCGGACCGATTGGTTTGTTTCTTGGCCGCGTTGCGAATTTCATCAATGGCGAATTGTGGGGCCGTCCGACCGATGTGCCGTGGGCCATGATATTTCCGAATGGCGGGCCATTGCCGCGACATCCAAGCCAGCTCTATGAGGCCACGCTTGAGGGCCTTGTGTTGCTCGCGGTACTGGCATTGCTGATGCGCGCCGGGGCACTCAAGCGGCCAGGCATGATTATTGGCAGCTTCGCGGTTTGCTATGCGATCGCGCGCACGATTTGCGAATTCTTCCGCGAGCCCGACGCCCAATTGGGCTTCCTGTGGGGCGGCGCAACGATGGGCCAAATATTGTCGATACCGCTTTTCCTCGCGGGGGTCGGTTTCATCGTCTACGCGCTGAAGCATCCGATGCTGCGGAGCCGTTAGTGGAGGGTCGTCCGCCGCTCGAGCTGGAAATTCGCCGCCGGATCGCAGCGGCCGGTGCAATGCCCGTCGCCGAGTACATGGCGCTCTGCCTGTTCGACCCCAAGCACGGGTATTACGTGACCCGCGACCCGTTCGGGGCACGCGGCGATTTCATCACCGCGCCGGAAGTAAGCCAGATGTTCGGCGAGCTTATCGGTCTCTGGATGTGCGCCGTTTGGA
>DATFVF010000243.1:0-4272 GCA_035260465.1 Pseudolabrys sp. | reverse complement strand
CCCCAGAAGTTGAGATCGGGGAATGCTCTGCGGAAATCGGTCATGAATGCCTTGATGTCGTCACGGCCGCGGCGCGGCTCGTGCAGGGAATACTGCAGGAGCATGTCGGGCGCGGCGAGCTCATCGACGACGCCGAGATTGCAGGTCTTGCCCCAGAACTCGGTGAACCACCGGCCGACAATGGCCTTGTTGTCCTCTGCTTTGCTCATCTGGATACCCTTGCTTGTCTGCGAAGCCACCGATCGCAATCGATGACATGTGCGAGGGATAATCCATGATGCCGCAGCACAAACTCCGCTTCTTGCCGGGATATCGAAATCCATCGCCGGCGGTTGTTTCCGAGGGGCCCACTGTCCGTGGGGATATTCGAGAATTAGAAATTAGGCCTGACACGCCGGCGGGATGGCCGCTCGCGTCGCGGGCGTAGCGGCCGGCCATGCCGGTGATTGGCTTCCCGCGGAGTATATCGCTCACGCACCCGCGTTGCGGCGCTGCCGATCTTGCGGCCGATATGCAATGCGTGCGTGCCCCGGGCAATAAGGCAGTCCTTTGACTGGCTCGTTCCCGCAGAAGCAGAAGTCCTCGGCGCCCGGGTTGCTGATCGGCCACCGACATTTCATCTGGCTGAGCTCGAACAGCGTGCATCCGCATCCGTTGGAGATCGGGATGTCTTCAACAGGCGCCTGCGTCCTCGCAAACGCCGCCATCAGCATCTGATGCTGAGCGAAGATGTTCGGGCGCGGGCGCTTTGGGCCCCTAGTCCGTAAAGTCTTGGGGCGCGCAAGATTTGCGGCACGCCTTTGCTCCAGCTGCCTGCCGATCACATCCTTGGGCGTCGATAGGCCCAGCCGGTTCATCTTGCCGATGACAGCGTTGCGGGTGACTCCGATCTCGTGGGCGATTTGGCGGCATGAAAGGCCGGCATGGAGGCAACGCTTCAGCAGTTCTATTCGCTGCGAAGTCCAGGTCGCACCATTCGGGGGCATGTTGATCGCCTTTTAGGCGGATGATTGCTGAGATGAGCAGTTCTGAAGATGCAGCAGTGTTGCAAAGTCATGGTTAACAATTCGTTAATTCAGCCAGCTGCGCACGCTCGCGATGACCTCGACCACGCGATCGCAGGCTATGCCGCAGCTTCCAACTGTGGGGGAAGTTCCTGCCAGGCTAATGAGGCGAGAACCCAGTATGCGATATCGCGGATGGACTTCCGCTTTCGGTGGAGAGACATCGAGTCAAACAGGCGGAAGCGGGGACGATCTAACTCACCGCAAGCATCAAAGCGGCTTAGGTTCGGCTCGTCCCTGAAGAGCTTGAAGCGGTTTAGCCGCTTTTGCGACTCCGCTCGTGGCAGCGTTCCCCTTTTCCGCGATTTTCGCATTCATTCCGCGCTTATCCGCGTATTCTTGGCCGTCGATCGGCGCAATGTGCGGCGGATCTTTATCGAGATAGGGTCTCCCTATCCCATATTCCTTGCCGTGCGCGTCGATCCACTTCCACAAGATTTCGCTTGAAATACATCGCTCGGACCGCGTCTCACCCTTGACGCTCACGATATCGGCTGCAAGCCCATGGCCATAACCGCCGCGTAGGCTTCCGCCATGGTAGGACCGATTGTTCGCGGCCTTGTTGCCGCTTGCGATCGATTGCCGGTAGTCATCGCGGAAGCCACTTGTCATACCAGGAGCAAGCCCGGCGTCGTCCAGCGCGCGAAAGAGACGATAGAGCCTCACTTTGAAGCCTCGGTCGACCCCGCCGATCACGTATTGGGCCACGGACATGCCAGCATTTTCGGCGGCATGTGGATCCTTCCACGTGAAGTCCTCATTCACGAACTTCGTAACAGTTTTCGTGACAGTGCGGCTCTTGCCGTTCTTCTTGACTGTCGTCTTGATCTGTTCCTCCACTTTGATGGTATCGACCTTCGGCGCACGTTCGTACACCGACCAGAGATATTGGTCGATGCATTCTTCGCTCAGGACGCACTCGTCCGAAGCTTCGAGCGGACTAACATTTGCCTCTGCCCCGGCAAGCGGCACTTTTATGACTGGATCGGCGAGGGCGGCCTTTGCGGCGGGGTCGGCGAACGCGGTTCTTAACTCGGCGCTAGCGAGCGCGGCATCTGACTGAGCGAGCGCTATTGCATCTAGGCGACCAAGGGCTGCTTTGGCATGTCGGTCAGGATTCGCGGGGGCAGCACAAAGCAGGACTGCTAAACTCCCGCATACGAAACAGCCAAACCCACCTAAGAGTCTCATGTTTGCCCCCATTTCCCTGCGCCCGGCTCATTTGCATTAAAGGCAAGCCGGCGACTTGTGACTCTTCAGCCACAAGTCAAAAAGTTCGAGAGGTCGGCGCGCGACGATTGTGAACCGGGTCGCGTCGGCGTTGAGCTTTCACAAAGCGGGCAATCGCTTGCCTTAGCCCTTAGTCACAACGGGCTGTGGGTATTTGCCAACCGGATACTTGCCGATCGGGTACTTGCCGATTGGCGCTGCCGCCACCGGGGGCGGCTCCTTGCGCGGCAAATCGGCGGCCACGGCAACGCTCATCATGGCCACGAGTCCAGCCGTTACGATTATGATGGTCTTCATGATGTTAATCCCCTTGTGTTGGGCACCCGGACGGGCCGACCGAGTGACGCCCCTATTCCGCTCTGTCTGTGCAAGACGCCCGCTTCCACCATCCCACGTTCCGGCTCAATCGCCGGGGGATGGCTCCCGACTATTTGTCGCCTCGGCAGTCGATTGGTTCAAATCGGATAGGCGAAAGATTGGGACGTCGACTCTGCGCGCAAATTAACCAAAGGATTCACGCCAATCGCAGCTCCCGATCGCCTCTGGGTGCGCTTACCTAACTACCGCCGCATGCTCGCGCCGTGAATTGCCTTGGCAGCGGATGAGATTCGCAGCGGGTGCACATCGCCCAGACCACGTCGGAAAAGTTGGTCGGATGGATGTTACACCAAAGGGGGTGGCTTCCCGTCTTACGCCGCGCCCTTCTGGTTGGCGGGCGGCGCTTTCTTGTTGGCAGCTGAAATGCGAGTCTTCGTCACCGGCGCGAACGGCTTTATCGGGGGCGCAGTTGCATCAGCCCTCATCGCCGATGGCCATAAGGTTCGTGGTCTCGTTCGTGACAAGGTCAAGGCCGACACGGTTGCAGCCCAGGGCATCGAACCGGTCGTCGGCTCGCTCGATGATGCGGCCCTCTTGCAAGCCGAGGCTCGGGCCGCCGATGCCGTTGTCAATGCAGCCAACAGCGATCATCGCGGTGCAGTCGAGGCGCTGATTGCCGGCCTGGCCGGGTCCGGAAAACCGTTCCTCCATTCGAGCGGCAGCAGCATCGTGGCTGATCTCGCCATGGGCGAACCTTCGGATCGAATTTTTCATGAGGGGACGCCAATTAAGCCGCAAGCGGAAAAGGCCGCTCGCGTGGCAATCGACCGGCTTGTGCTCAATGCCCCCGGCATCCGCTCCGTGGTGCTCTGCAATAGCATGATCTACGGCAATGCCTTGGGACCGCCGGCGCGGAGCGTCCAGATCCCTGCGCTCGTGGCGCAAGCCAAGGCGTCCGGCATCGCGCGTTACATCGGACGCGGACTGAACCGCTGGTCGAACGTGCATATCGCCGATGCCGCGGCGCTCTATGCACTGGTCCTCACGAGAGCACGCGCCGGCACATTCATGTATGTCGAGAGCGGCGAAGAAGCGTTGGGCGAAATTGTGCGTGCGATCGTGGCGCGGGGAAGGTCTTCTTGCGCCGGAACGGGATGCAGGCGTCGATAATCACCCGCGAATTGCGCCGGTCGGTCTCGGTGTCGTAGCACATCGGGTCGAGCGCCGAGCTAGTAACCCGGATTGAGCGTAGCGGAATCCGGGATTCCGCCACTTCTTGTTCTGGCATGCCGCCAGTTGAGCCAGACCTGCGGCGTAACGACGAAGGAGACCTTTCATGATCCGTGGTTACAGTGACCATGCTGCCAATGAGCGGACGTTCCTGGCGTGGGTTCGCACGGCCATCGCCATCATGGCTTTCGGATTCCTCGTGGAAAAGTTCGACCTGTTCCTTGAGGTTGCCGCTCCCTCGCTGGTCGACCGTGCGCTCTCATTGCCGGGCCAGAGATTCGGCAACTTGGCCGGTCTAGCGCTTATCGTTCTTGGCACTGCCATAGTCGCAATAGCAGCGATCCGCTTTCTAATCACTGCGAAGAACATCGACAGCGAAGAGCTACACCGGGGTCCGGGATCGCGGATTGATGTGGCGCTTGCCCTCTTA
>DATFVF010000242.1:0-6158 GCA_035260465.1 Pseudolabrys sp. | reverse complement strand
GTTCCGCTCAGCAAGGCTTGAATGGCGTCACCGCCGCCCTTGAACACCACGTCTTCCAGCTTCGGCAGCTTCTCGCGGATCTTGAGGACCTCAAGCTGGATTTGCGGCGTGGTGCCGATCGGCGGCGTCGCGCAATTGTATTTTTCCGGGTTGGCGCGGGCGAGGGCGACGAATTCCTTCATCGTTTTTGCAGGCAGCTCGGATTTGACCACGAACGTATTCGGCGATGTCGCCAGTTCGCTCACGGCCACGAAATCCTTCAGCGGGTCGAAGGAGATTTTGTTGTACAGGCTGACATTGACCGAAAGAGCGTTGGTGGCGAGCAGGAGCGTGTAGCCGTCCGGTTCGGCACGCGCGGCGTTGCCAAACCCGATATTGCCGCCGGCGCCGCCGATATTCTCGATGATGAATGTCTTGCCGGTCGATTGCTGAAGCGCTGCCGCCGTGACGCGTCCGACAATGTCGGATGGTCCGCCGGGCGTATTGGCCACGATGATTTTTACCGGCCGGTCCGGATAGGCCGCGTAAGCAGAGCGCACGCGCAGGAATGCCGGTGCGGCGGCGCCCGCAGCCAGTGCGCCCGCGCCCTTGATGATGCTGCGCCGCGACGGCGTCAGCGGTCCCTTCGATTTGCTCATCGTCCTCCCCTTTAGTTTCGGCAATATTTTCTGATTAGCGCCGTACCAAGTCTTAGGCTAAGCTTTTGCGATTATTGGAGCAATGGTTTCCGCGGTAAGGCGCCACTGGGTCGATGCAAGCTTTCGAGTTTCACGATATTCAAACGGCGCCGGTGCGGCTCCAGCCATGACGAAAACGCAAGCGCAGGCCCAAGCGCAAGCGTCCGCCTGGCACGAGATCGTGGTCGCGACCCTCAAAGCCAACGATGTCCGGCTTATCGTCTACGTTCCCGACCGCGTGTTTACGCCGTTGATCAAGGCGATCCACGCCGACACATTCTTCACGGCGTTTCCCGCCACCCGCGAAGAAGAAGCGCTGGGCATTATCACCGGCGCCTGGATGGGGGGTTTGCGCGGCGCGGTTTTGATGCAGACCAGCGGCTTCGCCACGATCCCGAACGCGCTCGCGTCGCTGGTGGTGCCATCGCAAATTCCGGCGCTGATCTTCGTGTCGGAGCGCGGCACCATGGGCGAGTTCAATCTCGGGCAGGCCTTGGTCTGCAAGACCATGCGGCCGGTGCTCGATTCGCTCGCGGTCGAAAATATTACGATCACGCGGCATGATGAACTCGCATTCATCCTCGATCGCTCGATCAAGCAGGCGGTGGCGACGCAGGCGCCGGTGACCTTCATCCTCTCGCCGCTGCTGACCGGCGGCAAAGTGTTCGAGGGTTGAAAGCGCCATGAGCACAAAATCGACGGGCGCGATCGGCGCGCACAATGCCAAAGTGATGAACCGGTTCGACTTGACCAAGCGGCTGGTCGGAAAGCTCAAGCGCGACGAGGCCGTCATCGGCGGCATCGGCAATGCGAACTTCGACTTATGGGCGAGTGGGCAACGTCCGCAGAACTTCTACATGCTCGGCAGCATGGGGCTTGCTGTCCCAATTGCGCTCGGAGTCGCACTTGCGCAGCCCCGCCGCCACGTCCTCGCTCTCGAAGGCGACGGTTCGCTGCTCATGCAGCTTGGATGCCTTGCCACTGTCGCCGAGCGCGCGCCGAAGAATCTTACGATCGTCGTATGGGACAACGGCATTTATCAAATCACCGGTTCGCAGCCGACGCCGGGCGCAGCGACCGCCGATCTCGTCGCCATCGCGCGCGGTGCCGGCATTGCCAACAGCGCGTGGGTCGCCGACGAAGACGAATTCGATCGCCTGGTTGTATCAGCGCTCAAGGGCGGAGCCCCCAACCTGATCGCGGCGCGCATCGACAACAAACCGGCGGTGGCCACCACCGACCGCGATCCGGTACAGATCCGCGAGCGGTTCATGCGTGGGCTTGGGTCCAAGAGTGGTCATTGAGCGTTAGTGGGACAGCCCTTGCTGTCACTCGCGTGCCGTTCGACGCCGGCTAGCCGGCGACCATCGTATTCGTGAGTGTCCCGCAGCCGCCGATTTCGATGCGGACTTCGTCCCCGGCTTTGAGGAACTCGCCGCGCGGCATGCCAACGCCGGCTGGCGTGCCGGTGGCGATCACGTCCCCCGGATTGAGCGTGAAATGTCGGCTTAAATACGCAATCTGCTCGGCGATGCTGTGCACCAGACGGCTGGTGTTTGAATTCTGCTTGAGCACATCATTGACCCATAGCTTGATCGGCAAGTTGTTCGGGTCAGCGATATAGGCGGCGGGCGTGAACCACGGCCCCATCGGCGCAGCGTCCTCGAAGCATTTCTGGCCGACCCAGTCCATGCCGAAGGGGGACCCTTCTCGCTTCATCAGGTCACGGGCGGAAAGATCGTTGACGATCAGATAGCCGGCAACGGCATCCAGCGCCCGTTCTTCGGAGATGTTGCGGGTTGGGCGGGCGATGACGACGCCCAGCTCGGCCTCCCAGTCTACCTGGCGTGAGAACGGCGGCAGCCTCGCTGGGGTGCCGGGGCCGATAATCGAACCGGCCGTGGTTTTCATGAAGAAGTACGGATCCTTGGCTTTGGTCATCGCCGGCGCCTTGCCGGTCATGCGTTTTGCGATCTCGGCCATTTCTTCCAGGTGGTCCCAGTAATTGGCGCCCGCACAAAACAGCGCACCCGGATAGAGGATTGGGGCGGCCAGCTTCGTATCTTTTAGCGGAAGTCCCTCAGTCGGCTTGACCTTCGCAGCGGCGGCATGGAGGCGCGGATGCACTGCATCCCAACTGTGGAGCAGGCCAAGCACGGAGTTACTTTCGCCATTTAGGCCTTGCAGGAGGGAGGCCGCCGGCACAATCCGGTCGCCGATCAGGACGCCAGCTTTGGTTGTGCCGCCGTCGATATAGCTGAGCAATC
This sequence comes from Pseudolabrys sp., assembly GCA_035260465.1. GTDB lineage: Bacteria > Pseudomonadota > Alphaproteobacteria > Rhizobiales > Xanthobacteraceae > Pseudolabrys. Next base: position 3,214 of record DATFVF010000242.1, on the reverse strand, counting down.
GATATTCTGACGCCATGCGTTCCCCCGCGCCCGCGCGATCGGCGCCGCTACTCGATCACCGGCTCTGCAAATTGGCAAGCGTCGTGGCCGGGCGTTGTTCGGGTCATGTCGAGGGGCTACGCTCGATGTGATAAATTGGCGGAGCCGACGCGGGGGCAACATGGCGGACTTCGATGGTGTTGTGATCGGCGCAGGTCACAATGGCCTGACGCTTGCCGCTTATCTTTCGCGTGCCGGGATGCGTATCGCTGTGCTCGAACGCAACGAGCGCATCGGCGGCGGATCGAGCACCGAAGAGCGAATTCTCCCGGGCTACAAGCTGAATCTGCACGCCAATTTCTACATGGGGCTTGGGCTTTGTCCCTTGCTCCAGGACCTTGAGCTCCATCGGTTTGGGTTTTCATACATCGAGCCGCCGGTCCAACAGGCGGCAGTTTTCCGCGACGGTACCGGGATTGTCATCTACAAAGATCTCGACAAGACCTGCGCGTCGCTGGCGCGTTTTTCCAAGCAGGACGCCGTGACGTTTCGCGCGCTGTGGCATACTTATTGTGAGGACATGCGGCCGTTACTGGTGTCGCTGCTGTACAATGCGCCAATGCCGCGCGAACAGCTTTTCGATCGGCTCAGCGGCTCGAAGGCAAAAGAGCTGCTTTCGCACGCACAGCACGACCTGTTCAGCGTCGTGCGCAAGCATTTTGTCGACGAACGCATCCGCACGCTGTTTACGTCCTATATGCACGTAATTACGACCGAAAACGTGCCGGGTGCCGGCATCGTCTTTCCGGCAATCTTTGCCAATATTGCGAGCTTCACTTTGCCGGTTGGCGGTGCGGTTTCTCTGCCGCTTGCGCTGTCGCGGGTGGTGGAAGCCGGCGGCGGTCAAATCGTCACCGGCGCCGATGTCAAAGAAATTGCCGTCACAAATGGCCGGGCCACCGGAGTGAAACTTGCAGATGGCCGCACCATCAATGCGCGAAAATTCGTTGCCAGCGCCATCGATTTTCCCGCCACCGTGCAAATGACCGGCGAAGAGCATTTCCCCGAACCGGTGCGCGAGAAGGCGAAGTCCTGGCACTGGGGCAATCATAGCCTGGTGACGTTACACCTGGCGCTCAAAAATCCGCCGGCCTACCGCGCCACGGCTTTCGATCCCGATGTTGCGCGCGCGTACAATATCTTCTTTGGCATGGACAATATCGACGATGTTGCGAGCTGTTTTGAGGATTGCGCGGCGAAGAAATTTCCAAAGGTTCTGATGGGCAATGGGGCGTGCAACAGCCAGTTCGAACCGAGCTACGCTCCGGCTGGCAAGCATGTCGCGTTTTGGTGGCCGTTCGCACCTTATTCGGTCGATGGCGGACCGCAGGAATGGGAGCGCAATCGCGCCGACTACACGCAGCGCGTCCTCGATTACTGGCGTATCTACGCTTCGAATCTTGAGGGCGATAACCTGCTCGGCAGCTACCTGTTCACGCCGCTGGACGTGGAAAAGCTCAATGCCAACATGCGGCAGGGCGCCGTGCGGGTGGGTGCCTATGTTCCCAATCAGCTCGGCATCAACCGGCCGCATCCACTGATGCCCGGTTCGCGCACGCCGGTGGAGGGGCTTTATCTTTGCGGTTCGTCGTCCGGCAATGGCGGCGGCATCAACGGTGCGGCCGGTTATATCGCCGCCAACGCCATCGTGGACGATCTGCGGCTCAAACGGGCCTGGACGCCGGTTCCGTCGCCGGAATGGAAGCACTGAGCTATTCGGCTGCCGCCACCACCGCGCAAGTGGTGACGATGTCGCCCACGCTGGCGCCGCGAGATAAATCGCTGATCGGTTTGGCGAAGCCTTGCAGGAATGGGCCGATCGCCTGTGCTCCCCCCAACCATTGCGTCAGTTTGTAGGCGATATTGCCCGAGTCGAGATCGGGGAAAATAAGCACGTTCGCCTGGCCGGCGACCGCGCTTTTTTCCTTCACCTTCTTTCGTGCGACATCAGGAACAAGCGCAGAATCAGCTTGAAATTCGCCATCGATGGCAAGCCCCGGCTCGCGCCGACGTACAATTTCGAGCGCATCGCGGACCTTGTCGATGCGCACGTGCTGTGCGCTGCCCTTGGTCGAGAATGACAACATGGCCACTCGTGGGGTTTCTCCCAAGAGCGCCTGAGCGCTGCGCGCCGAAGCGATTGCGATGTCGGCGAGTTCAACCGCGGTTGGATCGGCATTGACCGCGCAGTCGGCGAAAATGAATGGCTTGGGGCCACGCCCGAGAAAATCCGATACGACCATCAGGAAATAGCCCGACGGCAGCGCGACGCCGGGGGCAAGTCCGACCGTCATCAAACCTGCCTCGATCACACGCCGCGTGGGATTGGCGCAACCTGCCACCATGGCGCTGGCGTCGCCTTGCCTCACCATCATGCCGCCGAAGTAAAGCGGCTTGGTTACCAAACGCGTCGCCATCGCGGGCGTCATCGATTCGCGCGCACTCGCGAGCAACATGCCGTAGTCTTGCAGCCGTGCATCATTGCGCGGGTCTACAACCTCAATCCCGTCGAGTGAGACTTTCTGATCGTCAGCGATCGTGCGAAGTGCATCGACGGCACCGAGGAGAACCGGCTGCGCGATTTTTTCGGCCGTGAGGCGCGCCGCAGCTGAGATAATGCGCGCGTCGTCGCCTTCGGGCAAAACGATTTTGCGATTATGCCGCCGTGCGATATCAAACAGTCGATCAAGCAAATCCATGCTTCTCACCGCGTGAGAAAGACGCGAAAGGCGTGCCGACCCGTTAGCGGACAAGGATCATGCGCAATAGAAGAGGGCATCAATGACCGAAACCGCCGAGCCGATCAAGATTCAACGCGGTCTTAAAGGCGTTTACTTTGATCGGTCCCCCTGCACCTTCATTGATGGCAAGGCTGGGGAATTGCGTTACCGCGGCTACTCGATCCACGATCTCGCCGAACATTCGAGCTTTGAGGAGACGGCCTGGCTTCTGCTTCACGGCGAATTGCCGAACAAGCGGCAACTTGCGGCTTTCGACGCGGATCTCAAGGCTGCCCGCAAATTGCCGGCGCCGGTTACCGACATCATCCGCGCGGTCAAAACGGCACATCCCATGGACGTGCTGCGAACGGCGGCGTCAGCGCTCTCCGCTTTCGACCCTGAAACGGCCGATAATTCGCGCGAGGCCACGTTGCGCAAAGCTGTGCGGCTGACAT
>DATFVF010000241.1:0-5721 GCA_035260465.1 Pseudolabrys sp. | reverse complement strand
AAAAAATCTAGAACGCGTCGTCCGGCAATTCCATGGTCGAGGCAGCGCCCGCCTGAATGCGCGTCAGCCGTGTCGCCGTCTCGGGCAACATGCGCTCCATGAAGAAACGCGCGGTGACGAGTTTGGCGTTCAATCGTGCCGCCGAACCGTTTGCTTTCGGCAATTTGGCGAGGACGGCTTCGGCGATCCTGCACCACATGTAGCCGAGCGCGACCAAACCAAAGAGGTGCATATAGTCGTAAGAGCCCGCGCCCGCATTGTCCGGCTTGGCCATGGCATTCTGCATGAACCACATCGAGGCCTCTTGCAGATGCGCAAGCGAGGCGCCGAGCGGCTTGAGATAGACGTTCATCTCGTCGTTATTGACGCGTTCCTTGAGATAGGTCTGCACTTCGTTGAAAAACGCCATGATGGCCCGGCCGCCATCCTTGCCGAGCTTGCGGCCGACGAGATCGAGCGCCTGAATTCCGTTGGCGCCTTCATAAATCTGGGCAATGCGCGCATCGCGCACGAACTGCTCCATGCCATGCTCGGCGATATAACCGTGGCCGCCGAATATTTGTTGCGCCATCACTGCGTTGGCGAAACCGCCATCGGTGAGCACCCCTTTGATCACCGGTGTGAGCAGGCCCATGTGATCGTCGGCACTCTTGCGTTCGTTTTCGTCCTCGGAACGATGTGCGACATCGCTCTTGAGCGCCGTCCACAGCACCAACGCGCGCCCGGCTTCGTTGAAAGCCCGCATGCTCATCAGCGCCCGGCGCACGTCCGGATGCACAATGATCGGATCGGCCGCCTTGTCCGGATACTTCACGCCGGATATGGAGCGACCTTGCAGCCGTTCTTTCGCGTAGACCGCAGCGTTTTGATAGGCGACCTCCGACAGCGCGAGGCCCTGCACGCCGACACCCAGGCGTGCCTCGTTCATCATCGTGAACATGGCATTGAGCCCGCGGTTTTCTTCGCCGATCAGCCAGCCGGTTGCGCCGTCGTAGTTCATCACGCAGGTGGAGTTGCCGTGGATGCCCATCTTCTCTTCGATCGAGCCGCAGCTGACTGCGTTGCGGCTGCCCAACGAGCCATCGTCCTTCACCATGATTTTCGGCACCACGAACAGTGAGATGCCTTTGGTTCCGGCCGGCGCGCCTTCGATGCGCGCAAGCACGAGGTGAATGATGTTTTCGGAAAGATCGTGCTCTCCGGCGGAGATGAAGATTTTGGTGCCGGATATTTTGTAGCTGCCGTCCGCCTGCTTCACCGCCTTCGATCGCAGCAACCCGAGATCGGTGCCGCAGTGCGGCTCCGTGAGATTCATGGTGCCGGTCCAAACGCCTTCGACCATCTTGGGTAGATATTTTTTCTTCAGCTCATCCGAAGCGTGCACGAGCACCGCGGCGATCGCGCCTTGCGTGAGGCCCGGATACATCGCGAAGGCCATGTTGGCGGAGCAAAAGAATTCATTGACGACTTCGGTCAAAGTCGCCGGCAGTCCCTGCCCGCCGAACTCGCCGGGCACCGAAATTCCGATCCAGCCGCCTTCAACGATTTGCTTGTAAGCTTCCTTGAAACCCGTCGGCGTCGTCACGCTGCCATCGGCCGCGCGCTTGCAGCCTTCCTTGTCGCCGACCCGGTTAAGCGGAGTGAGCACCTCTTCACTGAATTTGGCGGCCTCGCGCAGCACCGCCTCCACCACATCCGGTGAGGCATCGGAGAAGCCCGGCAGGTTGCCGTAATGATCGAGATGGAAGACGTCGTTGAGCAAAAACAACGCATCTTCCACGGGGGCTTTGTAGATCGGCATTGGTTCTCTCCCCGGCAGCGCGCCGCGAGGTGTTAACAGGATATGAAGCGAACAGTTTCCCAACCCGACAGGGCGCTGGCCGAAGTCCCGAAGGGCCAGGCCGAAGCGAGATAACGCTCCCGTCGGTCCGTATTATGACGCAGCCGCTTTACACCTGCGTTAAGGGCGGGGGAAACAAACGGCTTGGCCTCGCAGTGCGGATCAGGTTGTCCCGGAGGCGGTTCGGCGGACGTTAGAACTGGTGAATATCTCGGTATAGATCTGCCGCAATTCGGCGAGCGCGCGATCGATATCGCGCCGTTGGCGCTCCAGCAAATTGATCTGCTCGACACACTTTCTGCGGTTGATCGGCAAACGATTGGCACACCCGTGAGCGCGCGCGGCAAGCATTTCGCGGATCTCGGTGAGGGTGAAACCAAGGCGCTTGCCTTGCAGTATCAAGGCCAAACAGTCCCGGTCTTCATGGCTGAAGACGCGGGCAGAGCCATTGCGCTGCGGGGCCAGCAACCCCTTGCTCTGGTAAAAGCGCAAAGCGCGCAGGGTCACGCCCGACTCGCGGGCAAGTTCGCCAATGGTAAAAAGGTCTGACACGCGCGACGCCTCTGGGGGCTCTCTGCAGTCGCCCGGTTGCTCGATACCGCCGTAGATAGGAGAGCGGTATTCCTTGTCCATATGCACACCCTTCCCATACCGTCAGAGCGAGAATCGCGTGAATTTTACCCCTGCAACCTGCGAGAGCGGTGGCATTCGGGTGTTCCGCCCATAAAATATTACAGTTATCCGGCGGAATTGTTCCCGCTACCCGGCGGAATTGTTCCCGCCCCATCCGTGGCGCTCCGGCACCGCTGCGCACGAATTTTCCGGCAAAGGCCCGCTTTTGAAAAACGTTAACGGGTTGTTTACCGCAACCAGCAAAAACTTGGTGCGTGGACGAAGGACCGAGCCCCGTATCCATTTGTTATTAACGCGCGCTGGTTCCACCGAGAGTCGCTCCGACTCTCAGCGTCTCCACCTCAGATGTGGGTGTGAGCATGAAATTTGGGTTTGCGTCGAGCGTCAAAGGCATTCGACCGGAAGCACGCGAGACCGCACAAGAGGCGGCGCGCCGCGCGGGCTTGCCGTTGAACGAATGGCTCAACACCATCATCTTCCAGCAGGCCGCCGAACAAGGCATCAAGGCGCCGTCACCCGCACGCGCCGACGATAATTCTTACGCCGACGAATTTTCAGATGTAAAGCGGCGGCTCGACGAGCTTACGCGCCGCATCGATCAGGTCACGCGCAGTGGTGCCGCCGCTTACGCACCGAAGCGACTCCGCGAAGAGTCCGATCAGCTCACCGACGTGATCGCCCGTCTCGAGCACCGCCTCGACCAGTTCGCCGGCAATCCGCGCCCACAGGCGCCTGCAATTCCCGTCCCGCCAGGTCTCGACCGCCCAGGTCTCGACCGCGCGGTCGCAGAAATTGCCGCGCGCCGGCGAGCGCTCAATGGCGAAACGGCGCCGGCGTCGCAGGTTGTCCCAGCCAGCGTCGCGCCAGCGCCCTCACAAAATCTGGCGAGCCTGGAAGATCAGCTCCGCCGCATCACCGATCAGATCGAAACGCTGCGGCGTCCGGGCGTGGAAGAAGCCATCAATGCGCTGCGCGCCGAGCTCGGCGAGATTGGCCGCACGCTCAATGAAGCGATGCCGCGCCGCGCCATCGAAACCATCGAGCGGCAGGTTCAAGACCTGACTCAGCGTATCGCCGAAGGCCGCCAGGCCGGCGTCGATGGCGGCGCGTTAGCAGGCATCGAAAATGGGCTCGCCGAAGTGCGCGACGCGCTGCGCGACCTGACGCCGGCGGAGAACCTGGTCGGATACACGGACGCAATCGAGGCACTCGCCCACAAGATCGATCTCATCGTGGCCGAGAAAGACCCGGCGACGATGCAGCAGCTCGAGCGCTCCGTAGCCACACTGCGCGAAATGGCGGCGCATGTCGCTTCGAATGAGACCGTGAGCAGCCTCGCCACGCAGGTCCAGGTGCTCGCTGAAAAAATCGACCGCCTGGCGATAGGCGGAGGCACCGGCGACGCGTTTAACAAGCTCGAACTTCGCATTGACGCGCTCAGCCGCGCGCTGACCGAACGCGCGCATAACGGCGATACTTTGCCGCCGCGCCTGGAGGCGCTGCTGCAGTCGATGTCCGACAAGGTCGAGCAGCTTCAACAATCTCGCGGCGACAATATCGCGCTGACTCATCTCGAAGACCGGATCGCCAAACTGGTTGAACGGTTGGACGCCTCCGACGCGCGCTTCAGCCATCTTGAAGCGATCGAACGCGGACTGACCGATTTGCTGGTCCACATCGAGGATCTGCGCACAAACAAAGAAAGCTCTGCTCTTCGCGCCGAGAGCACTGCGGGCTTTGGCGAACTCAAGCAGGACGTCGCGCGTACACAAGATGCCGTGGAATCAGTCCATGGCACGCTGGATCGTCTCGTTGACCGTCTCGCCATCATCGAAAAAAACATTCGTGACGATCGACAGAAGCCCGCTGAACCCGAGACCGAAATCCTCGAGCTCACGCAACCTGTTGCCAACGCTTCGATCGAGCCCACGATCCATGCTCCCGATGCAGCGCCAAGCCTGCCGCCCATTCCAGCATTGCAATTTCCAATCTCCGCGGCAGCGACCGCGGCGACACCGCCACTGTCCGTGGAATTCTCCAATTTGGGCGTGCGGCCCATGGGCGTGGCTGCGGTTGATCCCGGCCTGCCGGCAGACCAGCCGCTTGAGCCGGGTTCCGGACCTCCAGCCATCGGCGTTTATCCGGGCGCTCGCATTGTCGCTTCAGAAACGGCACCGGGCAGCCCGCGGTCAAACATGGCTACGAACGACAGCAAATCGAGCTTCATCGCCGCAGCTCGACGCGCCGCTCAGGCTGCCGGACAAGATCCCAAGGGCCGCTCAGCGCGTCCACAGAGTTTCAACACAGGCAACGCCGAGAACAAATCGCTGCCCGCCAAAATGATAACGCGCGTCAAGTCTTTGTTCCTGGCGGCGAGCATCGTTGCCTTCATCGTCGGCTCGATCCAATTCGCCGGCAACGTCTTCAATTTCGGAATTTTCGATACGAACGATGCCAAGTTCGCAACGACCGCAGACCCGGACACGGCGAACACCGACACCGCTGAGGACTCGGCTGAACCTGGTGCGGCGGCCACGTTCGCCGACGATCAACCGAAGCCCGCAACCGCACCGGCAGCTGACACCGATGTCACCGCATCGCTGCTGGCGCCATCGACGCTGCCAGGCTTAACGCCGGCCACGCCACCGGCAGCCGCGGCCGCCCCGATCCAGACTCCTTTAAATCCGAGTCCAACGGCACAGGCTTCATCGCCCCTTTTAATCTCGCCAATCTTGAACCCGCCGCTTCTGGGCGGCGCACCCGGACAAAAGAGCGACGTCACGGGCTCAATTGCACGTGCGCCCGCCGACACGCGGCCGACGCAGCCGGCAGCGCAGCCCACCACGGCTGATGGGTTGCCGGCCGCCATAGGGAGCCAGCGGCTGCGCAATGCAGCGCAAGCCGGCGACGCGGCGGCAGCATACGAAGTGGCCATGCGCTTTGTGGAAGGCCGCGGCGTGCCCGCCAACCTCGAAGAGGCCGCGCGCTGGTATGAACGCGCCGCCAGCAAAGGCCTCGGGCCGGCACAATACCGATACGCCAGCATGCTGGAAAAGGGCCAAGGCGTGAGAAAAGATCTCGCCACCGCCCACAAACTGTACGTGGCCGCTGCCGATAAGGGCAACGCCAAGGCCATGCACAATCTTGCTGTGATCTACGCGGAAGGTGCTGAAGGCAAGCCGGATTACGCCAGCGCTGCACAATGGTTCCGCAAGGCCGCAGAACACGGCGTTGCCGATAGCCAATTT
>DATFVF010000240.1:0-5937 GCA_035260465.1 Pseudolabrys sp. | reverse complement strand
GCTGGAGCCGAACTTGCCAGTGGCCAAAATTTGGAAACGACACGACCGCGCGACGTCCAATGCGCAGCATGTGCTCAAGCACGATGCGCGGGTGACGAGTCGCTTGCAGGGTCTGCGACAGGATGACGTAATCGAACGCGTCGTCGGGGTAGTCGCCGAGATCGGTGTCCGCGTCGCCCTGAATCACCGCCAATCCTTTGGCAACGCATTCGTTCACGCCTTCGCGCGACAGTTCAATGCCGCGGCCGTCGACCCCGCGGCTTTCGCTCAGAAGGCGCAGCAACTCACCATCGCCACATCCGACGTCGAGCACTTTTGCACCATGCTCGACCATCTCTGCGACCAATACCAAGTCGACGCGGGCGCCCCCGGGCGTCCGCGTCATGCTCTCGACAGCCAAATCGGCATTGGCATGTGACAGGGTGTTCATTGGTCAACTCTTGGAAGCAAGGCCACGCGCCTTGCCAGCCCCATCAAGGAAGCCGCGCACGATTGCAAATAATTCCGGTTCATCGAGCAGGAAGGCGTCATGGCCTTTGTCGGTGACGATCTCGGCGAACGACACGCGCGCGCTCGCCGCATTCAGGGCATGGACTATTGCACGCGATTCCGAGGTCGGGAAAAGCCAGTCGCTGTTGAAAGAAATCACGCAGATGCGCGTGGGTGTTCCTTTGAAGGCATTTGCCAGCACGCCATCGTAATCTGCCGCAAGGTCGAAATAATCCATTGCGCGCGTGAGATAGAGGTAAGAATTCGCGTCGAAACGTTCGACGAAGGAAATTCCCTGATGCCGTAAATAAGATTCCACCTCGAAATCCGCATCAAACGAGAACGTCGGATTCGAGCGATCCTGGAATTTGCGGCCGAATTTCCGGTGCAGCGCTGCGTCGGACAGGTAAGTGATATGCGCACCCATGCGCGCGACCGCGAGACCGCGGCGCGGATTGGTATCTTCCAAGAGATAGCGGCCGCCGCGCCATTCCGGATCCGCCATGATCGCTTGCCGGCCAACTTCGTGGAACGCGATGTTTTGTGCCGAATGGCGGGTCGCACACGCGATCGGCAGCGCGCAGAAGACACGTTGCGGGTAACTTGCCGCCCATTGCAGAACCTGCATACCGCCCATCGAGCCACCCGCGACCGCAAACAATGTCTCAATGCCAAGATGATCGAGCAGCATGGCCTGCGCGCGTACCATGTCGCGAATTGTAATGACCGGGAAGCTGAGGCCCCACGGCATACCAGTCTTCGGATCCATCGACGACGGTCCGGTAGTGCCCATGCAGGCCCCAACCACGTTTGGGCAGATCACAAAATACCGTTCGGTATCGATGGGTCTTCCAGGCCCCACCATCGTCTCCCACCAACCGCCCTTCTTGGTGACCGGATGCACGCTGGCGACGTGCTGGTCGCCGGTCAACGCGTGGCAGATCAGCACCGCATTGGAGCGCGCGGCGTTAAGCGTGCCATAGGTCTTGTAGGCGATCTGGAAAGGCGTCAGCTCGACGCCGGCGTCAAGCTTGAGCGGCTTGTCGGACCCAAAATGGGCGATAAACGAGTCGTGCGGCTGATCCGCTTCGCGCGGAGCATCAGCCGCCTCTTTCGCCGTCGTCAAATTCGCTTCGCCCATATCGCCTGTGCGCTCCCGGCGCGCTACCCGCATCGCGGGGCGATTAGAAGAGGGTTTACTGTCAATCTAGCAGGGAACAGTCAACGTTTTCTTTGATTTCAAGCCCCGGCCCACTTATCAATGCCGCTATGGCGAAGCCCCCAGAAGCACCCTCTCTGGCCGATCTACGCAAGGAGATCGACCGCATCGACGAGGCGATGCACCAGCTGCTGATGGAGCGCGGCGAAATCATCGACCGCCTGATCGCGGTCAAACGCAGCCAAGACACCGGCACATCCGCGTTCCGCCCGGCGCGCGAAGCCGAGATGATGCAGCGGCTGGTGAAACGCCACAAAGGATTGTTGCCGCTTGATACGGTCGAAAGCATCTGGCGCGTCATCATTTCGACTTTTACGTACGTGCAGGCGCCATTTTCCGTCCATGCCGACCTGTCGGCAGGCGACGCGTTGATGCGGGACTCCGCCCGCTTTCATTTCGGATTTACCGTTCCCTTTGTTCCCCACATGGGCGCGGCCGGAGTCGTTGCCGCGGTATCGGCATCCAAAGGCGATCTCGGCCTTGTGCCCGCCTTCGACGTGGCTTCGGCCGGCGCCTGGTGGAGTGCACTTGAATTCGATGCCGCGCCCAAAATCATCGCGCGCTTGCCTTTCGTCGAGCGGCCGGACCACCCGGCGGCCTTGCCGGTGTTCGTCCTTTCCAGAGTCGCGCCCGACGCCATGGCAACTGAAGCCGCGGTGTGGAGCATCCGCGTCTCCGGCTGGGGAGCAGCTCCGGCGCAAGCATTGGCGGCAAAGGCCAATTTCATCGCCGTACCGGACCGCGCCTTCGATGGTGCCGCGTTGTTGGTAACATTGCCCAAGGGGGCGAGCCTTGAATCGACAAGCGCGGCCTTGGTTAAGGCTGGGGCCACGGTGAGCTCAGCGGCCCTCGTCGGAAGCCACGCAACCCGCTATACGGTTGCCGCCGATAAGGCCTGATCGTTCGGACAAAGCTGATGACCGCGAACCGCCCGCAACCGCGCCCCGGCGTGCTCGATATTGCCCCCTATGTTCCGGGCAAGAGCGCTGCGCCGGGCGTTGCCAAGGTATTCAAACTCTCCTCCAACGAGACACCGTTGGGGCCGAGCGCGAATGCGATCGCAGCCTATCGCGCGGCCGGCGAGCACCTGGAGGATTACCCCGACGGCTCGGCGTCAGCATTGCGCAACGCAATTGGTGCCGCCTTTGGCCTCGACCCCGATCGCATCGTTTGCGGCGCCGGCTCCGACGATTTGCTCAATCTCCTCGCGCGAGCATTTCTCCGCGACGGCGATGAAGCGATCTATACAACGCACGGCTTCCTGGTTTACCCGATCGCGACCATGGGCACCGGAGCGAAGGCTATTGCTGCCCCGGAGAAGGATTTTACGGCAAATGTCGACGCGATACTGAAGGCGGTGACGCCCGCCACCAAAATCGTGTTTCTTGCCAATCCGAATAATCCGACCGGCACCTACATTCCGTTCGACGAGGTCAAGCGGCTGCAGCAAGAGCTGCCGTCGAACGTATTGCTCGTTCTCGACGCCGCCTATGCGGAATATGTGCAGCGGAATGATTATGAGTCCGGCATCGAGTTAGTCGCCACCACCGACAATGTCGTGATGACGCGGACTTTCTCGAAGATCTACGGGTTGGCGGCGCTGCGCCTCGGCTGGATGTATGGGCCGGCTCACGTCGTGGATGCGGTGAATCGCATCCGTGGCCCGTTTAATGTCAATGCGCCGGCAATCGCAGCGGGTATCGCGGCCATTAAGGACACTCCGCACGTGGAACGCGCGCGCGCGCACAACACGCGTTGGCTCGCATGGCTTACACAGGAAGTCGGCAAACTCGGTCTTCCGGTCACGCCGAGTGCGGCGAATTTCGTGCTCATCCATTTCCCCGATACCAAGGGCCGTACCGCCAGGGACGCGGATGCTTTCCTCACGAAGCGCGGCCTAATCCTGCGCCAAGTCGGCGCCTACAAGCTGCCGAATGCCTTGCGCATGAGCGTCGGCACCGAGGAGGCCAATCGCCTTGTCGTCGAGGCGCTCAAGGAATTTTTGGGGAAAGCCGCGTGAGCAAGCCAGCCACCATGTTCAATCGGCTTGCGCTGATCGGCACCGGGCTTATTGGATCTTCAATTGCGCGCGCTGCGCGCGCGCAAGGCGCGGCGCGCACGATCGTGGCTACCGCGCGGTCGCCGCAGACACGCAAGCGTGTCGCCGAGCTCGGCCTTGCCGACCAGGTGGTCGAAAGTAACGCTGCCGCAGTAGAAGGCGCCGATCTGGTCATCGTTTGCGTTCCAGTCGGCGCTTGTGGCGCTGTCGCCAAAGAAATCGGACCGCATCTTGCCCCCGGCGCCATTGTCTCCGATGTCGGCTCCGTGAAGGGTGCGGTCGTGCGCGATATGGCGCCCCATCTGCTAAAGACCGTGCATTTCGTACCGGCACACCCGGTCGCGGGCACCGAATATTCCGGTCCCGACGCCGGCTTTGCCGAACTCTTCGTCAACCGGTGGTGCATCCTGACGCCGCCGAAAGACACTGACCCAAAGGCGGTGGAGAAACTCGCGGAATTTTGGCGTCTGCTCGGCGCCAACGTGGAAACGATGGCACCCGACCATCATGATCTGGTGCTCGCAATCACCAGCCATCTGCCGCATCTGATTGCCTACACCATTGTCGGCACGGCAGATGAATTGCAGACGGTCACGCGATCGGAAGTTCTGAAATTTTCCGCTGGCGGCTTCCGCGATTTCACCCGCATCGCCGCATCCGACCCCACGATGTGGCGCGATGTGTTCCTCGCGAACAAAGATGCCGTTCTCGAAATGCTCGGCCGTTTCAATGAGGACGTTTCCGCTTTGACAAAAGCGATCCGCAAGGGCGACGGAGACGCGCTTTTTGAGCACTTCGAGCGGACACGCGCCATTCGCAAAGGTATCGTCGACATCGGCCAGGATTCGCCGGCACCGGATTTCGGCCGGCCGCATCCGGACCTGCCGCATGAACCGCTGCCTAAGCCTTATGCATCGGAAAAGAGCTAAAACAACGCCGGCGTATTGCCGATTGGCACCGGCCCAAGGAATACCGCACCGTCAGTGAAACGCAGCGGCAGCGTCACCGCTTTCTTGCCTTCGAGCGTGGTCTGCTCACCAAGCAAGTTTATGCCGAGTGTAATATTTGCGCCCGCCTGCTGGCGCGCCACACCGCCTAGCCCAGGTGCCAGCCGATCGAGTGCTCCGACGAGCTTGTCCATGTTCGGCGAGCTTTGCACGCGCTGCGGGGCACCGATTGCAGTCAGGAACTGATCGAGCCCTGCCATCGTGACGCGGAGCTGGCCCTCGAGCCGGCCGTTATCGTTGAGGGACAAGCTGCCCTCTCCGATCGCAAGGATATCGCCCTGCTGCACACGCGCCTTCGTCACATCGATACGGCCGCCTGCCGTCTGTATTTCGCGGAATCGCACGGACCATGGCTTCGGCGAAAAATCATTCATGCCGCGAAGAAGCGCCGTAATGTTGGCGTCAATCGGTTGTGTGGCCGCGGGATGCAACATCGGCGCGGAAGCCTGGTCGAGTTGTAGCGCGACTTCGATCACCGGCTTGTTGGCGGCGGAGCCTTCAGCCATGCGGCCGTGAATCTCAATGTGCTTGGCATGCAATAAATTTTGACGGTCGCCACCCGTCATGCGGTCCACGGCTGGGCCGTCGAACACAAGGGACGCGCGTTCGGGCGCTGCCGGCGTGCCGCGAACGCTCGACTGCGCGACCTTCCAGTCGGCGATGATGTCCGGCAGCTTCCCCGGTTCGCCAATCGAAAGCGGACCGTGGAATTCACTGATAAGCAACCCGGGTTGATAGACCTGTGCCATGACAATCAGGCCGTTGGTCTTAAGCTCAACCGGCGGCTGGTTGCTGCGGAAGAGTGCGGAGGCCTGGTCGCAATTCACCTCTATACGGAATGGGTATCCGCCAACGGACTGCGAGACGCAGTCATAGATTCGTCCGGCCTTGGCTTCACGCGCACGCCAGCCATCGATCGTCACCTGGGCCTTATCGGCGGCGTATTTCCAAATTCCCGTCCACCCGGCGACCACCGCAAACACGATGAAAAGAAGAATCGTGTAGCGAAGGCCGGTTCGTCGGCGTGATTGCAGGCTCGTTGGGTCACGCATCATTGAATTCAATGACCTGCCGAATGCGGCGTTTGTGCGCCCGGGGCTCGGGCGGGTTGCAGGAAAACCGCCCCCCTGTTACCCGGACACTGATCGCTGCATTCGGCAGGT
>DATFVF010000239.1:0-8006 GCA_035260465.1 Pseudolabrys sp. | reverse complement strand
GGATGCGGCGCGCGCGCGCGAAATGTTCGCTTACGCCGCTTCGTATTTCCGCGACCCCGACGCGCAATATTATCTGGCGCGGCTCTATCTCAACGGTAACGGCGCGCCGCATGATCCGCGCCAGGCCGCGCGCTGGTTCGGTCTCTCTGCGCAGAAAGGCCAATGCGAGGCGCAGGCGATGCTCGGCGCCATGCTGTTCGAGGGCGATCACGTCCCGCGGCAGGCTGCGCGCGGGTTGATGTGGCTTGCGCTTGCCAAGGATAGCGCGCGCGCCGATCAGGCGTGGATCACCAAGCTATACGACAGCGCCATGCAGCAGGCGAGCGAAGACGAGCGCGCTCTTGCGGCGGTCTATCTTCGCCAGTGGCTCGAGACGCGAAGGGAATGAATTAGCGGGTACGGATTGCGAAAAACTTTCTTGGCATGGCCGGGACATGGCCGGGACATGGCCGGGCGTGACGAATGCGAGTCACCGCGCCTCGATATCCAGGTCGACATAAACCGGAACATGATCGGACGGTTTGTCCCAGCCGCGCACGTGGCGGTCGATACCAGCGTCGATCATGAGGTCGGCGGCCTGAGGCGACAGCAGCAAGTGATCGATGCGGATGCCGTCATCCTTGGGCCAGGCCCCGGCCTGGTAATCCCAGAATGTGTACAGGTCTGATGCGTCACTTGCTGCGCGTATTGCGTCAGTAAGCCCCAGATTGATCAGCGTGCGGAATTTCTCGCGCGTTTGCGGCAGGAACAGTGCATCGTTTTTCCAGGCTTGCGGCCGGCGAACATCGGCAGCGGTTGGAATAACGTTGTAGTCGCCGGCCAACAGCATCGGTTCTTCTAGTTTAAGTCGTTCATGTGAGAATTTAATGAGCCTACTCATCCAGTTGAGTTTGTAAGTGTATTTTTCGGTGTCCGGCGGGTTGCCGTTGGGCAAATAAAGGCTGACGACGCGCAGCGCGCCGGTTTTGGTCGACACGATCGCTTCCAGGAAGCGCGCTTGTACGTCGGCCTCATCGCCGATCAAACCGGGTGCGACTTCATCGAATGGCAGCTTGGACAGCAGCGCCACGCCGTTGAAAGTCTTTTGGCCGTGCACGGCGACGTTGTAACCGAGCGCTTCTAACGGCTCTCGCGGGAAGACATCGTCTGTGCATTTGATTTCCTGCAAGCAGACGATGTCGGGTTGCCGCTCGTTAAGCCACGCCTGCAGGTTGTCCATGCGCTGGCGGATTGAGTTGACGTTCCAGGTCGCAATTCGCATGGTTTTGGCGTCCGGGCGGGGCGAATAATGCTGTATTCACCGTGTTTATCTGCGAGCGCAGGTATATGCACTGGCAAACGTTTATATGCTAGAAAAGCCGTCAACGCGGCCCCAAAACTGGTGTGAGAAACAAGCCATTCCGCGGATTAGGGAGCGTCCGGGCAGGCGCACATGAGTCCGGACCTGGAAATTGCCGATGATCAAGCGAAATTGGCTCATTGGGGGGGCGGTGCTCGCCCTGATCGGGATCGCTGTGCTTGTGCGCGGTATGTCGGTCCCAGACGGCGCCGCCGCTCGTTCGCAGGCGCAGAGGACAGTTCCGGTCGAGACCGCCACCGCCGAGCGCAAAACCATGCCGGTGCGCCTCACGGCCCTCGGCAATGTCACTCCGATTGCCAGCGTTGCCATCAAGACGCAGGTCGATACCACCATCACCGCCGTGCATTTTCGCGATGGCGCCTCTGTAGAAAAGGGCGACTTGCTGTTCACGCTCGATTGCCGGCAAATCGAAGCCGACATGAAGCGCGTTCAGGCGGTGATCGACGGTGCGCAGGCATCGCTCGAGCAAGCGCAAAGGGACGTCGAACGCTACACCGATCTTGCGGCGCGGAACGCGACCCCCATTGTCACGCTCAACAACTCCCAGACCGCGGTCAACATTTCGCGCGCGACGGCGGACTCGAACCGCGCCCAACTTGAGAACCTGAAAGTCCAGCTCAGTTTCTGCTCAATTCACGCACCGATTTCCGGCCGCATCAGCATGGCCAACGTAAAAATCGGAAATTTCGTGCGTCAGGCCGACACGGCGGCAATGGCGACCATCAACCAGATGGTACCGGTTTATGTAACCTTCACCGTGCCTCAGAAAAATCTGCCCGACATCCGTAAAGCGATCGCGGCCGAGACTGCCACCGTAGAAGCGATCGTGCCGGGCGACCAGAAGCGCGCCAATGGCCAGGTCACCATGATCGAGAACACCGTCGATCCGGCGACTGGCATGGCGACGGTGCGCGCGACCATGCCGAACAAGGACGAGACCCTTTGGCCAGGCACGCTGGTCACCACCGATATGACCTTGCGAAATGAAGAGGGCGTCGTGGTGCCCTCGAACGCTGTGCAGGTAAGCCAAACCGGCACTTTCGTTTTCGTCGTCAAGGACGGCGCGGCTCAGGTCCAGCCAATACAGGTCGAGCGCCAGATCGGGACGGAAAGCGTGATCGCATCCGGCCTCAACGGTGGCGAGACGGTCGTGACGGAAGGGCAGCTGCTTTTGTCGAGTGGCACGCGCGTCAACGTACGCCCGCCCAAGGTCGCCGGCAGCTGAGCCATGAATATCTCGGAAACCTGCATTCGCCGGCCGGTCCTGACGACGCTGATGACGGCGTCGTTGATCGTTTTCGGCGTTTTCGCGTATCGGCTGCTGCCGGTAGCGGCGCTGCCGGCCGTGGATTTTCCGACCATTCAAATCACGGCGCAATTTCCGGGCGCCAGTCCGGAAACGATGGCGTCGTCAGTTGCATCGCCGATCGAACGTCAGCTGTCGACGATTTCCGGCATCTCGTCGATGAATTCGTCGTCCTCGCTTGGACTGGCGCAGATCACCATTCAGTTTGATCTCGGCCGTAATATCGACGGTGCAGCGCTCGACGTACAAACGGCGCTCGCGACCGCGGCGCGCTTGTTGCCGATCGAAATGACAATACCGCCCTCATTCCGGAAGGTTAATCCGGGCGACTTCCCGGTGCTCTACGTCAGCTTGCGGTCTGACACAGTGCCACTTTCGACGGTTGACGAATACGCCGAGACTGTATTGGCGCCACAAATTTCGCAATTGCCGGGCGTCGCGCAAGTGCTGGTTTATGGGGCGCAGAAATTCGCCGTTCGCGTCCAGGTCAACCCGGTTGAGGCAGCTTCCCGCAACATCGCGCTTGAGGATGTGCGCAATGTCGTTGCCAAAGCCAATTCGAGCACGCCGGTCGGAGTCCTGACGGGACCCAAGCAAAGCGTCACGCTCTCGGCTACCAGCGCTATGCCGCACGCAGCCGACTATCGCGACGTTGTTGTGGCCTACCGCAATGGCTCTCCGATCAAACTTAGCCAGATTGCTCGCGTGGTCGATAGCGTCGAGAACGACAAGATCGCGACCTGGTTCAACGACGCCCGTGCGATTGTGCTGGCGATCCAGCGGCAGCCGGACGCCAACACTGTGCAGGTGGTCGACCTTGTGCGCCAAAGCCTGCCGACGATGCGCGCGCAGGTGCCGCCTTCAATTCAGATGCAACCTCTGTTCGACCGCTCGCTCTCCATTCGCGCGGCGGTGACAGACGTGCAGGAGACGCTGGCGATCGCGATTACGCTCGTGATCATGGTGATCTTCTTGTTCCTGCGCAAAGTATCCGCGACCATCATCCCGGCGCTCGCGGTGCCTGTATCGCTGGTCGGCACTTTCTCGGCGATGTATGCGTTCGGCTTTTCCATCAACAATATGACGCTGCTCGCGCTCACGCTTTCCGTCGGCTTCGTTGTCGACGACGCCATCGTGATGCTGGAAAACATCGTGCGTCACATTGAAGGCGGCATGCGCCCGTTCGAGGCAGCACTGAAAGGTTCGCGTGAGATCGGTTTCACCATTGTGTCGATCACCTTCTCGCTGATCGCGGTGTTCATCCCGGTGTTGTTAATGGGCGGCATGGTCGGTCGCGTATTCCGCGAATTTGCGGTGTCGATCGCGGTGGCGATCATCGTCTCCGGCTTCGTGTCGTTGACGCTGACGCCCATGCTTTGCGCGCGCGTGCTTGGCAGCCATCACGAAGAGGGCGAGAAGAAACAATTCTTTTTGCTGCGAATTTTCGAGCGGCTCTTCGAGGGCATGCTCAGCACCTATCAATGGACACTGGACCGCGTGCTCGCGTTCAAATCGATCATGCTGATGGTCACGCTCGCCACCTTTTTTGTCACCATCGCTCTCTATGTCATCGTGCCCAAGGGCTTTTTTCCGACGGAGGACACCGGCTACGTCATCGGCATCACAGAAGGTGCGACCGATATATCGTTCCCGGCAATCTCACAGCTTCAACGCAAGGTCGCTGATATCGTGCGTGCCGATCCGGCCGTGGATTACGTGAATTCGACGGTCGGCACGGGCGGACCCAACTCAGCCGGCAACAGCGGGCGCATGTTGGTGGCGCTGAAACCGCGTGACCAGCGTGACAGCCAACAGTCCATTTTGGCGCGCCTGCGCCGCACCGCCAATGTCGTGCCGGGCCTCGCGATTTATTTCCAGCCGATTCAGAACATCAACCTCGGCGGCAAGCTCGCCAAAAGCCAATATCAGTACACGCTTCAATCCAATGACACGGAGTCGCTCTACCGACTTGCACCGGAACTACGCAACAAAATCTCGAAGATCGATGGTTTGCTTGATGTCACCACCGATCTCTACGTCACCAATCCGCAAGTGACCATCGACGTCGATCGGGAGAAGTCGGCCGTCTATGGGCTTACAGTCGATCAGGTCCGGCAGGAACTCTATAACGCGTTCGGCGTGCGCCAAGTCGCCACGATCTACAGTCCGGTGAATTATTATCAGGTCATCCTCGAGACCCAGCCAGAGTTTCAGGTTGGTCCGGATGATCTTGCGCGCGTCTACCTGAAGACATCGAACGGCACGACGGTGCCGCTCTCGGCGGTTACGCGGTTCGAGCGCACAGTCGGCCCCTTGCAGGTCAACCACCAGGGCCAGCAGCCAGCGGTGACAATCTCATTCAACCTTGCGCCGGGTTTCTCGCTCGGTCAGGCGGTGGACGCGATTCAGAACCTCGAACGTGAGGAACGATTGCCGGCGACAATTACCACCGGCTTCCAAGGCACGGCGCAGGTGTTCCAGGATTCATTGCGGGGGCAGGGCATCTTGATCCTGGCCGCAATTTTTGCCGCGTATGTGGTCCTCGGCATTCTGTACGAAAGCTTTATTCACCCGATCACCATTATTTCGGGACTGCCGTCGGCGGGCATTGGCGCGATTTTGACACTGATGTTGTTCCGCATGGATCTGTCGGTAATCGCCATGATCGGCATTGTGATGCTCGTCGGCATCGT
The DNA here is from genome assembly GCA_035260465.1 of Pseudolabrys sp. GTDB lineage: Bacteria > Pseudomonadota > Alphaproteobacteria > Rhizobiales > Xanthobacteraceae > Pseudolabrys. The sequence goes on along the minus strand of DATFVF010000239.1, from coordinate 2,647 downwards.
AAAGAAGAACGCGATCATGATGATCGACTTTGCGATCGAGCGCCGTCGTGTCGGCCTTTCGGCAGAAGCGGCGATCCGCGAAGCGGCGGTCTTGCGTTTCCGCCCGATCATGATGACAACTTTCGCCGCGATCTTCGGCACGCTGCCGATTGCGCTCGGTACCGGCGCCGGTGCCGAATTGCGGCAGCCGCTCGGCGTTGCAGTCGTCGGCGGCCTGGTGCTCTCGCAGCTGCTGACGCTCTACATCACGCCGGTGATTTATCTCTATCTCGATCGCTTCGACCGGCTGATCAAACGCCGGCTCGAGCCACAGCTTGCGGAAGTTGCAGAAGCTCCGCCGGCGGTCGCGGCGGAGTAAATATCAAAGCGTGAAGCTGGTACCGCAGCCGCAAGAGGCCTTCGCTTGCGGGTTCTTCACCTTGAACGACGCGCCGATCAGATCGTCAACAAAATCGATTTCCGACCCGGCCATATAATTCACTGAAACAGGATCGATCAGCACAACGGCGCCGTCGCGGTTGATCACGAGGTCGTCCTCGGACTTCGCACGCTCCATATCGAATTTGTATTGAAAGCCGGAACAGCCGCCGCCTTCCACGCTGACACGCAGCATCGTGCCGGTCGGCTCCCCTTTGAGGATTTCGCCGATCCGCCGTGCTGCGCGTTCGCTGACCGTGACGCTCGTACTCATTGTCCGCCTTTTCAGGCCTATCCTATTGGCAGATGGCCCAACGGATAGTTAAGTGCGCCCACCGGCAACGTCAATGCGAGCCAAATATGGCGGCTGAAACAGGGCGCGAGCGGGCGGTTTATGCATCTGATCCGGCGCAAAGCCGGGGCCGTCACTATGCTGAGGCGGCGAGCCCGACCCGCAATGCGTTCCGCCGCGATTGCGACAGGATCATCCATTCGGCCGCGTTTCGAAGGTTGGCCCACAAGACACAGGTGTTCGTCTATCACGAAGGCGACCACTATCGCACACGACTCACCCATACGCTCGAAGTTGCGCAGATCGCACGATCGCTTGCGCGGGCGCTGGGGTTGGATGAAGACCTCGCCGAAGCGCTGGCGCTTGCCCATGATCTTGGACACCCTCCATTCGGACATGCTGGCGAGCGTGCACTGGACGAGTGTCTCGCGAGTTACGGCGGTTTCGATCACAATGCGCAGGCTCTGCGTATCGTGACAGATCTCGAGCGCCGATACGCGGCGTTCGACGGCCTTAACTTGAGTTGGGAAACGCTCGAAGGGTTGGTCAAACATAACGGTCCGCTGGTGGATCGCGCAGGGGTCGCCGTAGGGCGCTATGTCAGGCATGGCGCTCCGGCGCCTATTGTTGCGTATTCGAAGATTCAGGATTTGGAATTGTGGACTTATGCGAGCGCCGAAGCGCAAGTGGCGGCGCTGTCTGATGATATTGCTTACGACGCGCATGACATCGACGATGGCTTGCGCGCCGATCTGTTCACGCTCAGCGACATTGCCGCTGTGCCGCTTGTCGGCAACATTCTCAATGCGATTGATGCGCAGCATCCGGGCATCGAATCTGGGCGTCGTGTACACGAAACTGTCCGCGCGCTTATCACGCGCATGATTGAGGACGTGATTTTGGAAACAGGCCGACGCGTGGCGATGCTCAAGCCGCATTCAGCTGCAGAGGTACGAGAGGCACCGCGGCCGGTGGTTGGGTTTTCGCCGGCAATGGAAAAGACCGATCGCGATATCAAAGGCTTTCTCTATCCACGTATGTATCGCCATGAACGTGTGATGCGTGTGATGGCCGATGCGGAGCGCGTGGTGAGCGATCTATTCGCGCGGTACATGGCGTCTCCGGACGAACTTCCGGCTGAATGGGGCGAGGGGATCGCGATAACCGATGTTGGCGCACGCGCACGCCGCATCGGAGATTATATTGCGGGAATGACTGACCGCTATGCGCTCGTCGAGCACGCGAAGTATTTCAAGGCGACGCCGGAGCTGCGGTGAAGACGTGCCAAAAAGCGCGGGCGACCGTAGATTTGTCGCCCGCGCGAAGCACGATCAATCGCATTTATTTAAAATATATCGCCGACCCAATTGATGGCGGCATCGGCGTCGTGAATGACCTGTTTTGCGATCTCTTCCGTTGCCTTGATCGGATGCCCCTCGAGGGTTCCGATAAGGGCGCCAGTGGAGACCAAGCCGTAACCGATGACCGCAATGGTGGGGGCGGCGACGAAAGTAGCGGTGGCATTGCCTGCAGCTTTGCCGGCATTCTTTAGATCATCCACTAACATGCCGGATATGCTGGGCGTGCCTTTCGAGGGCTCGCTTGCCACCCTGGGGTTGATGGCAAACGTGACGTCGCCGGTGTTTGGATTGCGATGAACTTCCAAATTGCTCCCGGCTACAACGGATGGGGCACCGGACAAAGTCAGTGATCCGCCGGGCATCGTCACCGAGTTCTTGCCATCCGTTACCGTGATCATGCCTGGGCTGTTGGATGTTACGGTCAGGGTCTTGCCATTGCCGATGGCTGAAGTGGTCACGCCGTTGGATATCGTTGCGATCCCGTTGCCATAGCTCACGCCCTTCACGTTTGTGGGCTGGCCGCTGATCACGAAGCCTGGTTTAACGGTTTGAGTCGGAGACGGATTTTTGCCGGCGG
>DATFVF010000238.1:0-3365 GCA_035260465.1 Pseudolabrys sp. | reverse complement strand
GCGTCGGCATCGGCGGCCCGGTCGGCTCGGGCAAGACCGCGCTGATGGATGCTTTGTGCAAGCGGCTGCGCGACCGCTACGAACTCGCGGCGATCACCAACGACATCTACACCAAATGGGACGCCGAATATCTCGTGCGCTCCGGCGCGCTCGCGCCGGAGCGAATCGCCGGCGTCGAAACCGGCGGCTGCCCGCACACGGCGATCCGCGAGGACGCCTCGATCAATCTCGCCGCGGTGGTCGAGATGCAGAAGAAATTTCCGGCGCTCGATCTCGTTCTCATCGAGTCCGGCGGCGACAACCTGGCCGCGACCTTCTCGCCGGAGCTTGCGGACTTGACGCTGTACGTGATCGACGTCGCCGCCGGCGACAAGATACCGTCCAAGGGCGGTCCGGGCATCACGCGCTCCGACCTGCTGGTGATCAACAAGATCGATCTCGCGCCCCACGTCGGCGCTTCGCTGGCGGTGATGGAGCGCGACGCCAAGCGCATGCGCGGGGCGCGGCCGTTCGTGTTCAGCAATCTGCGCGCCGGCGAGGGCGTCGACGAGATCGCCCGTTTCATCGAGGACAAGGGCGGACTTCGCGTCACCTGACCTGTGCGTGCCGCGATGATGGCGCCAGCGGGCCCGCGTCACTACTCGGCGGGGCCGAAGCGGGTTAAACTGAACATCCTCTCTCAAAGGTCGAATGTCAGCTTCCACCAGCTCGGACATCCTGCCGCATTAGCGCTGGTCCGAGTCGTGCCAGAACCGGACATTCACCATTTAGCTCTGAGGTAAGCGCAGCGTCATCCCGGTCTGCCCGAGATCGAGTCCCTGCACATGGCCGGATTCGACATTATTGCTCGTTTGGAAGTGGATATGAACGTTACTGCCCATAGGAGTGAAGATACCATTGTGTTTGTCTGACCAGAAACCAATCAGCGCTGCGTCTCGGTCATGCGTTTCAAAAGGAATTTGTATCTTTTGATGAGCAGCCATTCCTGGTGGTGTATCCGGTTTGGCATCAACAATGTGGAAGTCGATCAGCTGTGGCCGTCCAGTGACAACGAACGGGAATGCTTGGGTCAGTCCGGCCTCTTTGCCTGCCGTTCCGACGAATAGCTCTAAATCATTGTAAGTACGTACTCGGTCAGGGATGGGCACATCTCTCCAAGCCGGCACTTCCGCCCATACAAAGAATGGCACCCCTGCTTCAAAGTTTTCCGTGACGTGCACTCGATGGTCTGGGCCGACGCGGGCAAGGGAAGGTCGGCTGTCTGCAATTGTGACTTCGCCAGTGAGCCCGTCAATTGGCCCCACGCCATATAAATGAGACTGGTCTTTCAAGGTTCGGAGATCGAGCGTCGCTTCGCGTCTGCCCATCATGATCGCATCGCGCATCCCGCCAATGAACCACAGCTTGTACCCACGCCCGTCGATTTCAGTACGATGGACTGGATCAATGGCGAGGGCACGATACTTTGAACTAATGGCGAGGGCCGCGCACGCGGCGCAGCCGAGCAGTGTGATGAACGCGCGCCGTCTCATCGGCTTACCCGGGGCCAAGGATCACGGACTAAGTATAGCAGGTCAGGGCCGTGCATCGCAGCAAACAACGGCTACACATTTCCGCTTCGGGTCAAACTCGACCGAGTTGGCCGAGCCGATCCGTCCATTCATGTCCGCAATACCGCCAATACCGACCATAAATTCAATATGTCGGCATCTGTCGCGTTGTGCCATAAGCGGTCATACGGCGAGGCTATTCGTTCGTAACTGGACATGCCGACCAAGTCGATTGCTGATCGCCCGCGCTATTGGCTCCTTGATCTTTCGCTCGGGTTATTTTGCCTTCTCAATCTTCGTCACCGTGAACTGACCATTGATCCGGTCCGGCACGAAGCGAACGCGATCACCGGGCTTCACTGCTTTCAGCATCGCCGGATCGGCCGCGCGGAACGCCATAGTCATCCTCGCGTCCATCTCAAACTTCTTGATTGGGCCGTGCTTGATTATGATTTTGCCAGCGGACTCGTCGATCCTGGTGACTTCCCCGCTCACGTATTCGTCCGATTGCGCCACTACAGCGGGCAGGTTAGCGCCGAGCCAGAGCAGCAGTGGCGCAAGGGCGATGTACCTTCGTGGTCGCATTGTGATCTCGTGTGTGCCTGTGCCGTCTCACTATTTCACAATGATCTTGCCATGCATGCCGGCTTCGTAGTGTCCCGGAATGAGGCAGGCGAACTCGAATTGCCCAGCCTTGGTGAACCTCCAGAGCAGCTCGCCGCGCTCGGACATGGCCAGACGCTTTGCGTTCGGGTCATCATGCTCCATGTCGGGAAACTTCCTCATCAGTTCCGCGTGTTTGCGGTTTTCTGCGACCGTGGCGAGCATGAATTCGTGACTTTCGGTCCCGCCGTTTTCCAGGAGAAAGCGAATTTGCTCGCCCTTGCGCACTGTGATCAAAGCAGGCTCAAAGCGCATGTTCTGCTCGTTGCCGTCGTCACGCATCAGCACATGTATGGTGCGCGCTGGCTTGTTGGGATCGCCCGGCTGGCCGGCGGAAAACTTGGCATGATCTTCGTGGGCCCGGGCGGACACGAGCGTCGTCACTGCGAATAGTAGCACGGTGACGACAGCAACGGTGAATTTCACAATGAAGGTCATTCCTTTCAGCGTCCTCAAAGTATGAGACCGAGCGCAACCCTACTTTACCATCAAGGTAGTCTGGAAACGGCCCTCCTTTCGGTGTATGTTTCGGGCGCTCCAGGAAGCTAATCATGAAACTTTCTTTGATCATCTTCGGATTGCTGGTGACGACCGGCATCGTCTACGCAGCCTGCCTGTTTTGCTGAGAGACATGCAAGTCGGCCGGACCATATTGGCTTTTTTGCTGGCGCTGTCGTTGGCAATGCTGCCGATCTCACGCGTATTCGCCATGGCAAATGGTGAGCCCGCTGCAAACGAGATGGTCGCGTTGCAACATCACCATTGCGACCATGACGCGATGCCGACCGATCACGGCATGAAGGATCGGCAGGCGTCCGCCGACTGCGCTGCCAAATGCGCGAATGCCTACGCGGTGGTGTTTTTCGGCGCGATGATCCCTCCTCCCCTGAGCGGAATGGAATCATCCTTTGTCAGCAATCCGTTCCATTCGCAGCCTGCCAGTCCGCCTTTCCGACCTCCTCGCATCTGACATTTCACTGAACATGACCTGCAACGCGTGAGCGGAAACGCTCGCGCGGTGTGCGTTCGGCTATGCGGTCCCAGCGACATGGCCGCATCGTGAATGTCGATAAGGAACTTAAAAATGATTCGGAAAATCCTGCTGGCCGGCGTCGCCATTGCGATTGCCGTGGCCAGAACCGCATTGGCGGG
>DATFVF010000237.1:0-17232 GCA_035260465.1 Pseudolabrys sp. | reverse complement strand
TTGTCGCCGGCCTCTGGCGCATCGAACCGGGGGCGGCAGAAGCGCGCGCGCGCGAGCTTATCGGCTGGCTCGGACTTGAACCGCACGCCCATGAGCGCTGCGAAGGATTTTCCAAGGGCATGCGGCAGAAAGTAGCCCTTGCGGGCGCGCTGGTGCATGACCCCAAGCTTATCATCCTCGACGAACCGCTCACCGGCCTGGATGCGGGAACGGCGCGTCAGGTGAAGAACGTGCTGCGTGAGCGGGTACGCGCCGGCGGCACAGTCATCATGACGACGCATATTCTCGAAGTGGCCGAGCGTATGGCCGATCGCATTGGCATCATCGCCTCGGGGCGGCTGATCGCCGAAGGCACGCTTGATGAGTTGCGCCGCAAGACCGGAAAGACCGCCACTAGCCTCGAAGACACATTCCTCACGCTGGTGGCCGAACAAGTGGCGGCCGCGTGAGCCAGCCTGCCTCCCTGACTTGGTTTGCGAGCCACGAGTTTCGTCTCGGGTGGCGCGATTGGGTGTCGTTGATGACGGCGGGTGGACGCACGCGCGGTCGCAACGCCTTAATCGCACTGGGTCTCTTTGCGGCCTTCATGCACCTGTTCGCCTATTGGACTGTCGCCCGTTATGCCAACGCCAATCTCGCCTCCGATACGGCAGCGTTGGTTGGAATCACGGGTACGCTGTTTCTGTCGTGGGCATTGCTGCTGTCACAGGCGATGGAATCGGTGACGCGTGCATTTTATTCTCGTTCCGATCTCGATCTTATCCTCACGTCGCCGGCTGCTGCGCGTAAGGTGTTCGCGGTGCGCATGGGCCGCATCGCCGCCGCAGCCGTTGCGATCGCCGTGCTGCTGGCCGCGCCATTCATCAATGTTCTGGCGGCGTTGGGCGGCACGCGTTGGCTCGGCGCGTATGGTGTTGTTGCTGCGATGGGCGTCGTTGCGACGGCCGCAGCACTTGCACTAACGATCGCTTTGTTCAGGGTCATCGGGGCCAAACGCACGCGTTTGATCGCGCAAATCGTGGCCGCCGTGATCGGCGCGGCCTTTGTTATCGGCTTGCAGGTTGCGGCAATCTTTTCCGCGGGCAGCCTGTCCCGCTACACAGCGTTGCAATCCGAATGGATGCTGAGGCACGCACCCGGTACCACCAGCGCTTTTTGGTGGCCGGCACGTGCGATGCTTGGTGATGTCGGTGCACTAGTCGCCGTGGTGGTTTGCGGCGTCGGAGTTCTTGGCCTTTCGATTGCGCTATTCTCACGCCGCTTCGGCGAGCATGCTGTTGCCGCTGCGGGTGTCTCGGCCGCAACCGTTCGACAACGTCGCTGGTCGCTTCGTTTTCGCCGGCGTTCCGCTAGCCGCGCGCTTCGCCAAAAAGAATGGACACTTCTGCGGCGGGACGCGTGGCTGGTCTCGCAGACGCTCATGCAGATCCTTTATTTGCTGCCGCCCGCACTTCTCCTTTGGATCACGTTTGGCGACAATAATGACTCGTTCATCGTATTGATTCCGGTGTTGGTCATGGCGGCCGGACAGCTTGCCGGCGGGCTGGCGTGGCTGTCGATATCGGGTGAAGACGCACCGGATCTCGTGGCAACCGCGCCGCTCACGGTTCGTCGCGTTCTTTGGGCCAAGATCGAGGCCGTCATTGGGGCGGTCGCGTTGGTTTTCGCGCCAATCATCGCCGTGCTCGCTTTCGATTCAGTATTCGCTGCGCTCGTCTGCGGTTTTGGGGTTCTTTCGGCAGCGGCAGCGGCGACAATCGTCCAGCTTTGTTTCCGGGTGCAGGCACGGCGTAGCCAATTTCGTCGGCGACAGACCTCATCGCGCGTCGCTACATTTGCAGAGGCGTTTTCGTCGATTGCGTGGGCGGCGACATCTGCGTTGGCGGCCGCGGAAACCTGGGCGGCTCTCGGCACGGCAGCGATCGCGTTCGGCGTTCTCGCTGGCGTTTGGATAATCAGCCCGTCGCGAAGTTGACGGTCGCGCTACGCGTATAATGCGTGCAAGCGTCGCCGGCCAACCAACGTTCCGATCACAATCAGGTTGAGGATATTGGCACCGATACCCATGGCAAAAGCCGGTGCGTAGTAGCCGAAGTGATCGTAAAGCAGACCAGCAAGCCAGCCGCCAAGCGCCATGCCGCAGCCGCTGAACAAGAGGAGCGTCGGAATTCGCCACGACGCTTCAGACGCCGGGAATAATTCGCGCAGAGCCAGAACGTAGGCCGGAATGATGCCGGAAAATCCAAGGCCGAAAGCAGCCGCGACGGTAAATAGTCCGGCTTCATTCTGCGTAAACAGAAATGCGGTCATCGACGCCGCTTGCCATGCGGAACCGATCAAGACAGTTGCAAGGCCGCCGATACGATCGGAGATCGCCCCCCAGATTTGACGGCTGAAAAATGCAGTGCCGAGTAATACCGACAACATAAGGGCGCCAATCGAGCGGCTGATTCCGAGGTCGCTGCAAAAAGCGACCAAATGACCTTGCGGCATTGCCATTGGAATGCAGCAAAGCACCGCAGCGCCGCACATCATGCCGAACACCAGATTCGGCGGCCAGCCGAGTACCGTCGTTCGACCGGTTGATGTGTTGGATGCAGCAGCAGGAAAAATGAGTTCGGGCGGCGCACGAAAATAGATAGCCGCTAGCGGCACGATCACAATGATTTCAGCGATTGCATACCACAGCATCGCCTGACGCCATCCGAAGCCGGCGATGACGCGCTCGAAAACGGGTGGCCACATTGCGCCGGCGAGATAGCTGCCGCTCGAGATTAGCGCCAGCGCTGAGCCCCGCCTTCGATCGAACCAGCGGCTGACATAAATGTACAACGGTGCGTTGATGCCGCCGAGCCCGATCAGGCCGATGAACAATCCGTGCCCGATCCATAACGGCCAGGGTGGTCCGAAGGTGGAGATTGTCAGGCCAACACCGATCATCAACGAACCGCAGATGACGGTCCAACGCGTGCCGATTTTGTCTGCAATCCGGCCCATCAAGATGCCGCCGATGCCCGAACCGAGCCAGGCCAGCGCGCTGGCCAGCGCCGGGACTGAACGCACGCCGTTCACCTCGGCGGCGATGTCTTTGAGTGCGACCGCCGTGATCCATGCGGCGCCAAATGCCATCAGCATCGTGACGAGCGCTACGGTAGCGACAGCCCACGACGCTCTGGTTTCGATCGAAGATGGCGATTGCAGCATCGGGGGAAGTCCGGCGGGGCATCCTTTTGACAGGCTGCACAGAATTTGACCAGCACGCTGGGCGTAGGGCAGCTCTGCCTGCTGCGTTGCGCCAAAATGCGCAAACAAGGCACTGCCGGACATTTCCTTCTAGAACGCGCTCGAATAATGAAATTGACCGTGAGGCCGCTCGGTATAGCCTTCGCCGATCCTCTTGCGCTTTGCGTCGCCCAGTCCAAGCCTATATGAGAGGGGCCCGGCGCCGTTTTCCGCCGTCTTAACAAGGCCATGCATGTCGCTTCGACCGGTTAGCCTCGACGACAAATACGACTTGAAGCAGTCGCTTGTGTTTGTGACCGGCTTTCAGGCGCTGATCCGCGCATGCATTATGCAAAAAGAGCGCGACCGTCGCGCCGGTTTGAACACAGCGGGATATGTCACTGGCTATCGCGGATCGCCGCTTGGCGGCCTTGACCAGCAATTCATGCGCGCCGCGCGCGAGCTTGCCGCTGCCGATGTGAAGTTCCAGCCCGGCATAAATGAGGAACTCGCCGCCACAGCGTTGTGGGGTAGCCAGCAGGCCGAGTTGCGCGGCGAAGGCAAGTTCGATGGCGTCTTCGGTATGTGGTACGGCAAAGGTCCGGGCGTCGATCGCTCCGGCGACGTTTTTCGCCACGCGAACTTTGCCGGCACGTCGAAAAACGGCGGCGTCCTCGCGCTGATGGGCGACGACCACACCGCTGAATCGTCGACAACGGCACATCAATCGGAATTTCATTTCGTCGATGTGATGATGCCGATCCTCAATCCTGCTGGCGTGCAGGAGATCATCGACTACGCGCTTTATGGTTGGGCAATGTCGCGTTTCACGGGCACATGGACTGCCCTCAAATGCATGCACGAGACTGTGGAATCGTCAGGCGTTGTTGACGGAAATCCCGATCGCGTGAAGATACTGACATCGTCCGATTTCCAAATGCCCGAAGGCGGTCTCAACATTCGCCTTGTCGACACGATCCTTGGGCAGGAAGCGCGCCTGCACGATTTCAAACGCGACGCGATGCTCGCCTTCGTCCGCGCCAACAAACTCAATCGCAATATTACCTCGGGCGGACGCAACCCGAAGATCGGCATCATCACGACGGGTAAGGCGTATCTCGACGTGCGGCAGGCGTTCGACGAACTCGGCATCGACGAAGTCAAATGCAACGACCTCGGCCTGCGTCTGTTCAAGGTCGGTTGCGTCTGGCCAATTCCGCGGCAGGAGCTGGCCGAGTTTGCACAAGGGCTCGATCTTATCATTGTCGTTGAAGAGAAGCGGTCGCTCATCGAAGTGCAGGTGCGTGAAGAACTCTACGGCACCGCCAATCAGCCGGTGTGCATCGGCAAGAAAGACGAGCAGGGCAATTGGCTGTTCCCCGTTAAAGGCGCACTCGATCCGAACGACGTTGCGATTTGCATCGGGGAACGCCTGTTACGCTACGGCGCCAATGATGAACTCGCGGCGAATGTGGCGCGACTGAAATCGGCGCAGCGCGCTCTTGCCGAGACCACCGACATTGCGCAGCGAATCCCCTATTTCTGTTCAGGTTGCCCGCACAACACATCGACGCGTGTACCGGAGGGCAGCCGCGCCTATGCCGGCATCGGCTGCCACTACATGTCGCAGTGGATGGATCGCAAGACGCTCGGCTATACGCAGATGGGCGGCGAAGGTGCCAACTGGATCGGCGAGGCGCCATTTTCCAAACGCGAACACGTTTTCCAGAATCTTGGCGACGGCACCTACAATCACTCAGGCTATCTCGCTATCCGCGCCGCGATCGCGTCCGGCGTGAAAATGACATATAAAATTTTGTTCAACGACGCGGTCGCGATGACCGGCGGACAAGCCAATGACGGCGGGCTCACCGTGCCGCAAATCGCGGCGCAAGTGGCTGCCGAAGGCGCGAGCCGCGTCGTCGTCGTCACCGATGAACCCTGGAAATACGCTAAAGACACCGAGTGGCCACGCGGATTAACTGTCCACCACCGCGATGAGCTCGACGCCATTCAGCGTGAACTGGCGACCGTCCCAGGCGTCAGCATACTCATTTACGATCAGACTTGCGCTGCCGAGAAACGTCGCCGCCGTAAGCGTGGCGCATTCCCCGATCCCGACAAACGCGTGGTTATCAACGATCTGGTCTGCGAGGGCTGCGGCGACTGCGGTGTCAAATCGAATTGCGTGTCTGTGCAGCCTCTCGAGACCGAATGGGGCCGCAAACGCACCATCGATCAATCGAGCTGTAACAAAGACTATTCCTGCTTGAATGGTTTTTGCCCCTCGTTTGTCACCGTGCATGGGGCAAAGCTCAAAAAAGGCGAGAGCGTTGCAATGCCGACCGACTGGTCGGCGTTGCCTGCGCCCGACATGCCCCTCACCAATCATCCTTTCGGCATCATCGTTACTGGCATTGGCGGCACCGGGATTGTCACCATCGGGGCTATCGTCGGCATGGCCGCGCACCTTGAAGGCAAGGGTGTCGGCGTGATCGACATGGCAGGCCTCGCGCAAAAGGGTGGCGCGGTCTACAGCCACATCAGAATTGCCAATACGCCCGACGATATTCACGCTATTCGTGTCGCCGCTGGGGGCGCCGATCTGGTGCTCGGCGGAGATATCGTGGTGGCCGGCGCCAAAAAGGTGCTTGGCGCCATTAAGGCCGGCAACACGCGCGTCATCGTCAATACCGCCGAATTCCTGCCGGGTGACTTTACGCGCAATGCCGAGTTCTCGCTGCCGACCGAGCGGCTCAAGCGCGCGATCACCGGTCACGCGGGACGAGAACGCAGTTATTTTGTCGACGCCAGCCGGTTGGCGACCGCGCTGCTCGGCAACTCCCTCGGCTCCAACATGTTCATGCTCGGCTACGCCTATCAACTCGGCGCGCTCCCCCTTTCGGACGAGGCGATCGAGCGTGCCATCGAAATGAATGGCGAAGCGGTGCCAATGAACATCGCGGCGTTTCGTTATGGACGCCGCGCTGTTGTCGACCCCAAAGCGCTCGAGGCCCTGATCGAGCCACGTCCGCAGGATCAGAATGATTCTCTTAGGTTGTCGCAATCATTCGCCGAGACCGTTGATCGCCGTGCAGCGTTCCTTACCGACTATCAAGACGCAAAATATGCGCGGCGCTACCGCAATTGGGTGGAAAAAGTGCGCACGGTCGAGGCGGAGAAAGCGCCGGGCCAATGCGGCCTCGCGGAAGCGGTGGCGCGCTATCTCTTCAAGCTCATGGCCTACAAGGACGAATATGAAGTCGCGCGGCTCTACAGCGGAACTTCATTTCTCGACCGCGTGAAATCGTCTTTCGCCGGCGACCGGCTGCGCTTTGAGTTCCATCTGGCGCCGCCCCTGCTGGCGCGGCGCGACCCACTCACCGGCGAGCCGAAGAAGATGTCGTTTGGCCCCTGGATGCTGAAGGCTTTCGCCGTGCTTGCGAAATTCAAGGTTTTGCGCGGGACCGCACTCGACCCCTTCGGCTATACGGAGGAGCGCCGAACGGAACGGCAGTTGATCTCCGGCTACGAGCAGCTTCTCAACGAGATCCTCGAGCACCTAACTGCGGCTAATCATCGTGTTGCCGTCGAGCTTGCGATGATTCCGGAGAAAATCCGCGGCTTCGGACCAGTCAAACAGCGTCATCTGGCCGCGGCCAAGGCTGAGGAAACGGCATTGCGAGAGCAGTTTCTGGCCGGCGGGGCACCATTTCTCAAGGCAGCCGAATAGCTTAGCCTCTAAAACCGAGCCAATTATTCGGTATCTGATACTTGACCGTCCCCGGGCGGTGTTTTCATATCGAGACAACAAGATCGTCCGCGGAAAGACGACGAGGGGCAGAAGGTCGCGCCCGCGAGCGCACCCGCACGGGAGGACTAAGCTGTGGCGCCGAACGTCGCCGAGCTGGCCGAGACATTTCCCAAGTTGTTGATGCGCAACGCCTATTTGTATGGGTCGCGGCCGGCCATGCGGCACAAAGACTTAGGTATCTGGCAGACCTGGACCTGGACCCAGGTGCTCGAAATCGTGAGTGCCTACGCCGTCGGATTGCATCGGCTCGGTGTGAAGCGCGGAGAGACCGTAGCCATCGTCGGTGGCAATCGACCAAAGCTTTATTGGTCGGTTACAGCCGTTCAGATGTTGGGCGCCATTCCCGTACCGGTCTACGCCGATGCAGTGGCCGACGAGCTTGCCTATGTCTTGGCCCACGCTGACGTGCGGTTTGCGGCAGTCGAGGACCAGGAGCAGATCGACAAAATTCAGTCAGTCTTGAAGCGTGTCCCTAAACTCGAGCTGATGGTCTACGACGAGAAACGGGGACTTCGCGATTACGATCACAGCCGCCTACGGTCGATGGATGATGTGATTGACGATGGGCGCAAAGCACTTACCGGTGATCCGTCGGTCGGCGCTTGGCTCGATGCGGAGATCGCCGCCGGCAAAGGCTCCGATCCATCCATCATTCTTTATACGTCGGGCACGACGGGCGCATCAAAAGGTGTGGTGCTGAGCAGTGAACGTTCGATCCGCGCTGCTGCGGATACCGTTGCCTTCGACAAGCTGACCGCGAACGACGTGGCGCTCGCTTATTTGCCGCTCGCCTGGGTCGGCGACCACTACCTCAATTATGCGCAAGGCATGGTCTCGGGCTTCTGCATGGCCTGCCCGGAAAGCCCGGATACCGCGATGACCGATCTACGCGAGATCGGCCCAAGCTTTTATTTCGCGCCGCCCCGCACGCTTGAGCTCTTGCTCACGCGTGTGATGATTCGTATGGAAGACGCCGGGTTCATCAAACGCAAACTGTTCCACTATTTCATCGGCGTGGCTCGCCAGTACGGTGAGCGCATCCTCAACGGCGAGCCGGTGCCGCTTAAAGGGCGGCTGCTTTATGGGATAGGCAATTTCCTGGTCTATGGGCCACTCAAGAATGTGCTCGGCTTCTCACGCGTGCGCGTGGCCTATACCGCAGGCGAAGCGATCGGTCCCGACCTGTTCAATTTTTACCGTTCGATCGGGCTGAACCTGAAGCAACTTTACGGGCAGACAGAGGCGTTCCTCTACGTTACCGCGCAACCGGACGGTGAAATCTATTCCGACACCGTTGGGCCCGCTTGCCCGAACGTCGATATTCGCATCGCTGAAAACGGCGAGGTGCAATTCAAATCACCGGGTATGTTCACCGGCTATTTCAAGGACGATGCCAAAACTGCAGAGGCGATGACGCCGGACGGCTACGTAAAGACAGGCGACGCCGGCTTCTTCGACGAGAAGACGGGCCATTTGAAGATCATCGACCGCGCCAAGGACGTCGGTCGCCTCAACGACGGCACGTTGTTTCCACCAAAATACATAGAGAACAAGTTGAAATTCTATCCGAATATTCGCGAGGCGGTGGCGCTTGGCGACAAATGCGAATTTGTCTGTGTGATGCTCAATATCGATCTCACCGCAGTCGGCAGTTGGGCCGAGCGCAACAATGTCGTTTATGCCTCCTATCAAGAGCTTGCCGGCCACCCGCTCGTTTACGACATGATCGAGAAGCACGTCGCGGAAGTGAATCACTCGCTCGCTGCCGACATGATAATGGCAGGAGCGCAGATTAAGCGCTTTCTAATCCTGCATAAAGAACTCGATGCCGACGATGGCGAACTCACGCGCACACAGAAAGTGCGACGCGGCTTTATTGCGGACCGCTATGTTCCATTGATCAAGGCCCTCTATGAGGGCTCCAAGGAAGCTGACATATCAACCGAGGTCACTTTCGAGGATGGCCGCAAAGGCGTGATCAGTGCACGCGTAAAAATCCGTGACATGAAGACCGAACCCGCTCCGGCAGTGGGGAAGGCCGCATGAGGGCACCAAGCGGACCCGAAATAGCGGTCGGCGATGTGCTGTTGTCGGTGGAAAGCGTTTCGTTATCGTTCGGCGGCGTGAAGGCGGTGAGTGACGTTTCCTTTGACATCCGCAAAGGAGAAATTCGCGCGATCATCGGCCCGAACGGTGCCGGCAAGACGTCGATGCTGAATATCATCAACGGCTTTTATCATCCGCAGCAGGGCCGCATAATCTTCAAAGGCAAGGCGCGGTCGAAAATGCGTCCGCACGAAGCCGCGCATGGTGGGATCGCGCGTACGTTCCAGAACGTAGCTTTGTTTCGGGGGATGACCGCGCTCGACAACATCATGGCCGGTCGCGCATTGAAAATGCGCACGAGTTTCTTCTGGCAACTTTTTCGCTACGGCCCAGCGATGCGCGAAGAAGTCGAACACCGACACCGCGTCGAGGAGATCATCGATTTTCTCAAGATCCAGGAAATTCGACGCGTTCCGGTTGGCCGACTTCCTTATGGTTTGCAGAAGCGGGTGGAGCTTGGTCGCGCGCTCGCCATGGAACCCGAATTGCTATTGCTCGACGAGCCGATGGCCGGCATGAACCTTGAAGAGAAAGAAGACATGTCGCGTTTCGTGCTCGACGTGAACGATTACTACGGCACCACGATCGCGCTGATCGAGCACGACATGGGCGTGGTGATGGACTTGTCGGATCGCGTGGTGGTGCTCGATCACGGCATCAAGATCGCCGATGGTACGCCCACCGAGGTCAAAAATAATCAGGCAGTCGTCGACGCCTATCTCGGCGTTGCGCATTGAGGGCGCATGGATCTCCTTTATAAAATTTTCATCGATCCTTTCGTGCAGATGGGTGCGGCGCCTGATCTGCTGGTCCAGACCTTGTGGGAAGGACTTGTCGCCGGTGTGCTCTATTCGCTGATCGCGCTCGGGTTCGTATTAATCTTCAAAGCGTCAGGCGTATTCAATTTTGCACAAGGGATCATGGTTGTGTTCTCCGCGCTCACGCTGGTGGGCCTACACGAGCATGGCGTGCCCGCCTACGTCGCGCTGGTGCTGACGATTGGCGTGATGTTCTGCCTGGCGTTTGCGGTTGAGCGGTTGATTCTTAGACCGCTGATAAATCAACCCGACATCATCTTGTTCATGGCAACGTTCGGTCTCACTTATTTCCTCATCGGATTTGGTGAGTTGATCTTCGGCGGCGAAACGAAGGTCATGATTGCCGATCAACTCCTGCTGCCACGCGGCGCGATCGAAGTCAAAATGGCCGGTGGTTTTGTGTCGCTCCAGAAAATCGATATAGCTGCGGCAATCATCGCCTCGCTCATGGTTGCGACGCTGGCCATTTTCTTCCAGCGAACGCGTATTGGCCGGGCGTTGCGCGCGGTTGCCGACAGTCACCGTGCCGCGCTGTCAGTCGGAATCTCGCTGGAACAAATCTGGGTCATCGTATGGTTTGCCGCAGGGCTTGTGGCGCTTACGACCGGCATCATGTGGGGCGCGCGCTCGGATGTTTCGTTTGCGCTCGAGGTCATCGCACTTAAAGCATTGCCGGTCCTTATTCTCGGCGGGCTGACGTCCATACCAGGCGCCATCGTCGGCGGGCTGATTATCGGCATTGGCGAGAAAATCGGCGAATTCTACTGGGGCCCACTTCTGGGTAGCGGCATTGAAACCTGGCTCGCTTACGTCATCGCACTAATATTTCTGCTGTTCCGTCCGCAAGGCCTGTTTGGCGAACGGATCATCGAGCGGATCTGACAATGTTTTATCGCGAGGCCGGCCAGTTCAAGACCAGTTATGCGGCAGATCAGGCCGTATTTCCGATATTTCAGGATCGAATCGGTCTCGCAATTGTCCTGTTTGTTGCCGCAGTCATTATTCCCTGGTTTGGCAGCTCATTCCTCATCCAGGCGATCATGATTCCATTTCTGATTTTTTCACTCGCTGCCATCGGGCTTAATCTTCTCACCGGATATACCGGGCTATTGTCACTCGGTACGGGCGCATTCATGGGTGTTGGCGCCTACGCGTGCTATAAACTCACGTCATTTTTCCCGAGCGTGAACATCCTGATTTGGATTCTTGCGTCGGGTTTCTTTTCGGCCGCTGTCGGCGTTCTTTTCGGATTGCCTTCGCTGCGGATCAAGGGGTTTTATCTGGCGGTGGCGACGCTGGCCGCGCAATTCTTCTTATCGTGGCTTTTTCTTCGTCAGCCGTGGTTTTCCAATTACAATGCGTCTGGTGCGATCGAGGTCCCGACTCGCACGCTGTTTGGCATCCCGATAACTGGCGCGACCGCGACCGATACAACACGCTACTTTGTCGTGCTTGTTTTCGTGATCGTGATGACGTGGATCGCGTCTAATCTCGTGCACGGCCGCGTTGGACGAATGTGGATGGCGGTTCGGGACATGGACCTCGCGGCCGATCTCATCGGCATCCGGTTGCTGCAAACAAAGCTATTGGCGTTCGCGACGTCCTCATTCTACTGCGGGGTCGCCGGCGCGCTCTTGGTGTTCCTCTGGTACGGAGGTGCGGAGCCGGCTGTGTTCGATGTGAACCTGAGCTTTTTTATTCTGTTCATGGTGATCATCGGCGGCCTTGGCAGTTTGACTGGTTCATTTTTTGGCGCTGCGTTGATCTTTATCCTGCCGATCGTATTGCGCTATTTCCCGCCAAAGCTCGGCATTCCGGTTCATCCGGCAACGGTCGAGCATATCCAATACATGGTCATCGGCGTCCTCATCGTGCTGTTCCTGATCGCTGAGCCTGCCGGGCTCGCGCGGTTATGGCAGATTGGCAAGCAGAAACTGAGGGTGTGGCCTTTCCCCTATTAACGGGGCACAATCTCGATCAACCCCCGATGAGACGGGGCGGCCCGCGGACCGGAGCCAACGGCCGTGAGATGAGCGGCTGATGCCGCCGTAAAGAACGAAAGGGAGGAAAATAAAATGCGTTTGTATCGTGGATTTCTCGGAACGGCCTTTGCCGTTGTTGCCGGGCTGTCGTTTGCTCCGGTAACCGCGAATGCCGCCGACAGCATTTACGTTCCGCTGCTGTCATATCGCACGGGCCCATTCGCCGTGTCCGGCGCGCCGATCATGAACGGCATGGCCGATTATCTGAACATGCTCAATGAACGTGACGGCGGCGTGGGCGGTGTGAAGATTGTCGTCGAGGAATGCGAGACTGGCTACGACACCAAAAAGGGTGTCGAGTGCTATGAACAGGTGAAGTCAAAAAATCCGGTCGTCATCAATCCATATTCGACCGGCATTACCCTGCAAATCATTCCAAAGGCAGCGGTCGACAAGATACCGGTCCTGTCCATGGCTTATGGACTCTCGGCCTCGGCCGACGGCACAACGTTTCCGTGGGTCTTCAACCCGCCTGCGACTTATTGGGACGGGGCCTCGATGTTCATTCGCTACATCGGGAGCAAGGAAGGCGGCCTCGACAAGCTAAAAGGCAAGAAGGTTGGCCTGATCTATCTGGACGCCCCGTACGGCAAGGAGCCGATCCCGTTGCTCGAGGCGCTAGCCAAGGATTACGGGTTCGACCTCAAGCTCTACCCGGTGCCGGCCGCCGAAATGCAAAACCAGTCGTCGCAATGGCTCAACATCCGTCGCGACCGTCCGGACTGGATCTACATCCAGGGTTTCGGCACGATGAATCCGACCGCGATCAAGGAAGCTGTCAAAAACAGTTATCCGATGGATCATCTGATCGGTAATTGGTGGGCCGGAAGCGACGACGACGCGCGGCCCGCCGGTGACGGGGCCAAGGGCTACCTATCTCTTGATTTCAATCAGGTCGGGACCAACTTCCCGGTCATCAAGGACATCCAGAAATACGTCATCGACAAGGGCAAGACGCAGACCCAGAAGGAGCGGGTTGGCGAAAATCTGTACAACCGCGGGGTGCTCAACTCGATCATCATTGCGGAAGCGATTCGCAATGCGCAGAAAATCACCGGCAAAAAAGTCATTACCGGCGAAGATATGCGTCGCGGTCTCGAGACCTTGAATATCACCGAGGCTCGTCTGAAGGAGATCGGCGCCGACGGCTTTGCAGCGCCCATGAAGGTCGCATGCGAAGATCACAACGGTCACAACTCTGCCTACATGGCGAAATGGGATGGCACCAAGTGGGTGCAGGGTTCGGACTGGATCGCACCGCTCAAGACCAAGGTGCGCCCGCTGATTGAATCGGCCGCGAAAGACTATGCGGCTGCCAATACCGGCTGGCCGAAGCGTACCGAAGCTTGCGACAAGTCGTCCTAACCGCGTGAAATGCCTCTCCTCGCCATCCGGGCGGGGAGAGGTCCTTGTGTGGGAGCGGCCATGTCGGCGGCAACGCAGACCGAAAGCACGGCTTCCGCAACTGCGGGAAAAATTCTTTCGGTCAACAATATCGAGGTCATCTACGACCACGTCATCCTGGTGCTCAAGGGCGTTTCGCTCGACGTATCGAAGGGTGGGATTGTCGCGTTGCTGGGTGCAAATGGCGCAGGCAAGTCCACGACGCTAAAGGCAATTTCCAATTTGCTGCATGCCGAGCGCGGCGACGTCACCAAAGGTTCGATCGTTTTTGACGGAGCCGAGGTGCAGGATCTCACGCCCAATGAGCTGGTGAGGCGCGGCTGCATCCAGGTTATGGAAGGGCGGCACTGTTTCGGCCACCTTACCATCGAGGAAAACCTGTTGACCGGCGCGTTCACGCGGCGGGACGGCAAGTCCGCCGTCAAGCGCGACCTTGATCTCGTGTACTCATATTTTCCGAAGCTTGGCGAGCGAATGACTTCGCTTGCTGGTTACACGTCCGGCGGTGAGCAGCAGATGTGTGCGATTGGCCGTGCGCTTATGTCGCGTCCAAAGATGATCCTGCTCGACGAGCCGTCGATGGGGCTTGCGCCCCAAATCGTCGAGGAGATCTTCGGCATTGTGAAGGACCTCAATGAGAAGGAAGGCGTTTCGTTTCTGCTTGCCGAGCAGAATACGCACATGGCGCTGCGCTACGCCCGCTACGGTTACATTCTCGAAAATGGCCGTGTGGTGATGGACGGCGAGGCCAAGGCGTTGGCCGAAAATGAAGACGTGAAGGAATTCTACCTCGGCATTTCCGAAGGCCGGCGCAAATCGTTTCGTGACGGCAAGCACTACCGCCGCCGCAAGAGGTGGCTGGCGTAGGCCATGCCTGGACATTACGACCCGCTCGAGACACGAGACCCAGCCATACGCGAGCGCGAGCAGTTTGCGCGCCTGACCGAATTCGTTGGACGTGCCATGACCGCGCCAGGTTGGGCGAAACATTTGTCCGGCTGCGATGTGAAGTCGATCGGCTCGCGCTCAGCGCTCGCAAAGCTACCGGTAATGCACAAAGCGGACCTGTCGGCTTTACAAAAGAACCATCCGCCATTTGGGGGCCTCAACGTCACTCCGCCTGGCAAAGCAAGGCGTCTGTTGATGTCGCCCGGCCCTATCTTTGAGCCGGAAGGCGGGGGTGCTGATTGGTGGGGCGCAGCGCGCGCGGTTTACGCCGCAGGAATTCGTCAAGGCGACATCGTACACAATTCCTTTGCCTACCATCTCACACCCGGTGGTTTCATTCTTGAATCGGGTGCGCATGCGCTTGGCTGCGCGGTCATTCCGGGTGGTGTTGGCAATACCGAGCAGCAGATTGAAGCGATCGCCCATTACAAGCCTTCGAGGTATATCGGGACGCCCGATTTCCTGAAGATTCTGCTCGACATCGCGGAAAAGACGGGCAAGGACGTGTCCTCGATCAAGCGCGGCCTCGTCTCCGCTGCGGCTTTGCCGGCCTCGCTACGCGAGGAACTCGGCAGACGCGGCGTGGCCGTGCTGCAATGCTACGCGACCGCCGAGCTGGGCGTGATCGCCTACGAAAGCGAGGCGCGTGAAGGCATGATTGTGAATGAGACTGTAATTGTCGAGATCGTACGGCCAGGCACCGGGGACCCGGTGCCGCAGGGCGAAGTCGGGGAGGTGGTCGTCACATCGTTCAATCCCGACTATCCAATGATCCGCCTCGGGACCGGTGATTTGTCGGCGCTGATGCCTGGAGTTTCGCCATGCGGGCGCACCAATGCGCGCATCAAGGGATGGATGGGCCGCGCCGATCAGACCGCTAAAGTGAAGGGATTGTTCGTGCATCCCAAACAGATTGCCGAGATTGCTGCGCGCCATCCCGAGCTTAGGCGACTGCGTCTCGTTGTCGACCGCGCATCCGAACAGGACACTATGACCTTGCTGGCTGAGTGCACACCCTCGGACGCCGGCCTCGAAAATGCAATCGCGACAACCTTGCACTCGGTCACCAAGCTCAAAGGCGCCGTGCGCCTGGTTGCACCGGGGACGTTGCCGAACGATGGCAAGTTGATCGCTGACGAGCGCAAGTCATGAGTCCGGAAATGGGTTCGGCCGGCAGCCGCATCGGCGTGCTGCTGGTCAATCTCGGTACGCCGGACGCGACCGATTATCTGTCCATGCGCCGCTATCTGAAGGAGTTTCTTTCGGATCGCCGTGTCATCGAAGAGAGCCGCCTGAAATGGTGGTTGGTGCTCAACCTGGTCATTCTGACCGTGCGTCCTAGCCGCAAAGGCCGCGATTACGACAAAATTTGGAACAAAGAGCGCAACGAATCGCCGCTCAAGACGATCACGCGGTCGCAGTCCGACAAATTGGAAGAGTTATTGGACAAGGTCGACAAGCGAATCCGCGTCGATTGGGCAATGCGCTACGGCAATCCGTCGATCCGCTCGCGACTGGACGCCCTTGTTTCACAGAATTGCGAGCGCATCCTGATCGTCCCGCTCTATCCGCAATATGCGGCGGCGACGACGGCAACGGTGTGTGACGAAGCGTTCCGCGCGCTCAGTCTCATGCGCTTTCAGCCGGCACTGCGGGTTGCTGCGCCTTATTTTGCCGAATCCGTTTACATCGATGCGCTTGCGGCTTCGCTCAACACGGCGTTGGGTAAGCTCGCGTTCAAACCCGAGGTGATGGTCGCTTCCTATCACGGCATGCCGGAGGACTACGTCACAAAAGGCGACCCCTATCTCAAACAATGCAGTGAGACTACCGCACTATTGCGCAAGAAGCTCAAGCTCGACGACGAAAAGCTGCTCATGACCTTTCAGTCGCGCTTCGGCACAGCGGAGTGGATCAAGCCTTACACCGACGCCACGGTGAAATCGCTCGCCGAGCGCGGAGTGAAAAATATCGCGGTCATCACGCCGGGTTTTTCCGTCGACTGCCTTGAGACGCTTGAGGAGATTGCCATGGAAAACGCCGAGATTTTTCGCCGCTCGGGTGGCGAAAGCTTCACCGCGATCCCTTGCCTCAACGACACCCCGGGCGGAATGGCCGTGATCCGGGACGTCGTTATGCGCGAGCTCAAGGGCTGGGTTTAGCCCGTAAAACCTCGCCGCCGGGCGAGGGCAACGCCTCGTTAACCATAAGATTTTAGCTTCCGTTAACCAACGTCCGCCGCCGCGGGCGCGCGCTCGTATGGGTGCGTGTTCCCGACGCGATCGGTGATTGGTGATGAACGGACCAGGAGAAACTTCACCGGTGGCGCTGTATCGCAATGTCCGTCCGGCCACGTCGTGCAGCGTCGGCATGCTGATTCTTGCCTGCGTGATATTTCATTGCGCCGATGCGGCAGCGCAAACGGCGATCCAGGCATACACCGATCCTCTGGCGCCGAAGCTGCAAACCGATCCACGCAGTCCACCGCGGTTTGAGAAATTCGATCGTGCGACGCTCGCGCAATTGGCTGCGCCAGTGACGTTTACGCCACCGGCCTCCGGCGCGGGCAATTCCGGATTCGATTCCACCAACAGCCGCAAGAAAAAAGCCAAGGTAAAGCTCAACACATCAGCCAACGCGCAAGCGATCGCACCCGGTGTGCCGACACCACTTGGTTTGTCGCCTTACGAAAAATCATCGGACATTTCCGTTCCTTTCGGTGCGCCGGGAGCACCGCCGGTGGCGCTAGGACCAATCCGGACGTTTCCGAAAAAGCTTAAGGCGCACGCGGAGCCTACCGATCCTTACGCGCCCTTGGGTGTCCCTGCCGGTGCGTTCGATCTCTATCCTGCAGTTGAACTGATCGGCGGTTACAATA
>DATFVF010000236.1:0-3102 GCA_035260465.1 Pseudolabrys sp. | reverse complement strand
GCATTCTCTGCCATTCGTGGGAATGCCGCTTCCAACATCCAGATCATCGGCAACAACTGTGCCGACCTAAAAGAGACCGCGATGTACACCGAATTTGATTTCGAAGGCGCTATCGTCGCCGACAACATCATCGATACCGCAGAGAACGGCATCGCCGTCACTAACTTCGACAATGGCGGACGTCTCGCGACTGTCCACGGCAATCTGCTCCGCAATGTCGGCGTGCGACGACCAGATAATCCGCCGGAGGGCGCTGGCGTCGGTATTGGCGTAGAAGCGGACACAGCCGTCACGGGCAACGTTATCGAAAACGCGCCCAACGCCGGGATCCGCGCCGGCTGGGGGCCTTATCTGCGCAACGTCGCCATCAGCGGCAACGTCGTTCGGAACGCCCGATACGGCATCGCTGTGTCGGTGGTGCGTGGCGCAGGTGACGCCAACATTTCGGGCAACGTCATCGCGGATGCCAGGCTCGGCGCCATTGTGGGCATGGAATGGACAAAGGCAGTGACTGGCGACCTCGCCAAAGACGGCGCCGAGCGCTTTCCGCAGCTGACGATCGCAAACAATCAGGCGCGCTAACCGCCACCTTTAGGCCGGAAAGCGGCTATAGTTTAAATTATGCCGTCCACCCACCAATTCAGCCGCCGCAAGGCCGTCATGCTCGTCATCTTTGCTTTATTTCTCCTCCCGATCCTCGCCCGCGCGGCCCTGTACACAATCAGTAACGACCCACGGTCGTGGCGCGATGCCGACTGGTCGAGCACCGGGATGCTGCCGGCAGCCTCCGACTTCAAGCCGGCTCGCGTTATCGTCTTCACCGGCACGGCCGGCGCCTGGAAGGGCGTTTTCTCGGTGCACAGCTGGATTGTGCTCAAGCACGAAAATGAAACGCGCTGGCGGCGCTATGATTTGGTTGGCTGGGGTGAACCGGTGCGCCTGAACAATTGGCCTGTCGATGGCCGATGGTATGGCAATGTGCCGGTTGCAATCGCGGATATCTCCGGCGCCGACGCGGAAAAGTTGATTCCGCGCGTCGAGGCGGCGGTCGCGGCCTATCAGTTTGCGAGGGCCGGTGACTACCGCATTTGGCCTGGTCCGAACAGCAACAGTTTCGTCGCATCAATCCTGCGTGCAGTCCCCGAACTCGCCTTGAGTCTGCCGCCAAACGCGGTCGGCCGCGATTTTCGTGATGGAATCTACGCCGGTTTGACCGATAGCCGCACCGGCGTCGAGTTCAACCTGAATGGATTTGCGGCCATCAAGTTCGGTTGGGTCGAGGGCATCGAGGTGAATCTGTTGGGCTTGGTCGCCGGACTCGACCTGCGCCACCCCGGACTGAAGCTCCCTGGATTTGGCCGCATCGGCATCGCGTCGCTTGTAACTTCGGCGCTGGCACGCTGAATTTCATAGCACGCATGCCGATTTGTCGTGACGCCACACCAGCGGGGTGACGCGGACGCGGGCTTCATGGCAAAGTTGTAGGTGCAGTTGAGGCTACCAATGCGCGATACGCTGCCGCTGCTCGAAAAAATTCATTTCCCTGCCCTCCGTCGCGGCAGGCTGGAAACGTTGCAAGTCAACGTCGGCTACCGTTGCAACCAGTCCTGCTTCCATTGTCACGTCAATGCCGGACCCAATCGAACCGAGGAGATGAGTGGCGACGTCGCCGACCTGGTCCTCGACTTTCTTCGGCGCCGGCGAGTTTCAAACCTCGACATTACCGGCGGTGCGCCAGAGCTTAATCCTCATTTCCGTCGGCTGGTGCGCGAGGCGCGCAAGCTCGTTGGCAGAGTCATGGACCGTTGCAATCTCACGATCCTGGAGCAGCCAGGACAGGAGGATCTCGCCGAATTTCTGGCGTCAGAGCGCGTCGAGGTCGTCGCATCGATGCCTTGCTATCTGCAAGACAATGTCGAACGTCAGCGCGGCAAGGGCGTTTTCAACGGCTCAATCCGCGGGCTCAAGCGCCTCAATTCTCTCGGTTACGGACGCGATCCGGCGCTCACATTAAACCTCGTCTACAATCCGCAGGGGCCTTCACTGCCGCCGCCGCAGGCTGCACTCGAAGCAGATTACAAACGGACGCTTGGTGAACAATACGGGATTGTTTTCAACAAACTGTACGTCCTTGCCAACATGCCAATCCAGCGGTTTGGCTCTGCGCTCGTCACCAAAGGTGAGTTCGAAAGTTATGTTGGGCTGCTGCGGGATGCTCATCTGGATGTCAATCTCGACGGCGTAATGTGCCGTAGCCTGATTTCGGTGGATTGGCGCGGCTACGTCTATGACTGCGATTTCAATCAGATGCTCGATTTGCCGATGTCGCGCGGCGAGCGCAAGCGCGTGCATCTGAGCGATCTGCTCGACGATGTGATCGAAGGCAACCCGATCCGTGTTGCAGGCCATTGTTATGGTTGTACGGCAGGACAAGGCTCGAGCTGCGGTGGAGCGTTGAAAGAGGCGGCGGAGTGAGCTGCTCAATGCTGTCGATCATCATACCGGTGCTGGACGAAGCCGCAGGAATCGAAGCGGCACTGGCGGTGCTTGCGCCGTGCCGGACACGCGGAGCAGAGATCATCGTGGTCGACGGCGGAAGCCGCGACGGTACGGAAGCGCTTGCCCGTCCCTTCGCCGATCGCGTACTCGTCACGCCGCGCGGGCGCGCGATGCAGATGAATGCGGGCGCCGCTGCTGCACGCGGCGATGCATTGTTGTTTCTGCACGCGGATACCCGTTTGCCTGATGATGCCGATACGCTCGTTCGCGACGGTCTAACGCGCTCGGGCCGGGCCTGGGGCCGCTTCGATGTGCAATTTGCTCGCGGCGGAGCCTTATCTTTGATTGCTTTCATGATGAACCTGCGCTCTCGCCTGACTGGCATTGCCACCGGCGATCAGGCCATCTTTGCCACTCGCGCGGCATTTGACGCCGTTGGGGGCTTTCCACCAATCGCGCTGATGGAGGACATCGCGTTGTCGACGCGACTCAAACATATCAGCCGTCCGATGCGTCTCAGGGCCCGTGTGACCACCTCTGAACGACGTTGGCGCATGCACGGCATCCTTCGTACTGTGGTGTTGATGTGGCGGTTACGGCTAG
>DATFVF010000235.1:0-7534 GCA_035260465.1 Pseudolabrys sp. | reverse complement strand
AGCGCCAGCAAAGCGGTTGAGAACCACATAGCCTGCCAGTTAGCAAAGCTTTCGTTGCAAGCGATATAGACCGCTGACGCCGTCAGTGTCGCCGCGATCGCGCTCTCCGCAGCCGGGGCCTGCAAGCGCTGCTTCCACCTTGCGAGTAGGCCTCCCTTGACCGCGGGCTTTGCTTTTGTCAGCAGCAAGAGCGGGACTGTCGCGGCGGTGAGCGGCGCGAAAGGAAAATCCCGGTAGCGTGGGTCGAAGACCAGACCCAGCGCCGCCTGCACCGAGAGCACAGCGAGGGCGATCAGGAGAACGCCCAGGGCAAGCGCCGCCAGCTCGCGCGGGCGGTGCGCAGCGCGGCCGAGCATTTGGGCGAAACAGGGAGCGGTGACGCCTGATACCGCGGCAACGGCAACGACAACAGGTGATGTCAGGGCCGTGGCAGCCCAGGCGACGTTGCGCAGCCAATCCGCGACCGTGAGGCTCTCGACTGGAACGTTCGCAACCGTCCAACCGATCAGGATGCCGGCTACGATCGCAATCGTCCCGATACGCAACCAGCAAGAGGTATCGACGGCAGTACCGATCCGGCGGCGAACAGCCAGTGCGCTTGCGAGAATTATCGTTGCGAGCCCCACCCCGCCGGCCGCTTGCCAAGGCCAGTGCGGATGATTGGAGACGAGGCCGCCCCAGGCGAATTTTGGCTCTCGCTGATAAGCATCGAACAACCCCCAATGGCCGCCGACGGTCCCTTCGAGCCGGCGCTTCCAGGGTTGATCGTACGCCTCGATGAGGTTCACGCGATAGTTCTCGCGCTTGGCATGATCGAGCACCTCGTGCATGGAGCGGGCTTGATTCACCGGCGAGGGCAAAGCCCCTTCACGCATGCGGCCGGCGCTCGGCCAACCGAATTCACCGACGAACACATCCTTGCCAGGAAAAGCCCTGACCATCTGCGCGTGGATGGCATCGACATGGGCTGCCGCATTCCGTGCGGGAATCGGAAAGTCCTCCCAATAGGGCAGAATATGGATGGTGACGAAATCGACCACGCTCGCCACATCGCGGTAACGCAGCCAAAACTCCCACACATCCGCGTAGGTAACTGGCATTGCGACCTGCGCCTTGACTTCGCGGATGGTCCGCACGAGATCAGGTG
Source organism: Pseudolabrys sp. (assembly GCA_035260465.1). Taxonomy (GTDB): domain Bacteria; phylum Pseudomonadota; class Alphaproteobacteria; order Rhizobiales; family Xanthobacteraceae; genus Pseudolabrys. The sequence goes on along the minus strand of DATFVF010000235.1, from coordinate 6,387 downwards.
CCGCCATCTCCCCTCGCAGCAGGACTTCGTTGCCGACGATGACTGCTGCGATCACGTCGGGAAACTGCTGGGCTAGAGTGATCGCGGTCCCAACCTGCTTTCGGCTGAGTTCGGGCAAATTCGACAGCCATAAACCCTGCAAGACCTTCATGCCATGACGCTTGGCGATTCCGGCAATCTGATCGAGGCCGTGATCGACCGAGTAGGTGCGCACGCAATCCGTGATGTGCTTGAGTTGAGCCAAGTCCTCGTCGATTTGCCTGGGATCAACTGGAACGTCCGGGCCGAGCGGAGTCTGCGCGCCGCGAAACGGCGTATACGAGACGCAATAAAGCTTCCCACCAGCGCCCAAAGGAGACGGCGGCATCTGGACCGTCGCGCCGAGCCATGCCCATGCCGTAGCGATTGCCGCTGCTGCAATCGCGAAAAACGCCGTCGCAATACCCATGGAGACTGATCCCGACCCCTACTCGAGAATGACGCCTCGCTTATCGTGCTCCAAGGGTGGTGCCAAGCGCCGTCAGACGGCAACGCCGGCGGTATCTCTCCGGAACAGCTTTTGCCATCTTGGCGTTACCTCGGCCGGCTGCTTTAATTGGATCGCTCCAATGGCCGTTGCCGCAATGCTGACCGAATAGGTCTTCATGGGAGGGGGACCTACCGACCGGCACGGTTCAACAAATCAGGACAATCATGCAGCGCTTCCGGATGCGTTTTGTCACCGCCGCCCTCGGCGCGGCGATGATGCTCGTCGCCAATCCGACATTGGCCCAAAATGGCGAGCAAAAGCCGGCAGATAAGGATAAGCCGCAGGCGGGCGACACGAAGGAGGCCCAGAAGAAAATCGACGAATTTGCCGAAGCGGAGCGGCTTTTGGGCGGCCCGGCTGCCAACCCGGAATGCTTGTGGCTGGGTCGGCGCGTCGTAAGTCTACTCTGGCGCGATGACCTCGATACTGCCTTTCGCCATCTGGACCTCTATGACCGGTTTGGCTGCCCAGCCGGTCACATCCAGGCGACTTTCCGCTGCCTCGTGCGGCAGGGGAATATCGACCCGAAGGCGACCGACACGCTCAACAGCCGCGTGCATGGCTGTTGGGTGAACCCAAATGCCGAGACACAGGGCACGGCGGCCGTACCGAGCGAAACGACCAACCGCTAGTCTGTACGAACGTTCAGCAAGAGGCAGCCAAGCTGTACAAACGTTCAGAATGATTTCGCTGAGGTTTTGCCGAACGATTTTTTTGTCTGCGCTGTTGTCTGCCTTGCATCGGCCATGAGTGATCGCTACTTGTAACAACGCCTCATGCCAAGGTACGTTAAGGACGACCTTGGTTGGACCTAGGGGACAGGTTCGGGTCTGCGCATTTTGCCCCGCGTGGTTTCCGTTCTATGCGCACCGTCGCAGCCGTGGTGACGCTCGTCGTCTGCGTGCATGCCGGTTTATGGACGCTCCTCCATCGGCAACAAGCGGTGTCCAATGTCGACGGCCCGCTCGCCAGCATCTCCTACTCGCCGTACACGCGATCGCAACATCCGGATTATGGCGACCGGCCGACGGCGGAGCAGATTCGTGCCGACCTGAAGATCCTTAGCCCCTACACCCAGGCGATCCGCACCTATACTTCGACGGGCGGCGGTGAGCTGGTGCCGGCGATTGCCGCCGAGTTCGGACTAAAGGTCACGCTTGGCATTTGGATCGACAAAAACGAAGCTCGCAACGAGCGGGAGATACAAGCCGCCATCGCGCTTGCGCGCCGCTACAGCAACGTCAATGCGATCGTGGTCGGCAATGAGACCACCTTGCGCGCGGAGAAGTCGGTCGACGACCTCGTACGGCTCATCCAGCGTGTAAAGCGCCAAAGTCCGGTACCAGTCACGACCGGCGAAATCTGGACGGTGTGGATCGAGCATCCGGAGCTTGCTTCGGCGGTCGACTTCATCGCCGCGCACATCCTGCCTTATTGGGACGGATTCAGCGCAACTCAGGCCGTCGACAAGACCATCGAGTTCTACGACAAGCTGCGCGCCGCGCATCCCGGCAAGCGCATCGTGATCGCCGAGTTTGGTTGGCCCAGTGCCGGCTACAACATGCGCCATGCCGATCCCGGGCGGATCGAGCAGGCAAGCGTGCTGCGCGAGTTCGTTTCCCGCGCCGAGGCTTACGGCATCGACTACAACGTCATCGAGGCATTCGACCAGCCGTGGAAGACCAATGAAGGCGGCGTCGGTATGTATTGGGGCGTGTTCGATGCCTCACGCCACGCCAAGTTCGCTTGGACCGGATTGGTGAGCGATCCAGACCATTGGAAGATCGGCGCCTTAGCGGTGCTGCTGGGGCTGCTGGTGTCGCTGCCGGTGCTGGCGCGGCGTGCCGCCACGTTCGGGGAAGCCGCAGCGCTCGCGATCGCCGCCAATACAGTAGGCGCTTGGCTCGCGACCGTTTTCGCGTTCTGGCAAACCCATTATTTCGTGCTCGGAGCTGCTTTTGCGCTTCTACTCGGTATTACCCTCCTTGCTCCGCTCGTTATGATCACGCTCGCGCGCATCGAAGAGATCGCAGTCATCGCCTTCGGCCGCGGCCCGCGACGGCTCATCGCCGACGCCCTATCAGCGCCGGAGGGTTTTGCACCGAAAGTGTCGATCCACGTCCCCGCCCATCGCGAGCCGCCCGAGATGCTCAAGGCCACGCTCGATGCGGTGGCACGGATCGACTACCCGAATTTCGAGTGCATTGTCGTCATCAACAACACGCCTGATCCTGCGTTTTGGCGGCCGATCGAGGATCACTGCCGCGCACTGGGTGAGCGGTTCAAATTCATCAACGAAGACAACCTCAGCGGCTATAAGGCGGGCGCGTTGCGACTCGCGCTTTCGCATACCGCTGCCGATGCCGAGATCATCGGCGTCATCGACGCAGATTACGCCGTGCGTCCCGATTGGCTCAAAGACTTAGTGCCGGTCTTCGCCGATCCGAAAGTCGGCATGGTACAGGCGCCGCAGGATCATCGCGACGGCGACCGTACCGTCATGCATCACGCGATGAATGGCGAATACGCCGGCTTCTTCGATATCGGCATGGTTCAGCGCAACGAGGCGAACGCTATCATCGTGCATGGCACTATGTGCCTGATCCGCCGCGCGGCGCTGGTCTCGTCCGGCGGATGGACGAGCGATACAATCGTCGAAGACTGCGATCTCGGTCTGCTGGTGCTCGAGCATGGCTGGCAGATTCATTACACCAACCGGCGCTACGGACACGGCCTGTTGCCCGACACATTCGAGGCCTACAAGAAGCAGCGCTACCGATGGGCCTATGGCGGTTTGCAGATTCTGCGCAAGCATTGGCGTTACCTGCTGCCGCGCGCCAACGCATTGACGCGCGAGCAGAAGCGCGAATTTGCAGTTGGCTGGCTCAATTGGCTAGGAGCGGAGTCGATCGGGGTTGCTGTCGCAATGCTCAATCTTGTCTGGGTGCCTGTTGTTGCGTTTGCCGGTATCGCCATTCCCGACAAGATCCTCACCGTCCCGATCCTTGCGGCATTCGTGATCACTCTGGGGCACTTTGTGGCGCTTTATCGTCTGCGAGTCGCAATCCGGCCCGCCCAGATGGTCGGTGCCGTAATCGCCGCTATGTCGGTGCAATGGACGGTCGCGCGCGCGGTCGGCTGCGGCGTATGGAAGGAAACCATGCCGTTCACGCGCACGGCCAAAGGCGGCGCGACCTGCAAGAGCGCGGAATTCCCAGCGTTCTGGGAGGCGGTACTCGGAAGCTTACTTGTGGTCGGCGCGGTAGTCATCCTCGCCACTAATTACAAACAAATTCGTGAGCTCCACGTGTTCGCGGCGGTACTCTTGGTGCAGAGCCTACCCTTCCTTGCCGCCGTGGCGCTGGCCCTGTTGGAAGACTCGCGTTTCAACGAATTCGCCTATTGGCGAAGCGTCGAGGCAAAGGTCGCGGCCCAGCTACCGCAGCCCACCGGCGTCGCTGAGGCGCCGGCCGAGCAAAAATCGGTGATCGGTAATCAGTAATCAGAACCGGGACTCAAGAAGCAGCGCCTAGGATGGCCGTGGCTCGCTGATTACTGATCTGCGATTTATCTCACCCCTGCAATGCCGTTTCAACGAGCTTAACCCAGTACGAGGCGCCGTACGGGATCACCTCGTCATTGAAATCGTAGGCTGGATGGTGAAGACCGGCGCTATCGCCGTTGCCAACGAAGATGAAAGCACCGGGCCGCGCCTCAAGCATGAACGAAAAGTCCTCCGCGCCCATGACCGGGGCGACATCCTCCTCGACTCGCTCGCGCCCGACTACTTCGGCCGCGACCGACGCCGCAAATTCGGCCTGTCGCACGTGATTTCGGGTCACGGGATAATCGCGCCGGTAAGTAAGCTTGGCGCTGGCGCCATAGAGGCCTGCCGTTCCGGTCACGACCTCATGCAGCCGCTTTTCCAAAAGATCGCGCACGTCGGGTGTGAGGCTGCGGGCGGTCCCGCGCAGGAGCGCGGTTTGCGGGATGACATTGTCGGTCGAGCCGGCCTGAAAAACGCAGATCGAGATCACCGCGGCGTTGAGCGGATCAACATTGCGCGCCACGATCGATTGAATCTGGTTGATGATTTGGGCGCCCACCAGCACCGTGTCGATCGCAACATGCGGCCGCGCCGCGTGGCCACCGCGGCCTTCGATCTCGATCGTAATACGGTCGGCGGCCGCCATTATCGGACCGGGTCGCAGCGCGAATTGCCCTACTGGAAGGCCGGGATAGTTGTGCATGCCGTAGACTTCCTCGATGCGGAAGCGCTCCATCAGCCCGTCCTGAACCATCGCCTTGCCGCCGGCGCCGCCCTCCTCCGCAGGCTGGAAAATGACGACCGCCGTACCGGAGAAGTTGCGCGTCTCAGCGAGATAATGGGCAGCGCCGAGCAGCATGGCGGTATGACCGTCGTGACCGCAGGCATGCATCTTGCCCGGCACCGTTGATCTGTACGGCACATCACCGATCTCCTCGATCGGCAGGGCATCCATGTCGGCGCGCAGCCCAATGACCCGGCCGTTTCCCTTACCGCCACGGATGACGCCGACCACGCCCGTGCGGCCGATCCCGGTCACGACCTCGTCGCAGCCAAAGCTTCTGAGCTTATCGGCAACAGTGGCCGCGGTGCGGTGCACGTCATAAAGGAGTTCGGGGTTGGCGTGGATGTCGCGCCGCCAGGCAGTAACGTCGCCCTGCATGGCGGCAATCCGGTTGACGATCGGCATCAGCCCACTCCTCCCAGCGCGTGCAACCGGCCCCCATCTTCAGGATAAGCCGACGCGCTCCACTTGGACAGGCCTGCTGCGGCCCCACTATTGACCCCGCATCAGGCCGCCCCTACACACCCGCGCACCGGGCCCGTAGCTCAGTGGTAGAGCAACTGACTTTTAATCAGTAGGTCGTTGGTTCGATCCCAACCGGGCTCACCATCTGGGCCGCAAGCGCCGGAACATTCACCAACCATATCGCAAACGCCCTACCCGCACGATCCCGTCATCGTGGGGCGGCGCAATCCGCTTGGAATATATTGGCTCGCCAGGCGTTGCTTTGCTCAGGAGCCGACCATGCGAACAATCGTTCTTGTGTTACTCGCGCTGGCCGGGATCTCGCTGACCAGCACCGATGCCGATGCCGGTGCATGGTGCGCGAGCTACCGACGGGGCGTTTCAAACTGCAGCTATTCCTCGTACGAGCAATGCCGGGCCACCGTTCTCGGCCTGGGGGGATTTTGCCGACCAAATCCGTTCCCCGGAACGGCCTACGGGACGGGCGCCGGAAGCTGGAATACCCCCAGCTCGCCGCGGCGTTACCGGCGCAGCTATTAGACATGTGAGACGCACGGCACCGTCCCGCTCATCGACCTCGGGCTAGCGCGACGTGCACCCAAAGCCCCGACAATAGGGGGCCATTATGCGAATGGCACTTCTTGTGGTACTCGCGCTGGCCGCCTTCTCCCTCACCCCTACCGGTGCGGATGCCGGTGCATGGTGCGCCACTTATAGATGGGGCACTACGAATTGCGGCTATTCCTCGTCCGACCAATGCTGGGCGTCGGTGCGCGGCGTAGGAGGATTTTGCCGACCGAATCCACTTCCCGGGACGGCCTACGGGACGTCCTCCGGCAACTGGAATGCGCCCAATTCGCCAAAGCGCTTTCAGCGCACCTATTAGTAAATCGCAGCGCACCTCAGCGCAGCCATGAGTTCACGGCGCTTTCTTACAAAATGGCCTTTTGAATGGACCTCGGTCAGGCCGGCGTGACGCGTATGGGACGCAATTGAAGCTGTTGCGAAAGGGGCTCAGAATATTCGCGGCGGTATCCGGACGTTCGTGGAGGGCCGATGTCG
>DATFVF010000234.1:0-2461 GCA_035260465.1 Pseudolabrys sp. | reverse complement strand
CCTCGACTTCACCGCCGTTGGGCGCGACGTCAACATCCTCAGCCGGCTGGAACTCCTCTGCAAGGACGTCGGCCGGCCCCTGCTCATGACCGATACTTTCGCCGTTGAAGTTGCCGAACCAGTCATTGAGATCGGCCATTTTGAGCTGCGCGGCTTCCGCCGGCATCAGGCTGTGTACGCCTTATGCCAAGAGGGGGAGCAGTCCTGCCGTCCCAAACCGTCCCTCGCGCGCGCCTGATACGGGAGCCATCGCCTGCATTCGCGGCCCAGATTAACTAATCTCGTGCGTAACGAAAATGAAGAAGCATCAGCCTCTACTCGCGCCGAACGCGCGAATGAGCCAGTCGATGAACACGCGGACGCGTGGCGACAGCTGGCGGTTCGGGGGATAGAGCAGCGAGACGGGTGTCGGCGAGGGCGGAAAGTCGGGCAGGACCGGAACGAGCGTTCCTTCCTCGAAATCGCCTTCGACGTGATAGCGCGGCACCTGGATCAGCCCCAGACCAAGCCTTGCGGCGGCGACAAGACTTTCCGCTCCGTTCACCGCCACTGTGGCCGGCAAATGTACGTTGTGCACGACGCCGTCGATGGTGAATTCGAGCGGCAGCAGCGCCCGCGTCGCCGAAGAGTGGAAGCCGACGATGCGATGGTTGGTCAGCGCGCTGACGTCTGCAGGCATGCCGAAGCGCTCAATATACGCGGGTGCGGCGCAAGTTACCTCCGCTAAGACGGCCACTCGACGTGCGACCATGTCGCTGTCCTGCAGGTCGCCGACGCGCAGCACACAGTCGATGCCTTCGCGAATGAGATCGACCAACCGATCACCCTCGCTCATGTAGAATTGAATATCGGGATATTCGGCGAGGAAATCCGGCAAGCGCGGCAGCACGAAATGACGTGCGAGCGTGCCGTGGACGTCGACACGCAGCAGCCCCTTAGGCTTGGCGCCTCCAAATGCCGCCTCGGCATCTTCCAGATCGGCGATGAGCGCGAGACAGCGGCGGTGATAGGCTTCGCCATCGAGCGTCGGGCTGACGTGGCGCGTCGTCCGCTGCAGGAGCCGCACGCCGAGCCGTGCTTCGAGCTGCTTTACAGCATCCGTAACCGTGGAACGCGGCAAGCCGAGATCCTCGGCTGCAAGCGTGAAGCTGCGCCGTTCCACCACTCGGGTGAATACCCGCATCGCGTCGAATCGATCCATTCGCTATTGTTCGCGAATCTCGGATTGTAATGCCAGACCATGGCGTATTATCCGGGTGGCGAAAAGGTCCATCTGTCACTCATCGGAAGTGGAAAACCCCGCATTTTGATGAGGAGACTGAAAATGGCTCACGAAAACAACAAAGTAGCGATTGTGACCGGTGCTTCCCGCGGCATCGGCGCGGCAGTCGCCGAGAGGCTGGCCGGCGATGGTTTCACGGTCATCGTCAACTATTCCCGCGACACAGCGTCCGCCGAGGCCTTGGCGCGCAAGATCGAGGAAAAAGGTGGCCGTGCGCTGACCGTCAAGGCCGACGTAAGCGATGCCCAGGCAATGCGTCGCATCTTCGATGCGGCCGACGCGGCGTTCGGTGGTGTCGATGTGCTAGTGAACAATGCCGGCATCATGAAGCTCGCGCCTCTGGCCGACAGCGACGATGCGCTATTTGACGGCCAGATCGCAGTGAATCTGAAAGGCACATTCAACGGGTTGCGCGAAGCGTCGCGGCGGCTGCGCAATGGCGGACGAATCGTCAACTTCTCCACCAGCGTCATCGGCCTGCGCCTTGAAACCTACGGCGTCTACGTGGCCACCAAGGCCGCTGTCGAAGCGATGACGACCGTTCTCGCCAAAGAGCTGCGTGGTCGTTCCATCACCGTCAATGCGATCGCTCCTGGGCCAACTGCAACGGACCTCTTCCTGAAAGGGAAATCGCCGGAGCTCATCGAACGCATGTCGAAGATGAATCCGCTGGAGCGGCTCGGCACGCCCGACGACATCTCTGCCGCCGTTGCTTTCCTCGTTGGCCCGGACGGCTCGTGGATCAACGGCCAGGTCCTGCGCGCCAACGGCGGAATGGTCTGATCCCGCATCCGGCAGGAGCCGCTTGCTTCACCGACCACGTCCAAGGAGACAGTCATGAAACACGTTATCGTCATCACCGGGGCATCCAGCGGCTTCGGCCGGCTATCCGCCGAAGCGCTCGCTAAGGCAGGCCACACCGTCTACGCGTCCATGCGCGAGACCACGGGCCGCAACGCGCCGCAGGTCGCCGACGTCGAACGCTATGCCAGAGGCTACGGCGTCGATCTTCGCGCCATCGAGCTCGACGTCGGCTCGCAACAGTCGGTCGACACCGGCATTGCCACGATCCTCGCCGCGCACGGCCGCATCGACGTCGTCGCGCAATAACAAAGCAAATTTTGCCAACCGGGTTTTCTCCTCCACAATTCCACTGCGCCCCCAGCTATGACATCGGGG
>DATFVF010000233.1:0-8991 GCA_035260465.1 Pseudolabrys sp. | reverse complement strand
ATTCTGTCAGCTTCGCACGCGAAGATTTTCTGCGTGGTCCATCGAACGCAGCAGCATTCACGCTGATCGATCAGTGGCCCGATTGGCCGGATCGGATCGTCGCTGTGATTGGCTCGGAGGGTTCCGGCAAGAGTCATCTCGCGGCGATCTGGGCGGAAGCAACAGGTGCGCGCATTTTGTCCGCGAAATTATTGTCTGTCACGGACCTGCCTGCAGCGTTGGCAACCGGTGCTCTGGTGATCGAGGATCTCGAGGCCACGAGTCTCGATGAGCGCGCCTTGTTCCATCTCATCAATCTTGCGCGAGAGGAACGTGCCTATGTGCTCATTACGTCTCGTGTGGCACCTGCGAGCTTTCCATTCACGATCCGCGATCTTGTCTCACGTCTGCGCGCAATTCCGGTCGTCGCACTCTCGGCGCCCGACGACACGCTGTTGCGCGCGTTGATCGTCAAGCTTGCCGCGGACCGACAGATTGCGGTGGACGACGAACTGGTTAATTACCTTGCAAATCGCATCGAGCGGTCATTCGAAGCGGCGCGAATGGCGGTGCAAAGGCTGGACGAGGAGGCGATGCGTCAGCATCGGCCGGTGACCCGGGCGCTCGCAATCGAGCTGTTTCGCACTCTTTAACGCAGATGTGTCAGGCTTGACGGCATCGGCAGTTCGGGCGCGAACTGTCATCCGACGGCCATTGTTTTCAGGTAGGCCTTGGCCTTTCAGGCATTCGTTTCCATGGCAGATCGCTCACAAGCTATTGCCTCCGTTGAGGAATTTGCTCCGGCCTTGGAGCGCCAGGAATCTGGCGCGCCTGGGTCGGTTGTGCCTTTGAAGGCAAGCCCGGAACGATTCATTAATCGTGAGCTGTCGTGGCTGCATTTTAATCGGCGCGTATTGGACGAAGCTGCCAATGAACATCACCCGCTCCTCGAGCGCGTGCGCTTTCTCTCGATTTCAGCCAACAACCTCGACGAATTCTTTATGGTGCGGGTCGCTGGTCTCAAAGGCCAGCTCCGACAGGGAATCCTGACGCAAAGTCCGGATGGGCTTACGCCCTCAGAGCAGCTGGCGCGCATCCGCGAAGCCGTATCGCAGCTGGCCAGCGATCAACAGAAACGCTGGCTGGAATTGCGGCCTGCACTTGCTGCCGCCAATGTGGTGCTTGCGGAAGGAGCCGATCTCAAAAAAGCAGAGCGCAATTGGCTGGAAGATCATTTTCTCACGCACGTCTTTCCGTTGTTGACGCCGCTGGCGATCGATCCTGCGCATCCGTTTCCTTTCATTCCCAATCTCGGCTTTTCGATCGCGCTGCAACTCGCGCGCGTCAAAGATGGCAAGGCGATGAATGCGCTCATTCGCATGCCGCAAAAAATCGAACGATTCATAAAATTACCGAGCGGCAGCGACCATGGAATCCGCCTCATAACTCTGGAAGAGGCGACCGCGCTGTTCATCAACCGATTGTTTCCGGGCTACACGGTCAAGGGCCAGGGCGCCTTCCGGGCAATTCGCGACTCCGAAGTTGAAATCGAAGAAGAGGCCGAAGATCTGGTGCGGCTGTTCGAAACCGCGCTCAAACAGCGCCGCCGTGGTTCCGTGATTCGACTTGAACTCAGTGCAACAATGCCAGGAGAGCTTTGCAGTTTCGTCCAGCGCGCGCTCGCGGTCGCAGACGACGAGGTGTTCAGGGTCGATGGCGTGCTCGCGCTCAACGATTTGAACCAGCTTACCAAGCTCGATCGGCCCGATCTCGAATTCGTGCCCTACAATCCACGTTATCCGGAACGCATCCGCGATCACGGTGGCGATTGCTTTGCGGCAATTCGTCAGAAAGACCTCATCGTCCATCACCCGTATGAATCTTTTGACGTCGTGGTGCAGTTTTTGCAGCAAGCCGCTCGTGATCCAAATGTGGTGGCGATAAAACAGACACTTTACCGCACCTCGGCTGAATCGCCGATTGTAAAGCAATTGGTCGAAGCCGCCGAAGCCGGAAAATCGGTGACCGCGCTGGTCGAACTCAAGGCGCGCTTTGACGAGGAAGCCAATATTCGCTGGGCTCGCGATCTCGAGCGCGCTGGTGTGCAGGTCGTATTTGGTTTTATCGAATTAAAAACGCACGCCAAGCTGTCATTGGTGGTGCGTCGTGAAGCGGGGGAACTTGCGACTTACATTCATGTTGGCACCGGCAACTATCATCCGGTCACGGCGCGCATTTACACGGACCTCTCGTTTTTTACTGCCGACAAGGTGATCGGACGAGATGTGGCGCGCATCTTCAACTATATCACCGGATACGCTGAACCTGCGGAGCTCGAGCGCATGGCGATCTCGCCAATCAATCTGCGCAAGCGAATTCTCGACCATATTTCGCAGGAGATTGCTCACGCCAAAGCCGGGCGGCCGGCGTCGATCTGGATGAAAATGAATTCGCTCGTCGATCCGGGAATTATCGACGCGCTCTACGAAGCCTCGGCTGCCGGCGTCACCATTGATTTGGTGGTACGCGGCATTTGTTGCCTGCGTCCGGGAGTGCCGGGATTGTCCGAAAACATCCGCGTCAAATCTATTGTTGGTCGCTTCCTCGAACACGGTCGGATTTATTGCTTTGGTGCTGGCCACGCGCTGCCGCATCCGAAAGCGGCGATTTATATTTCGTCGGCCGACATGATGCCCCGTAATCTCGACAGGCGCGTTGAAGTTCTGTGCCCGATTCTCAATTCGACGGTTCATGAGCAGGTCCTCGGCCAAATTATGGTCGCGAATTTCAAGGATAATGAGCAAAGCTGGAAGGTCTTGCCGGATGGCAGTTCCACGCGCATAAAGGCCGCCCCGGGCGAGGAACCCTTCAACGCCCACAAGTATTTCATGACGAATCCGAGTCTGTCGGGCCGTGGAAAATCGTTCAAGGAATCGTCGCCGCGCAGCCTTATACGCCGCCTCATCGAAGGCGCGTAAACGGTCCGCGGCGATCGTTTCGTCGGCGAAAGGCCGCCTCGACCACGGCCCACCGGTTGCCGTCATCGATATTGGGTCGAACTCAATTCGTCTCGTTATCTATGAGGGACTTACCCGCGCGCCGACGCCCATCTTCAACGAGAAGGTGCTGGCTGGCCTTGGGCGGCAAGTTCAGTCGACCGGTCTTTTGCCGGCCGATGCGATCGATACAGCCCTCGATGCGCTGCGGCGTTTCCGGGCCTTGTGCGATATCCTGCATGTGCGCCGTATTTGGGCGATCGCCACGGCCGCGTGCCGAGATGCGCGCAATGGCCGTGCCTTCATCGCCGAAGCCGAGCGCATCTGCCGCACGCATATCACGATCCTTTCCGGAAAACGCGAGGCCTATCTTACCGCACTCGGTATCGTGTCCGGCATCCATAAACCCGATGGCATCGTCGGCGATCTTGGTGGCGGCTCGCTTGAACTGGTCGACGTGCACGGCTCCCGCGTGCGGGGCGGCGTTACGCTGCCGCTTGGCGGCCTTGCCCTTCAAGATATCACGGGAAAATCGCTCAAGAAGGCGGAGAAATTCGTCGAAGAGGCGTTCGAAGATCTTGAAATGTTGCACGACGGCGAGGACCGTACATTCTACGCGGTCGGCGGCACGTGGCGAGCGTTGGCTCGACTGCACATGTGGCAAACCGGCTATCCGTTCCACGTCATGCACAATTACCGGATTTCTGCGCGTGAGGCGCAGGAATTTTCCAGACTCGTCCATCACGTCGACACCGAAACACTGTCGAAGATCGAAGTCGTAAACGCGGCTCGCCGGCCGTTGCTCGCCTACGCAGCGCTGGTGATGGAAAATCTGGTTCGGACGATCAAGCCTAAGCAGGTGATCATTTCTGTGCTCGGTGTGCGCGAGGGCTTACTTTATTCCATGCTCAATTCGCGTGAGCGCGCGCGCGACCCCCTCATTTCCGCGGCGGCTGATCTCAATGTTTTGCGTTCGCGCTCGCCGGGCCATGGTGAGGAGTTGATTGCCTGGACCGATCGCTTTATCGCGTCTTCCGGGCTGGAAGAAACCGCAGACGAACGGCGACTGCGCCATGCTGCCTGTTTGCTGGGCGACATCGGCTGGCGCGCCCATCCGGACTATCGTGGCGAGCAGTCCATGAACATCATCGCACATGGTTCGTTCGTCTCGATTGATCATCCCGGCCGCGCCTATCTGGCGTTATCAGTCTATTTTCGTCACGCTGGTCTGAGCGAGGAAGAGCTGTCGCCGCGTCTGCGCGAACTGGCGACCACGCGCATGCTCGATCGCGCGCGTGTCCTCGGCGCCGCAATGAGGGTTGCCTATATTCTCACAGCGGGACAAAGCGGCGTGTTGCCGAAAACGCCGATGCAGGTCAAACGAGGGAAACTCACTCTCAAGCTTCCAGGTTCTTACGGCAAACTCGCCAGCGATCGCCTGGCCGGCCGCCTTCGTCAGCTGGCGCGGCTCATCGGGCGCGATCCCTCCATCGACACCTAGTTTTTATCTTTTTCCACCGTGACGACACGGCCCTTGTCGACAGCGAGGGCCAAGCGACCGTGTTTGATCGCCAACGCCTTTTCACCGAACAATTCGCGCCGCCAACCTTTCATCGCCGGCACATCCGCCTCGTCATCGGCGGCAATGCGATCGAGGTCGTCAATCGTTGCTATGACTTTTGCAGCGACGCCGTGCCGCTCCGCCGTCATGCGCAGGAGTACTTTAAGCAGCTCGACCGTGGCAGCGCCGTTTGCCGCCGGGCGGAAGCGGTCGAGCCGAGGCAACGTGTCTACATCGCGTTCGAGGCCACGCTTGACGGCATCGACGATCTGGTCGCCCCAGCGCGATCGCTCGAAACCTTTTGGGAGGGAGCGCAGGTGTCCCAAGCGCTCGATCGTTGTCGGGGCCTGAACTGCAATATCACCGATCACTTCGTCCTTGATCACGCGTCCCCGCGGGACGTCGCGTGTCTGGGCCTCGCGCTCCCGCCATGCCGCGACCTCGATCAGTACGCCGAGCTCCTTAGGCTTGCGGACACGGCTTTTGAGTCGCTCCCAAGCCCGTTCAGGATCGGCGCGATAAGTTTCGGGTGACGTCAGCACGTCCATCTCCGCCTTGACCCAGCTGCTGCGTCCGCGCTTCTCCAGATCGGCGGCAAGCTTCAAATACACGTCTCGCAAATGAGTGACGTCGGATAAGGCGTAGGTAATTTGCGCGTCACTGAGCGGGCGACGTGTCCAGTCTGTAAAGCGATGCGATTTGTCGAGGTTGTCACCAGTAATGCGTTGGACCAGCTGGTCGTAGGATATGGAATCGCCGTAGCCGAGCACCATTGCGGCAACTTGGGTGTCGACGATCGGGTGCGGAATCGTCTTGGCCATATTCCAGACGATTTCTATGTCCTGGCGCGCAGCGTGAAATATTTTGATTACGCTCTCGTTCTCCATCAACGCAAAAAACGGAGTGAGATCGATCCCATTCGCGAGCGCGTCGATGACCACAGCCTCGTCGGGAGACGCCATCTGCGCTACGCACAGCAATGGATAGTAGGTGGTCTCACGCAGGAATTCAGTATCGACGGTGACGTAGGGGTGCTTTGCCATCCGCGCGCAAACAGCCGCGAGGTCACCGGTTGTGGCTATCAAATCCATTGTGGTGGCAAACTTGACCGAGTTCAATTCCGTCATGGCAATGGCACTCTATACTTTTTTTCCGCGAATGCGCGCCATGTGAATGAACTCCCACGGACTCGGCATTGCTGCAACAGGAACCTCTATCAGGGCCGGTTCGCGGCGGGCAAATGCGTCGCGCAAGGCCAGCCGCAGCTCGTCCGGGCCGCGTGCGCGCCGACCTGCGGCACCGAAACTTTCGGCGTATTTGACGAAATCTGGATTGGCAAGATCACAGGCGATCAGTCGATTGCCGAACTGCTCCTGCTGAATGCGGCGCACATTGCCAAAAGCGCCATCCACGAAAATAACGGCTACGAGCGGAATTCTATGACGTATGGCGGTTGCGAGCTCGTTTCCTGTGTAGAGAAACCCACCATCGCCGTTGATCGAAAGGACGGGGACGTCGGGTCTCGCGTGCTGTGCCCCCAGCGCCGTAGCGTAGCCCCAGCCCAGATTGTCCTGATAGCCGGGCGATAAAAACGTGCGTGGCCTGTACACGGGAAAGGCAAGGCGAGCGGCGAAACCAAGTTGCGTCACCTCGTCGACGTAAATGCCGTCCTCCGGCAATTCGGCCCGGATCGCTTCGAGGAACGCAAGCTGCGGTGCAAGCTTGGTAAACCGCTCCCGCATTTTGGCCTGGCGCTCCACCATCTCGTCGTGGCGCGACGCTCGCCGCATATTGAATTTAACAAGTTCATCGATGAGCCGCTGCAGAATAGGCGCAGCGTTGCCGATGAGCGCCACTTTCGGCTTTTGCAGGCGCGCAGGCTGTTCCGGATCGGCATCGACGCGCACGATCTGCAAGTCTTTATCCACGCCCCATTGTGTCATCGGATTGAGCAAACGTGTGCCCACTGCGAGTACCACATCGGCTTCGCCCCACAATTCGCGGCCAAGCGGCAGCGTCACGCTGAGCGGGTCGCGAGAATCAAGGACGCCGCGGCCGCGCCGATATCCGAGCACAGGCGCCTGCAGCATACTTGAGAGGAGCGTGACCTCGAGCGATGCACCCTGCGCGCCGCCGCCGGCGACGATCAGGACGCGTTTGGCCTTGCCCAAAAGTTT
This sequence comes from Pseudolabrys sp., assembly GCA_035260465.1. Classification (GTDB taxonomy): domain Bacteria; phylum Pseudomonadota; class Alphaproteobacteria; order Rhizobiales; family Xanthobacteraceae; genus Pseudolabrys. The sequence continues at coordinate 2,278 of DATFVF010000233.1, read as the reverse complement.
TGCCGCTGCACGCAACCTGTCGTCGTCAAGTTTCGGCGGACGAGGCGGCGAGGGCGGCACGATCGCTGTGATCGAGCTGCGCTTGCCCCAGACGTCGATTGCGCATTCGAGCGCTGCCGGTCCCGGGCGTCCGCGACTCATGGATTGAATCGCTTTTGCGACTTTGACGGACGCTTCGCCCGGTTCCGTGATGGACGCGCGATGATCGACCAGGCGCGAGATGATGCCGGCCTGATCGCGAATTTCGTGGAGGTGACCCTGACCCTTGCCGATCGCGGCCGCGGGAATTTGTCCGATGAGCGCCAATACCGGCGCGTTCATTCCATATGCGGTCAGCAATGCGGCGCCGGAATTGAGCAGACCTGGGCCTGGTACGACCGCGTAGGTCTGTGGTCTGCCTGTCGCCAGCGCCGCACCCAAGGCCATATAGGCTGCGCCTTGTTCATGCCGGGTATGGATGACGCGTAAATGATCGCCCACGCGCTGGAAGGCATCGAACAGATGGTCGTTATGAACCCCCGGCAGGGCGTAGACTGTGTCCACGCCATGAGCGAGAAGGGTTGCGGCCGCGGCTTCGGCCGTCGACATTTCGGCAATGGCCGGGTTCGTCTTCTTTTTGGCTCGGGATTTGGGCATTCGTTGGGGTCCGTTGCTCCCAGGATCGAGTTTGCAGTCGACTGGCAAGTGTGTCGAGCCGCTTGAATTGGCTCTGTTTTTAAAGTGCTGGTCGCCTTGACAAAGCGCACCCCCCATGCGTTTTTCGCCCGCCCCATGCGCAGATTCTGAATCGTTCGCCGGAAGTGCCCAAAGAATTGTCTATGCATCGCTATCGTTCACATACTTGCGGCGCTCTTCGCGACACCGACATTGGTGCGACCGTTCGATTGTCCGGATGGTGTCATCGCATTCGCGACCATGGCGGCGTGTTGTTCATTGATTTGCGCGACCATTATGGGCTCACGCAGGTCGTAGCCGATCCTGACAGCAAGGCTTTCAAGCTTGCCGAGACGCTGCGCGCGGAATGGGTCGTCCGCATTGACGGCAAGGTTCGTCGGCGTCCTTCTGGCACAGAGAATCCGGATCTGCCGACCGGTCAGGTCGAAGTCTATATCGACGAGATCGAGGTGCTTGGACCCGCCGCAGAATTGCCGATGCCCGTATTCGGCGAGCAGGAATATCCCGAAGAGATCAGGCTCAAATACCGCTTTCTTGACCTGCGTCGCGAGCATCTCCATTCCAACATCATGTTGCGCGGAAAGGTGATCGACTCGATTCGCCGCCGCATGAAAGAAGGCGGATTTTTTGAATTCCAGACACCCATTCTGACCGCGTCGTCGCCAGAAGGCGCGCGCGATTATCTGGTGCCCTCGCGCCTCCACCCGGGAAAATTTTATGCGCTGCCTCAGGCGCCACAGCAATTTAAGCAACTGATCATGATCGCAGGCTTTGACCGCTATTTTCAGATTGCGCCTTGTTTCCGCGACGAGGATGCACGCGCCGACCGTTCGCCCGGCGAGTTCTACCAGCTCGACCTGGAGATGAGCTTTGTCACGCAACAGGATGTGTTCGATGCGGTTGAGCCGGTCATCCGCGGCGTGTTCGAGGAATTTTCCAACGGGAAGGTCGTAACTCCGAAGTTTCCGCTCATTCCATACGCCGAGGCGTTGCGCAAATACGGCAGCGATAAACCGGACCTGCGTAACCCGATTGTCATGCAGGATGTGAGTGAAGCGTTTCGGGGAGGCGGCTTTAAGATTTTCGCCAAGATTCTTGAAACGCCCGGCAATGCGGTCTGGGCCATTCCAGCGCCGAAGGGCGGAAATCGCGCTTTTTGCGATAGGATGAATTCCTGGGCGCAGGGCGAGGGCCAGCCGGGCCTTGGCTATATTTTCTGGCGCGAAGGCGAGGAAAGCGGCGCGGGACCGCTCGCCAAGAACATTGGCCCCGAACGCACCAAGCAAATAGCGGATCGGCTCGGGCTTGGCGTCGGCGATGCCTGCTTCTTCGTCGCCGGAAAGCCGAAGGACTTCGTCAAATTTGCCGGGCCGGCACGCGCCAAGGTGGGTGAGGAACTCGGCCTCATCGCCAAGGATCGTTTCGAGTTATGCTGGATTGTCGACTTCCCGATGTATGAGTGGAACGAGGAAGAGAAAAAAATCGACTTTTCACACAATCCGTTCTCGATGCCGAATTTGCCAACCGAAGAGTTCCTCGCGCTGGACCCAAAAGACAACGACAAGCTGCTTTCTATCAAAGCGATCCAGTACGACATTGTCTG
>DATFVF010000232.1:0-4118 GCA_035260465.1 Pseudolabrys sp. | reverse complement strand
TTGAATGAAAGCCCAGCCTGCGAGCCGATAAGAATATTGGGAGGATCACCGATGAGCGTAGCGGTGCCGCCGATATTGGAGGCAAAGATTTCAGAGAACAAATAAGGATAGGCTGGCACTTTCAGTGTGCCGCAGATCGCCAGCGTCACCGGGACGATCAGGAGCACGGTAGTGACGTTGTCTAGGAAAGCGGAAAGCACCGCGGTGGTGATCTGCAAAATGAACAATATGCCGGAGGGGTGCGCTTTTGCCGCCTGCGCAGACCAAATTGCAAGATACTGGAACATACCGGAGCGGCGCGAGATCGACACCAGGATCATCATCCCCGTCAAAAGGCCGATCGTGTTCCAGTCTATGCCTTTGAACGCTTCTTCTTGATCCAGCACGCCGACAAGAATCATGACACCGGCGCCAACGAGCGCGATGACTGCGCGGTTGACCTGCTCGGACATTATGATGGCGTAGGTGACGGCGAGGACGCAGGTCGATACCCACATAGCGTTCATGCCGAAATAGACGTGAGACGCCGCGTGGGCAGTCATGGCTTAATTCCCCCTGATCGCGGGGCGACTGCCGCGACCGTCCGAATTTTTAGTTACATCCCAAAATCCGGCACGGACCGCGATGAGTCAAGTTGCGTCCTTGTACTCCGTCGTGTTGAGGGCATACTCGGACGCCCCAACTTGTCGGGGGCGGCACAATAAGGAGGATACCGTGGCTGCCAATGTGCGCTTTTCCAATCCAAAAACGCTCGCGAAGCCGCCGGGCTATAGCTATGTGGTCGAGGCGACGGGCCCCAACCGGCTGATCTACATCGCCGGCCAGCTCGGCCTCGATATGGAAAACAAACTGGTTGGCATGGCGGGCGATTTTCGCGCGCAAGCAGACCAGGCGATCGAGAATCTCAAGCTGGCGCTTGCCGACGCCGGCGCCACCATCAAGGACGTGGTGAAGATCAATAATTATCTCGTCGACATGACGCACATCTCGATCTTCCGCGAGGTGCGCGATGCGCACTTCAACATGTCGGCGCCGCCGGCGAGCACGACAGTGGCGATTTCGCAGCTGGCGCGTCCCGGCGCGCTGTTTGAGATCGAGGCCATTGCGGTCCTGCCGGCGAAAGCGGCAGCGAAGGCATCGAGCGCCAAGCGTGGTGCGAAGAAAAAAAGCAAGGCGTCGAGAAAGAAGCGCCGGTAGGCGTTCCGCCCACTCGCTCCTGCAAAAGCGTTAGTCCCGTTGAGGGGACGAGGCTTAATGAGCCTCGTCCCAGTTGACGGCCGCGCGGGCATCGACCTGGAGTGGCACGTGCAGCGCGACAGCCGGGTGGGGCGCATCCTGCATCACGCTTTTGACGATGGTGATGGTGTCTTTCACTTCCGCCTCGGGCACCTCGAAGATCAGCTCGTCATGCACCTGCAGTAGCATCTGGGCCTTGAGCTTGGCCTGTTCGAGCTCAGGTTCGATGCGGATCATGGCCCGCCGGATGATATCGGCGGCCGTACCTTGCAGCCGTGCGTTGATCGCCGCGCGCTCATTGAATGAGCGGATCGACGGATTGCTGTTTTTGATGTCCGGGTAATGGCACTTGCGGCCGAACAGCGTGAGCACGTAACCGTGATCGCGGCAGAACTCGCGCGTCTCATCCATGTAGTCGCGAATGCCGGGGAAGCGCTCGAAATATTTCCTGATGTAGGCGCCGGCCTCGTTCTTGTCGATGCTGAGCTGGGCAGCGAGACCGTAGGCCGAGATGCCGTAGATGATGCCGAAATTGATGGCCTTGGCGCGCCGGCGCACTTCGGGCGGCATGTCCTTCACGGGCACGCCGAACATTTCCGAAGCGGTCATCGCGTGAATGTCGACGCCATCCTGGAATGCCTTGCGCAGCGCTGGCACCTCGGCGACTTCGGACAACAGCCGCAGCTCAATTTGCGAATAGTCGGCAGAGACGAGCTTCATGCCGGGTGAGGCAACGAAGGCGCGGCGGATCTTGCGGCCATCTTCGGTACGGATCGGGATATTCTGCAAGTTCGGATCGGACGACGACAACCGGCCGGTGCTGGTCGACGCCAGTGCGTAGCTGGTGTGCACGCGTTTTGTGTCCGGATTGACGTAATTGGGCAGTGCCTCCGTATAAGTCGAGCGGAGCTTCGACACTTGCCGCCAATCGAGAATTTTGCGCGGCAACGCGTGGCCCTGTTCGGCCAGATCTTCCAGTTCGCGCGCGCCGGTCGACCATTGCCCGGTCTTGGTCTTGGTGCCGCCCGGCAAGTTCATTTTGCCGAACAGAATATCGCCGAGCTGTTTGGGTGAACCCGGATTGAGCGGCTCGCCGGCCAAGGTCTTGATCTCATCTTCGAGGCGCGCCTGTTCCTGGGCGAATTCGCCTGATAGGCGCGACAGCACCTGACGGTCGATGGAGATGCCTCGCCGCTCCATGCGCGCCAGCACTGCCGGCATCGCGCGCTCCAGCGTTTCATAGACGGAAGTGACGCGATCGGCGGCCAATCGCGGCTTCAACGCGTACCAGAGCCGCAACGTGACATCCGCATCCTCGGCGGCGTATTCGGATGCCTTCTCGATCGAAACGCAATCGAAGGCGACCTGCGCTTTTCCCGAGCCTGCGACGTGATGGAAATGGATCGTGTCGTGGTTGAGCCAGCGCTTGGCGAGATCGTCCATGCCGTGGCCGCCTTTGCCGGCGTCCAGCACATAAGAGATCAGCATGGTGTCGTCGTAGCCGGCAATCTGGATGCCGCGCTGCGCGAACACCAGCCAGTCGTATTTCATGTTTTGAGCGACTTTGAGGATGGCCTTATCCTCGAGCAGCGGCTTGAGGACAGCCAGCGCGTTGCGCTCCGGAATTTGCCCGTCGCACAGCTTGGCCTCGGGCGAGAACAAATCGCCCTTGCCTTCGCCGCCGCCCTCGCGATGACCGATGGGTACGTAGCAGGCTTCGTTGGGCGCTAGCGCCAGCGAGAAGCCGCAGAGATGCGCGCGCATGGCGTCAAGGCTTGTGGTTTCCGTGTCGACCGCGACCACACCCATTTCGTGCGCGCGTGCGATCCATTCTTTCAGGCGCGCAAGCGTGCGGACCGTTTCATATTTGCTGCGGTCGATCTTGGCTGTGCGCGCGGCTTCGCTGCGCGCGGTTGCAAGCGCGATCGGGGTGAGGTCGCCGTTGGATCGTTTGCTTCCACCCGAAAGTGGCAGAGCCGGTGCGGTCTTTGCGGGGGTTGTCTCTGACGATCGCGACAATGCCGCCGTATCGGCCGCCATATCGGCAGAGGGCGGCGAACCGGCCGCCGATTTTGTATCTGCGCTGACCTGTCTTACGTTAACGTCGCTTGCGTTAACCTGGCTTGCGTCGATGCCGCTTTTATCGGCGACGCGTTGCGTCAGCGTCTTGAATCCCATCGATTTAAGGAAGGCGATCAGGGTCGTGTAGTCCGGCTCGCGTACGCCGAGCTGGTCGACCGGCACGTCCAGCGGAACCCGGTCGTCAAGCGTGACGAGCTTTTTTGAAAGCCGGGCGGCGTCAGCGTTGTCGACGAGGGCCTGGCGACGCTTCTCCTGCTTGATCTCGCCGGTGCGCTTGAGCAGCGTCTCGAGATTGCCGAACTCGCCGATGAGCTGCGCCGCGGTCTTCACGCCAATACCCGGTACGCCCGGCACGTTGTCGGATGTATCGCCGATCAGCGCCTGCACCTCGATGACCTTCTCCGGCGGCACGCCGAATTTCTCGACCACTTCCGGAATGCCGATGCGGACATCCTTCATGGTGTCGTACATGACCACGCGGTCGTTCACGAGCTGCATGAGATCCTTGTCCGACGACACAAGGGTAGCGGTCGCACCGGCCTCGCAGGCGATGCGTGCGTAAGTCGCGATCAGGTCATCGGCTTCGTAGCCGGCTTGCTCGAGGCATGGGATTTCGAAGGCGCGCACCGCGTCGCGGATGAGGGGGAATTGCGGAATGAGGTCGTCGGGAGGCGGCGGCCGATGCGCCTTGTATTCTTTGTACATCTCCGAACGGAAGGTCTTCTCCGACTTGTCGAAGATCACCGCGAGATGTGTCGGCCGCTCGTCCGGCTTCATTTCCTTGAGGAGCTTCCAGAGCA
>DATFVF010000231.1:0-14512 GCA_035260465.1 Pseudolabrys sp. | reverse complement strand
GGCGGCGGAGCGTTGGCTAAGGCTGTTTGACAATTGAATCTGAGAATTGGCGCGCGGGAGCAAACTCTTCCTGTCGTCCCCGCGAAAGCGGGGACCCATACGCCGTGCCCTATCGAGATGCTGCGGCGTATGGGTCCCGGGCCTCGCATACGCTCGCCCGGGACGACGGGAAAAACTGTCCGGCAACGACAGTGAAATGAGCGCAAAAGGCACGCGTTCAGCGCTCCTCACCATGAGGCGACAGGGCAGCACGGCACGGTCTATAATGCGCCCCAGGAAATTCCGAGGAGGTTTCATGTCGCAAGCGGCCGAGAAACGCGGTGGGACACCTGCGATGCTGAAGGATGCGGCATTCGTATGGGAAGATCCGCTCGATCTCGAAGGCGAGCTGACCGAAGACGAACGCATGGTGCGCAACACCGCGCGCGGCTTTGCGCAAGGCTATCTGATGCCGCGTGTCGTCGAAGCCTTCCGCGACGAGACATACGATCCGGGCATGCTGCCGGAAATGGGCAAGCTCGGTTTGCTCGGACCCACCATTCCGGAAGAATACGGCGGCGCGGGGCTCGGTTACGTCTCCTACGGGCTGATCACGCGCGAACTTGAGCGCGTCGATTCCGGCTATCGCTCGTCGATGTCGGTGCAGTCTTCGTTGGTGATGTATCCGATCTACGCTTACGGCACCGAAGCACAGCGCCGCAAATATCTGCCCAAGCTCGCAACCGGAGAAACCATCGGCTGCTTCGGGTTGACCGAGCCTGATCATGGCTCCGATCCCGGCTCGATGGTGACCCGTGCCGAGAAAGTCTCCGGCGGCTACAAGCTCAACGGCGCCAAGACCTGGATCTCCAACGCGCCGGTTGCGCATGTCGCAGTGGTGTGGGCAAAGCTCGACAATGTCATCCGCGGCTTTCTGGTGGAGCGCGGCACAAGGGGTTTCTCCACGCCGAAGATCGAAGGAAAGCTGTCACTGCGTACGTCGATCACCGGCGAGATCGTGCTGGAAGATTGCGTGATCCCCGAGGAAAACTTGTTGCCGAACGTGAAGGGCCTCGCCGGTCCGTTCGGCTGCCTCAACAATGCACGCTTTGGTATCGCATGGGGCGCGATGGGTGCCGCTGAATTTTGCTGGCATCGCGCGCGCCAATACGTGCTCGACCGCAAGCAGTTCGGACGCCCGCTCGCCGCCAATCAGCTGGTGCAGAAGAAACTCGCCGACATGCAGACCGAGATCGCGCTCGGCCTGCAAGGCGCGTTGCGGCTCGGGCGCATGCTGGAAGCCGGCAAGGCCTCACCGCCGTCGATCTCGCTGATGAAGCGCAACAATTGCGGGAAGGCCCTCGATATCGCGCGGCTCGCGCGCGACATGCATGGCGGCAACGGCATTTCCGAGGAATATCACGTGATGCGCGTGCTTTCGAACCTCGAGACGGTGAACACCTACGAGGGCACGCACGACATTCACGCGTTGATTCTCGGTCGCGCGCAGACCGGCATCCAGGCGTTCTTTTAGTTCAATCTGCAATGTGTGCCCGCAATCCGCTCATCCCCGCGAACGCGGGGATCCGGAGCCCAGCTTTCCGCTATTTCATTCTGGATTCCGGCGTAAGCGGGAATGAGCGGAAGAAAAGTTATCGCGCATGGACTTGATAACAACCGTCTTTCTGGCCGGTGCCGGCGTTCTTGCCGGCATCATCGCGACCATGGTCGGCGGTGCGGCGGTGGTGATTTATCCGGCGCTGATCGCGACCGGCGTGCCGCCGCAGCTCGCCGCGGTGTGCAATCTCGCTTCGGTCATGCCCGCAACAATGCTGGCGTCATTGTCCGACCGGTCGCAATTGCCACCGTTCGATCGTGCGTTCGTCGGTTTGATTATCGCCTCGATTGTCGGCGCCGGTCTCGGCGCCGCGCTTCTGGTGCTCACGCCGGAGCGGATGTTCGCGCAGGTCGTGCCATTTTTGCTCGGCTTCGCCACGTTGCTGTTCGCCCATTCCGAACGCATCAGTCGCTGGCTTCGCAAGCGCGCGGAGGGCCGCGGGCACGCCATCGCATTTAGCTTCGCAAGCCTGAAGGTGATCCTGCCGGTTTCGTTTTACGGCGGCTATTTCGGCGCCGGGGTCGGCATCCTGATGCTCGGCGTATTTTCACTGGCGACCGGTGGCGACTATCGTGCCGCCAATGTCGCCAAGAATTTTGTCTCCAGCCTCAATGGTCTCGCCGCGACCTTGGTGTTTGCCACGCAAGGCGCGGTGCTTTGGCCACAGACGCTCGCACTCGCCGCCGGAACGATTATCGGCGGTCTGATCGGGGCCTATGTGGCGCGCATCATCCCGCGCAATGTCGTGCGCGTGCTCATCGTCGTGGTCGGCGCCGCGCTGACAATCGCGTTTGCGCGGCGCTATTGGTTTTAAAGCGGCATGCGCAAACGAAAATGCCTAATGCGGTATGCTGTTGACGCTTTGCGCCAGTGCGGCAACGCGCGCCGTCATCGCACTGTTCGGATCATTGAGCGCATCGATGATGGTGAAATGATTGGTGCCGGCGATTTCCTCGTAGCGCGTAAGCGCGTGCGCTTGCCGCCAGGCTTCGGCGATCGACTTGCTCTGACGCAGGAATTCACTCGATTCCAGCGCGCCCACGACGGCGTCGAGACTTCGCCCGGCCGGCACGCTCCAATGAAGAGGAGATATGCGCCGCGCTTCCGCTTCGTCGAGTCGCAAATCCGCGTTTTGCGATACATGCACCAGCGGCAACAGATCGAACACGCCGGAGATCGCATAGGCCGAGGGTACAAGATCGGCGGGCGCATCGGAGGCGAAGACCTTCCAGTTGGTCGCGACCATGCAGGCTGCGAGATGTGCGCCGGCGGAATGGCCGCAGATGAAAATGCGCTGGCGGCGTTTGCGCCAAAGATAAAGACAAGCGGCGCGCATTTGCTCGATGATGTCGGCGATCGCGCAGTTCGGGCAAAGATCGTAGCCAACGACCGCGACCGTGATACCGCGTGCATTCGGGCCCGCGGCCAATTGGGAAAACATGGTGGGCTCGAGCGAACGCCACCAGCCGCCATGAATGAACATGGCAAGCGGCGCCTTGTCGTCGTCTTTGGCGGGAAACAGATCGAGGGTCCGGCGCATCGAAGGCCCGTAACCAATCCCGAGTTTGGCGTTATGCGCGGCTGCCCGATACGCGGCGCCGTCGCGCTGCCAACGCGCGAATATCTCCGGATGTTCGGGCACGCGGGCGCGATTGTCATATTCGACTTCGTAATCAATGGGCATAGCTGTTCTCGGATTGCGGCACGAAACCGATCCGGCTTTGCGCCGGGCTAAAACAACGTTATCTCTTAGCCATGAAAATCGACGGCAAGCAAATGCGGACCATCTGGGTCGAGAGTGACGGCACAGGCGCCGGCATTATCGACCAGACCCATCTGCCGCATCGTTTTGCGACCGTGCGCCTTGCGACCCTTGAGGATGCGGCGCGGGCAATCAAGACCATGCAGGTACGCGGCGCGCCGCTGATCGGCGCCGCCGCGGCCTATGGCGTATGGCTCGCTTTGCGTGCGGATCAATCCGATGAGGCGCTTGAGCGGTCCTACTCCACGCTCATTGCCACACGGCCAACGGCGATCAATCTGAAGTGGGCGCTTGATGAGATGCTTGCCGCAGTGCGCAATCGTCCGCGCGCCGAGCGCGCGGAGGCGGCTCTGCGTCGCGCCAACGAAATTGCCGAAGAAGACGTGGTTATCAATCAGGCCATCGGCCGGCACGGGCTCGAGTTGATCGAAGAGGTTGCGGCAAAGAAAAGAGGCGAGCTCGTGAACGTGCTCACCCATTGCAATGCCGGTTGGCTTGCGACCGTCGACTGGGGCACGGCGACCGCGCCGATCTATCTGGCGCACGACAAAGGCCTGCCGATTCATGTCTTTGCCGATGAGACAAGGCCGCGAAATCAGGGTGCTTCACTCACCGCCTGGGAGCTTGGTCATCATGGCGTGCCGCATACGGTGATTCCGGACAATACCGGCGGTCATCTGATGCAACACGGCCTGGTCGACATGGTGATCGTGGGCACCGATCGCGTCACGGCGCAGGGCGACGTCTGCAACAAGATCGGCACTTATCTCAAGGCGCTCGCCGCCCACGACAACGGCGTGCCGTTTTACGTCGCGCTACCGTCACCGACCATCGATTTTAGCGTCAGCGACGGGCTTACCGAAATCCCCATCGAGCAGCGTGCGGCCGATGAAGTCGCGACCATGACCGGAAAGACCGCGGACGGCCGCATCGAGACCGTGCAAATTGTGCCGGATGGCTCGCCAGTTGCGAATTACGCGTTCGATGTGACGCCGGCGCGGCTTGTCACCGGCCTGATCACCGAACGCGGCGTGCTTGCCGCAAACCGCGCCGCGCTTGCTCAAGCTTTTCCAGAGCGTGCCGAAGTCCGGCCAAAATCTGCACGCAAGGTGAGCTGATGGCTTTCCTGTCAACTTCGCTCGCATTGCCTGTCGACGGCCGCCAGTCGGAAACCGCGTTAGCAATCGCGCGCGGCACCGCCCGGCTGTTGCATGCGCATGGACGTTGCGTGGTGAGCGAATTGCCGTTGCCGTCCGGCCGCCGCGCCGATCTGGTTGCTCTCCATCCGACCGGTGAGATCTGGATCGTCGAAATCAAGTCTTCCATTGCCGATTTCCGGGCCGATCAGAAATGGCAGGACTACCGCGCTCATTGCGACCGGCTTTTCTTCGCCTCCACTGTCGAAGTGCCTTGCGATATTTTCCCGCCGGATACCGGATTGATCGTAGCCGACGCGTTCGGGGCGGAGTTCAAATGCGAAGCGCCCGAGCACAAGCTGCCGGCGGCGACGCGCAAATCGATGATGTTGCTGTTCGCCCGCGCCGCAGCGATGCGCCTGCAATCGCTGGCGGATCCGACGGGCCCATATGCGGATGCGGAGTGAGGTCAGCGCGGCGCGCGCTTGGCCAGAATTCGCTGCAAGGTGCGGCGATGCATGTTGAGGCGGCGCGCAGTCTCCGAGACGTTCCGGCCGCACAATTCATAAATGCGCTGGATGTGCTCCCAACGCACGCGGTCGGCCGACATCGGATTTTCCGGAGGGTCGATCTTCGTATTGTCTTGCGCAAGCAGGGCCGCAACAACGTCATCGGCGTCGACGGGCTTGGCGAGGTAATCGACCGCGCCGAGCTTCACGGCATTCACCGCAGTGGCGATATTGCCGTAGCCCGTGAGGATAATGCCGCGAGCATCGGGCCGACGGCGCTTGAGCGCGGAAATCACGTCGAGGCCGTTGCCGTCGGCAAGGCGCATGTCGACCACCGCATAAGCGGGCGCCGATTTTTCGACTTGCAGCAAACCATCCGCGACGGACTCGGCAGTTGTCACGGTGAAGCCACGTTGCTCCAGCGCTTTCGCGAGCCGCTGCAGGAAGGAATGGTCATCCTCGACGATCAACAAAGACCGTTCGCCGGAGATTTTCTCTTTCGCCGCCGGGTTGGCGGGTTCACTCGTTGCAGCGTCCACGTTAATCACCCGCGCGCTGAGCCCTGCGCTTATTGTAACTCGTACAATCTAACAACCTCACCGCAATAAATAGTGATTTCGCGCGTTTACCTCAAGCGGCTGTGGACGTTAACGATTGTTCGAAATCGGTCCGGCTCCAGCGAAGCCTCACGATTGCGCCGCGTTCAGCCGTTGGCCGATTTTCGAAGGATAGTGTCGCGCCCGAGCGCTCGAGCAGGGTCTTGGCGATGAAGAATCCGAGCCCCAAACCGGCCGGTTCGTCTGCGGTATCATTGGGTTGGCGGTGCCGGCTGGTGACATAAGGCTCGCCGATGCGGGCCAGTATTTCCGGTGCAAAGCCCGGCCCATCGTCGCTGATGGTTACCTGAACAAAGTCCTCACTCCACAGCGCATCGACCGAAACCCGGTCGTGCGCGAAATCGACCGCGTTTTCCAGCAAATTCCCGAGCCCGTACAGGATGGCCGGATTGCGTGCGCCGACCGGCTCACTGCCGCGTTCTTTCGGTGTCGTCACGTCGATGGTTACCCCGAAATTTCGATGCGGCGCCACGACCTCTTCGATGAGCGCCGTCAGCGGCGTGCGGTCGAACGGCTCTCCGCTCGACGATAGTTCCGTGAGCTTGGCGAGTATATCGCGACAGCGCGTCGCCTGTTCGCGCAGCAGGCGCACGTCGTCGCCGTGCGGCGCATTCGGCGCAATAGCGCGCTCCAGTTCCTTCGCGATGACTGAAATGGTCGAGAGCGGTGTGCCGAGCTCATGCGCGGCGGCGGCGGCAAGCCCATCGAGCTGGGACAGATGTTGCTCGTGTGCCAGCACCAGTTCAGTTGCGGCAAGCGCATCCGACAGTTGCCGCGACTCCTCGGTGATTTGCCAGGCGTAGACGCCGATGAACCCGATCGCGAGCAAAATGCAAAGCCAGACGCCCATCATATAGATCGGCGGCAATTGCAGCGGGTCCTCGTTATCCCAAGGAAGCGGATAATGCACGAACACCAATACGGTCGCGCACACGACCGCGAATGCGCCGAGCATGAGCGTGAGGCGAGGCGGCAACGCGGTTGCCGACCACAGCACCGGTCCCAAAAACATAAAGGCGAACGGATTTTGCAGACCGCCTGTCAGGAACAGAAGGACGGCCAATTCCGCAATGTCGAAAGCGAGCAACCAGGCGGCTCGGTCCGGCTCGAGCCGTTGCGTCAAGTGGAAACGCAGCCGCAACGCGACGTTGAGCCAGGCCGCCAAGGCGATCGCCGAAAGGCAGGCATAGATCGGCAGTTCAAAATCGAGGCCGAAAAAGACCACCAGGACGGCGGTCGTTTGCCCGATGATTGCAAGCCACCGCAGCCGCACGAGTGTGTCGAGCCGCACATTGCGGCGCGGGTGGTGCTGGGCAAAGTTGAACGCTGGCATAAGCTCAGTCTAGCGCCAAGCAGCGCGCGCACAAATTGCCGTCAAATCGCGGGGCTTGCGCTTCCTGCGGCGGGGCGTCACATCTTGCGCCGTATGGACAAACAAAGCACTCCTGCCATCGCGGTCGACCGGCTTGTCAAGCAATACAAGGGCGTGGCGGCGGTCGACGGCATTTCGTTTCGTCTGGTACCGGGGTCGATTACCGGCCTTCTCGGCGGCAATGGGGCCGGCAAAACCACGACGATTGCGATGATTATGGGGCTCGTCACGCCAACGTCCGGCACCGTCACGGTTTTAGGCGCCGACATGCCGAGAGAACGCTATCGCGTCCTGCACCGGATGAATTTCGAAAGTCCTTATGTCGATATGCCGATGCGCCTGACGGTGCGGCAGAACTTATCCGTGTTCGCTCAGCTCTACGCGGTGCCGGATATAGACGAACGCATCGCCAGCCTTGCCGCAGATCTCGACCTGACCGAATTCCTGGATCGTCCGACCGGCAAGCTTTCGGCCGGGCAGAAGACACGGGCCTCGCTGGCCAAGGCACTCCTCAATAAACCCGAAGTCTTGCTGCTCGACGAACCGACTGCATCACTCGACCCGGATACCGCCGATTGGGTGCGCTCGCGGCTCGAGCGTTACCGCGCGGAGCATGGCACGACCGTGCTGCTTGCCTCCCACAACATGGGCGAAGTCGAACGCTTGTGCGAGCGCGTTGTCATCATGAAAAAGGGCCGCGTTGAGGACGACGATACGCCTGGGCGTCTGCTCGCGCGTTACGGCCGGGAGACGCTGGAAGAAGTATTCCTCGATGTGGTACGTGGCCGCCGGCAAAGCGAGGCTGCACAATGATCGGTGCCGATACCGGCATGAATTTCTCGCTCAATCGCGTCGCCGCCATGGTGCGGCGCTATTGGTATCTGTTGCGCTCGTCGTGGCCGCGCATTCTCGATTTGATTTATTGGCCGACCGTGCAGATGCTGATGTGGGGCTTCTTGCAGCTTTACATTTCACAGAACGCCGGATTTTTTGCGCGCGCCGGAGGAGTGTTCATCGGCTCTGTGTTGCTGTGGGATATTCTTTTCCGCGGCCAGCTCGGTTTTTCCATTTCTTTCCTGGAAGAAATGTACGCGCGCAACCTCGGCAACATCATGATGTCGCCGTTGCGCCCAGCCGAATTTTTGCTCGCGCTGATGATCATGAGCATCGTGCGCTTGTCGATCGGCATGATTCCGGTGTCGTTTCTTGCCATCGCCTTCTTCGGCTTCAATCTCTGGGCGCTTGGGCTGGCGCTCGTCGCTTTTTTCGCCAATCTCATTCTGACGAGTTGGTCAGTCGGCATTTTCGTCGCCGGTCTGTTGCTGCGAAATGGCCTGGGCGCCGAAAGCATGGCCTGGACCATCATGTTTCTGTTTCTGCCGCTGACCTGCGTCTATTACCCGGTCGCGGTCCTGCCGGAATGGTTGCAGTATTTCGCCTGGATGCTGCCCCCAACCTATGTCTTTGAAGGCATGCGCGCGCTGGTGATCGACCATGTGTTTCGCGCCGATCTGATGGCAGAAGCATTTGCGTTGAATATCGTGTTCTTCGCGGCTGCATCATTTGCTTTCCTCAAGCTTTTGCAGAGCGCGCGGGTCCAAGGTTCGCTCCTGCAGACCGGCGAATAGCGGGAAAAAACCTCGTATTTACTTGGATTTAGAGACTTCGGGCGCGTTGTAAACCTGACACGAACAACTTATCTCTATGTTGACGCTATGACTGAAAAACGACAGTCTCCCGCACCGCAGCGAGGCCCGGGGTCAGATTCCATGGCAATAGGCGAGTTCGGCGGAGCCGCGACGCTCTCCGACGACGGTGGGTCATTGTTGGCCACGCCGATGTACTGGTTTTACGAACTCGGTCATGCGGCGCTTAATCCTTCGCGCGCCTTCGCCGACGCCACGCGTCTGTTCTTTAAAAATCCGGCCAACCCGTTCGCTCATACGGCTTACGGCAAATCCGTTGCAGCGACGATGGAGTTGTTTGAGCGCTCAACGCGCCGCTATCGCCGTCCGGAGTGGGGAATCGAAACGACTACCGTCGGGGCCGAAAAGATTCCGGTCACCATAAAGACCGTGTGGCAACGTCCGTTCTGCCGACTGCTGCATTTTGAACGCAGCTTCGCCCGTCCGCCGCGCCGGCCTCAGCCGAAGCTGCTGATCGTCGCGCCGATGTCGGGTCACTATCCGACGCTGTTGCGCGGGACGGTAGAGACCTTCCTGCCCAATCACGATGTCTACATCACCGAATGGATTGATGCGCGCATGGTGCCTCTGGCGGAGGGCCGCTTCGATCTCGATGACTACATCGACTACATCATTTCGATCCTGCACGTGCTCGACGGCGACACGCATGTCATTGCTGTTTGCCAACCATCGGTACCAGTGCTTGCCGCTGTGGCCTTGATGGAGGCCGATAAAGACCCCACTGTTCCGCGTTCCATGGTGCTCATGGGCGGCCCGATCGATACGCGAATCAATCCGAATGACGTCAACAAGCTGGCCGAGCGGCGCGGACTCCACTGGTTTCAAAACCACGTCATAACCAAAGTGCCGTTTCCGCATCCCGGCGTGATGCGCGACGTCTATCCGGGCTTCCTGCAGCTTCACGGCTTCATGAGCATGAACCTCGATCGCCACATCGAGGCGCACCACAATCTGTTTTTGCATCTGGTGAAGGCCGATGGTGATTCCGCGCAGAAGCACCGCGAATTCTACGACGAGTATCTTGCGGTGATGGACCTTGCGGCCGAATTTTATCTTCAAACCGTCGAAACCGTATTCATTCGCCATGCGCTGCCCAAATGGCAAATGACTCATCGTGGCCGGCCGATTGATACGAGCGCGATTGAACGTGTCGCATTGATGACGGTGGAGGGCGAGAACGACGACATCTCCAGCGTCGGCCAGACCGAGGCCGCGCACGCCCTGTGCATGAATATTCCGGACGAGCACAAGGTGCACTATGTGCAACCGGTCGTCGGCCATTATGGTGTGTTCAACGGTTCCCGGTTCCGCGCCGAGATTGCGCCGCGCATCTCGGATTTCGTTCTGTCACGCAATGGCAGCCGCGCCGTGCGTCCTGCGCCGCTGAAGGTTGTCGCCCGGCGCTGATCTCGCATTCGCGAGCCTGGTTGTGGCACACTGGCGGCCCGTCCTGATTCTGGGTCGACGATGTCCATACCGCTGCGCGCCTTGCTTTTCCGCCGCACCAGCGAGCCCTCGTCGATCACCGTCGACTATGGCGGCGACATCTATCTGGTGCGCGTGCGCCGTCACCGTCAGGCCCGCCGTTACACGTTGCGCATCCATGCCGCCAACCGCGAAGTGGTCCTCACGATGCCGCCGCGCGGCAGCGTGAGGCAGGCAAGGGAATTCGCGCAAAAGCACGGTGCCTGGATCGAGGCTCGGCTCAAGCGGCTGCCGGATGCCGCGCCTTTTGCGCATGGAACCGTGCTGCCGTTGCGCGGTCGCGCGCACTGCATTGATCACCGGCGCAGCGCACGCGGGACGGTGTGGGTCGAAACGCATGTGGACGGATATCTGCTCTGTGTCGCCGGCGAAAAGCCGCATCTGCCGCGGCGCGTGCGCGACTATCTCAAGCGGGAAGCCAAGCGGGATCTCGAAATCGCCAGCCGTTCAGCCGCGCAAGCGTTGGGTGTCGAGATCAGGCGTGTGTCCGTGCGTGACCAGTCGAGCCGGTGGGGTTCGTGCTCGTCGACCGGAGTGCTGTCTTATTCCTGGCGATTGATTCTTGCGCCACCCTTCGTTCTTGAGTATCTCGCCGCGCACGAGGTCGCGCACCTGATCGAGATGAATCATTCGCGCCGGTTCTGGCGGTTGGTTGAGCGCATTTGCCCAGACATGGACCGCGCCAAGGCCTGGCTCGACGCCCACGGTGCTGACCTGCATCGCTACGGTGTCGATATGCACTCGCCTTAACGCAATACATGTTGTAGTGAAACGTCATGCCCGGCCTTTTGCCGGGCATCCGCATTTCACGGCCTGCCAATTCGTAAAGACGTGGATGGCCGTGACGTAGGCGTGCGAAAGCACGCCGTCCTATGGACGATATGCCCGGCCATGACAAGGAAGAGCCTCTGATGCTGCGTCCCGGCACATTCGCGCTGACGGCCTTGCTTGCGGCGCTAACCGCGATTGGTCCGCTCACGACCGACATGTATCTGCCGTCGCTGCCGGACATCGCTCATCAATTGGATGCGTCCACACCGCAGGTGCAGTTCACCATTTCCGCCTATCTGATCGGCTTTGCGGTCGGGCAAATTTTCTATGGCCCGGTGTCGGATCGTCACGGCCGCAAACCGGTGTTGCTGGGGGCAATCGTGCTCTATTGCGTAGCGAGTCTGGCTTGCGCGTTCTCGACATCGATCGAAATGCTGATTGTTGCACGCGCCTTCCAGGCGCTTGGCGGCTCAGGCGGAATCGTCCTGACCCGCGCTATCGTTCGCGATATTTACTCGGGTGCTCGCGCGGGCCGTGAATTGTCATTAATCGGCTCGGTGATGGCGCTCGCGCCAGTATTGGCGCCGATTGCCGGCGGCCTGTTGCAGACAGGCTTCGGATGGCGCGTGGTGTTTTTCGCGTTGGTCGCGGCCGGGCTGGCCGGCGCGGGAATCGTCTGGCTTTTGTTGCCAGAAACACTGACGACGCGGGCTGCCGAACCGGTGTCGATATCGTCGATGGGCCGCTCGTATCGTCTGGTCGCACGTCATCCGGCGTATCTCGCGTATCTCGGGATCACTTCGGCGAGCTACGCCGGGTTGTTTGCCTGGATTTCAGGTGCGGCCTTCGTGCTGCAAGGTCTTTACGGCCTCACGCCGTTCAATTTCGGCGTTGCCTTTGCGCTTGGCTCAATCGGCTACATGGCCGGCGCGACTTTGGCGGCGCGCATCGTCGTCAAACAGGGGCTTGATCGTGTGCTCGGTATTGGCGCCTGCGCTTGCACACTGGGCGGGCTCGGCTTGGTGGCCGCGGTCGCGCTTGGCCTGACATCATCCGTGTCTCTCGTATTGCCGATGGCGGTCTATCTCGCCGGCCTCGGCATGGTGCTGCCGCAAGGTATCGCCGGCGCGATGACGCCATTTCCAGAACGCGCCGGCGCCGCGTCGTCGCTGTTCGGGTTTATTCAGCAAAGCGCGGCGGCCGTGTGCGGCGCAGCTGTTGGTTGGTTCTTGGGCCAGAGCGCCTGGCCGCTCGCCTTAGGCGTGGCGACGATGGGCTTCGTCACGCTCGGCCTGTGGCTGGCAACGCACGGAATACGCCGCGCCGCTCTGAAACATTAATTTCAGCGCCGCCCGAACAGATTGTTGAGCAGCCAACCGTCGAGGCCACCGGTTCCTGTCGTTGCTGAGGTCCTTGCCGCGGCTGCTTGCACGGGAGCGGGAGGCGTTGGCGCCGAACTGCTGCCAAACAAGCCGGAAAACAGGCCGCCGCCGCTCGAAGCGCCCGGTAAGCTTGCAACCGGCACGCCTTGATGAGCGCCACGCATGAAGCGGCTCCAGATCTCAACAGGGAGGCTGCCGCCCGTGACGTGTTTGGATGGCGTGCCATCGTCATTGCCAAGCCAGACGCCGGTGACAAGGTGTGCAGTGTAGCCGATAAACCAGGCATCGCGGAAATCCTGCGATGTGCCGGTTTTTCCGGCCGCCGGCCAACCGGGCAATGTTGCCTTGTGCGCAGTGCCGATGGTCAACGTTTCGGCCATCATGCCGTTCATCATTGTCACGTAACGCGCATCGATAATGCGCCCGAGTTGCTGGGCACTGCGTGCATAAAGCACCTTGCCGTTGGTGGCGGTAATCTTCTCGACGACGTGAGGCACGAGGGCGTAACCACCATTGGCGAAGGGTGCATATGCGCCGACCAACTCCAGCATCGAAACTTCCGACGTGCCGAGCGCGATCGAGGCGTTGGGTTCAAGCTTTGAGGCAATGCCGAGCCGATACGCGGTGCGGATAACCGCCATCGGTGTCACTTCCAGCGTGAGACGCACCGACACCGTGTTGAGCGACATTGCGAGCGCCTTGGTCAGCGTTACCGGGCCGAAATATTCGTGACCGTAGTTTTCCGGCTGCCAGCCTTTGATGTTGATCGGCTTGTCTTCGCGCACGGTATCGGGGGTGAGGCCGTGCTCGAGCGCGGCGAGGTAGACGAACGGCTTGAAGGCCGAGCCAGGTTGCCGTTTTGCGGCAACCGCGCGGTTGAACTGGCTGTCGGCGTAGTTGCGGCCGCCGACCAAAGCGCGGACCGAACCATCCGGCGTCATCGCAACCAACGCGCCTTGCGCTACGCCATTCTTGTCGCCTTTCTGCGCAAGCTCGTCGTCGAGGGACTTCTCCGCATTTGTTTGCAGGCCCGCGTCGATGGTGGTCTGCACCACAATGTCTTCTTCGATATGACCAAGCGTGTCGTTAAGCGCATCCATGACCCAGTCGGCGACATAGTTGATGGAGCCGTTATCGGCCAGGGCCACAATCCGCGGTGGATGCGCCAGCGCAACGCGTTCGGTCGCGACGCTGATGAACTTGACGTCAGCCATCGCGGCGAGCACGGCCTGCGCGCGTTGCTCGGCGCCGTTGAAATTGCGCGTTGGGGCCAGTCGCGACGGCGACTTCACCAGGCCCGCGAGAAGCGCAGCTTCGGCCAGAGTGATTTGTCGCGCCGATTTTCCAAAATAGCGTTGTGAAGCCTGCTCGATGCCGTAGGCGCCGGCGCCGAAGTAGACGCGATTGAGGTACATCTCGAGAATCTGGGTTTTCGAGAATTTGCGCTCGAGCCACATCGCCAGCAACACTTCCTGCAGCTTGCGGGTGATCGTACGTTCTTGAGTTAAAAAGAGATTCTTGGCCAGCTGCTGCGTGATGGTCGAGCCACCCTGAGCCACGCCGCGATGCAAAATGTTGGCAAAGGCGGCACGCCCAATGCCGAAAGGATCGACACCGTAATGCTCGTAGAAGCGCCGATCCTCGATGGCGACGAAGGCCTTCGGCACGTAGCTCGGCATCTCTTTCAGCGGCAACGGCGCACCGGCAAGATCGCCGCGGCGGGCGAGCGCGCGGCCCTGCAAATCGACGATCTGGATTGACGGCGGCCTTTTCGGAATCTCCAGGGACTGGATCGGCGGCAGATGCGCGCCGACCCAAGCAACGACACCAACGCCGCCGATTGCGACCCACAGCCCGACAACCAGGCCCCAGTAAGCGAGCCTGCCGATGAGCGAACGCGTGGTGCGCTTCGCGCGCTTCGTGCGCGTACGCCGCGCAGGACGCTTGCGCCGCTTCGGCGCGCGCTTGTCGCCTGCGTCCGGCTTGTCGGCGCCAGGTGCAGGACGATCGTCGGCGGAAATGCGCAGGCCCGAATCGCTGTCGAACACCGGCTCCCGGCGCGCGCCCGTTTGTCCCCGTTTCGACCCCATTACGCGACCCGTTTCGCTCCGGCCGTACCAAAACGCCGGTCCCCGAGGTCACGCTAAGCGGGCCGATTTAAGGGGCCGTTAAGCG
>DATFVF010000230.1:0-2946 GCA_035260465.1 Pseudolabrys sp. | reverse complement strand
CGGTTGCTTGCGGTCGCGCAGCAAATGGCCACGTTCTTTCAGCGCGGCCGCGTTGCGCGGCTGAAGTTTGAGCGCGCGATCAAAGCTTGCCAGCGCCTCGTCGCTGCGCTTGAGCGATATAAGGCATTTGCCGCGGTTGATGATCGCATCTGCGTAATCAGGCTGGCGTTCTAACGCTTGCTCGTAGCTCGCCAGAGCTTCTTCGCAGCGACCGAGCTCGACCAGCGCGTTTCCGCGATTGTTGATCGCTTCGGCGTAATCGAGACGCGCGGCAATTGCCCGCTCGAAGCTCGCCAGTGCATCCTCGGTGCGTTTAAGCGCGCGCAGCGTGTTGCCGCGGTTGTTAAGCGCCTCGGCATAGTCCGGCTTGAGGGCAACAGCACGCTCGTAACTTTTGAGGGCGTCCTCGTGCCGATCGAGCACCGCGAGCACGATGCCGTAGTTGGAATGAGCGGCCGCCGATCGCGCATTGGTCTTGAGTGCGCGCGCGATCAGCTTGAGGGCTTCGGCGGGCTGGCCACGCTGATGCAGGAGCACGCCGCACAAATGCAAACCGTCGAAATTTCCCGGCTGAACGGTGAGGACTTGCCGATAGAGCGCCTCGGCCTCGTGCAATTGTCCGCGCTGATGATGCGCCACGGCGCGCCGCAGCAGATCGACAATGTCCAGCTTCGTTTTGGTTTGCGGATTGGCCATCGGCTTGCGCTGTCGCGGCAGGAAAAATGACGCACAACGCAACGAGCACGAATCACATGCAGACTATTCGCTCACGGCCATGACGTCTAAGCCAACCAATAAACGAGCTTCCGCACGTCAAGCCATCGGAATCGGGCCCATGTCCTTGGGCACCTTATAGCCCTTCTGAACCGCGGGACGCGCGGCAATGGTTTCATACCAGCGCTTCACGTTTGGATATTGCTTGAGATCGATGGTCTGCCATTCGAAGCGCGAGATCCAAGGCCAAATGGCAATATCCGCGATGGAATATTGATCTGCGACGAACTCGCGATTTTCCAGGCGCGTATTGAGCACCTTGTAGAGGCGGTGCGCTTCTTTCAGGTAGCGCTCCTCGGCATAAGGCGCTTTTCCTTTGTTGTACTTCACGAAGTGATGCACCTGGCCGAGCATCGGCCCCGGGCCGCCCATCTGCCACATCAGCCATTCGATCACGCGATAGCGTCCCTCACCCGATTTCGGCAACAGATTGCCGGTTTTGTCGGCGAGATAGATCAGGATTGCGCCCGACTCCATGAGTGCGATGTTGGTGTCGCGATCGACGATCGCGGGGATCCGGTTATTCGGTGCGATCTTGAGGAAGTCCGGCGCAAATTGCTCGTCCTTGGAAATATCAATTGGGTGCACGGTGTAGGGCAACCCGAATTCTTCCAGGGCGATGGAAACCTTGCGGCCGTTGGGGGTCGTCCAAGTGTAGAGATCGATCACGTTTCGTGTCCTTGCCTTGCATGGGAATTGTGGGAACGCCCGAGGTGGGGAGGACGTTGGTACGAGAGACTTCTTAGCAGGAGGCGACCATGAAGCTCAATGTCCTCGCGCTCGCGCTGGCAGCGAGTGCGTTTGGCGCGCTTGGCGCCAATGCCCAGACAGTGATTGAAGAGCGGCGTGATCCCGTGGTTATTGAGCACGATCGCCCCGATACGTCCGTTACCATAGAAAAACGCGACGGATTCCTTGGCACCGAGAAAAAGACGATAACCAAGGAAACGACCGGTTCGGGTGATTGCACTTCCAAAACCGTGCACAAGGAAGACATCACCGGCTCGAAGACAATTCGTAAGACGAATTGCGACTGATCCCAATCGCAACAGGATCGACGCAAAAGGCCGCGGTATGACGCGGCCTTTTGCTCGTCAGGCCGCTTTTTTCTCCATGTCGGCTTTCCATTCGCCTAACGCAGCGAGACTGTTCATCTTCGCACGATGCGAGAAGGCCCGCTGAGCCGCGGCGACGTTTTCGGTCTTGCCTTTCCACGTCGATTGCGGCGCGTGTTGAAGCGCACGACCGTAGGAGAAGGTAAGGTTCCACGGCAGATTTCCGATTTTGTTCATGGCGTCGAGGTGGGCGGTCGCCTCCTCGTCGCTTTGTCCGCCGGAGAGGAAAGCGATGCCCGGCACCGCGCCTGGTACGCAATTCTTGAGGACCTTGACCGTCTTCTCGGCCACTTCCTCGACGCCGGCTCGTTTGCCGTTTTTCTTTCCGGATATCACCATGTTCGGCTTGAGCACGATGCCTTCGAGCGCGACGCGCTGGAAATAAAGCTCCTCGAACTGGAGCTTCAGCACCAATTCGGTCACCTCCTGGCAGCGTTGGATGTCGTGGTCGCCGTCCATCAGCACTTCCGGCTCGACGATCGGCACGATCTGCGCCGCCTGGCACAACGCGGCATAGCGCCCGAGCGCATGCGTGTTGGCTCGGATGCAGGCGTAACTGGGAATGCCGGCGCCGATGTCGATCACCGCGCGCCACTTCGCGAAACGCGCACCTTGCTCGTAATATTTCGGCAGCCTGTCGGCGAGCTTGTCGAGCCCGATCGTGACGACCTCGCCCGGACAATTCGGCAGCGGTTTTGTGCCTTCGTCGACCTTGATGCCGGGGATCGCGCCTGCTTTTTTAATCAGCTCAACCAGCGGCGTGCCGTCTTTCGCTTTCTGCCAAATCGTTTCGTCATAAAGGATCACGCCGGAAATGTGCTTCATGCCTTCAGACGAACGGAACAGCATCTCGCGATAGTCGCGGCGGCTATCCTCGGTCGATTCCACGCCGATGGCGTCGAAACGTTTTTTGATCGTCGACGACGATTCGTCCGCTGCCAGGATGCCCTTGCCGGGCGCCACCATGGCCTGCGCCACTTTGTTCAACTCATTGAGATTCATCAGTCCCTCCATCGCATCCGTTGCAATTCCCCCGGATGGCACTGTTCGACATCAT
>DATFVF010000229.1:0-4907 GCA_035260465.1 Pseudolabrys sp. | reverse complement strand
CCGACCGCCGCTGCCGAAATGGCAGTGCCTGTGCGCGCCGAGCTGATGTCGACGCTCGCTGATTTCGGCGCGCGCAAACTTGCTTGCTGGCAGCGCAATCTCGAGCGAAATCGAAAAGAACTCTATTTGCTCGCGCGCTCCCTGCCGGGGCTTGACGATCTTCTGGCAGTTCCAAGACAACGACTCGATGCCTGCACTGGTCGGCTGCCGCGCGCGCTTCGCGCCAACGCGCAGATTCACCACACGCATTTGACGCGCGTGTCGTCGCGTCTGTCGCCGCGACTGTTGTCGCATCGCATTGACCGGTGCAAAGAGAAAACGACAGGGTTCGCAGATCGTGCCCGCCGCGCCTTCAAAATTTCCCGAGATCGCCGTGTCCAGCGTCTGCGCAGCGTCGGGCAACTGCTGGCGGCTTATTCCTATCGTGGCGTGCTGGCGCGCGGGTATGCTCTCGTCCGAGATGACAAGGGGCGTCCGTTACGGTCGGCCCTCGCAGTTGGCGGCGGAATGCGCCTTGATATTGAGTTTTCGGATGGCCGCGTTGGCGCAACCGCCGAAGGCGATCGCGCCACGCCAGAGACCGCGAAAGCTAAACCGCGTCCGCGTGGTGGCAAAGGTTCCGGCGGGCAGGGCAGCCTTTTCGGGTCATAATGTCGGACAAGGGTTTCGTTCGGGCGTGCGAGCGGCTATCTTGGCTTGATAACTAAGCTGTAGATTGGAGACTCCTTTTGCTCAATCGGTATGATCGCTCATCGCCAATGAATGGCGAGGCAGAGGTAAAATATCTTGACGGTGATTTCCGCGTGGTGCGCCCGGGCGCGTTTGTGCGTTGCGCGGTCACCGGCGTGCCCATCCCGCTGGAAGAGCTCAAGTACTGGAGTGTTGATTTGCAGGAAGCTTACGCTACGCCGGAGGCTGTTTTACAGCGGTACGAGCAACAAGTCTCGAAGCAATAGGGTGCTAACGCTGCAGCTTTGTCATGACAAGCCGGCGTAATTCATCCACTTCTTTTACGGCCATCGTTACGGGTAACGCATGTGCGCACGAGAGCGCGTCGAGAATGCGTTCGCCCGCCATGCGCGCGCGATCTTTCTCGGTCGTGAGCAGGGCGAGACCGCCGTGGTCAGCTTGCATGATGAGGTTCGCCGCGTCCTCGGCGGAATAGCGGTGGTGATCGGGAAATGCCCGTCGCTCTGTCACTGCAATGCCCGCGGCAATAGCGGTTTCGAAAAACTTTTCCGGATCTCCAATGCCCGCGAACGCGAGCACGCGACGCCCTTTGAGCTCCCTCACAGCGGTGGGGTCGGGAGTTAGATGGCCGTGAAAGACCGGCAAATTGCGCTTGCCGGCTTGCGCGATCACTTCATCTGCGCCCGTGCCTTGGCCTACCACCAGCAACGCGTCGATTCTCGCGAGCTGTAACGTGAGTGGCGCACGCAACGGTCCGGCGGGAAATACACAACCGTTTCCAATTCCGCGACGCGCATCGACTACGGCAAGCGTGAAATCTTTCGTCAACGAAGAATTCTGCAGTCCGTCATCCATGACAATGATGCTGGCGCCTTGCGCGCGCGCAAGTGCCGCGCCCGCTATCCGGTTGTGTGCGATGACGCCGGGCGCTATGCGGGCGAGCAGAGGCGCCTCATCGCCGACCTGGGCCGCAAGATCGGCATGAGGGTCGACACGCTTCGGGTCGGATATGTCGCCGCCATAGCCGCGGCTCAGGAAAAATGGACGCTCGCCTTCGTCTGCAAGCATTTGCGCGAGCATTATTGTGGTTGGCGTCTTGCCGGCGCCGCCAAGTGTAAAATTCCCCACGCAGAGCACCGGCACCCCGATCGGTGTGCCTTCCCCCTTCATGCGTCGAGCGGCGATTGCGCCGTAGAGAAGGCCTAGTGGTGTCAGAATGCCTGAAGCAAAACCAGCCTTGCGCCACCAGAAGGCCGGCTCATGCATGTTGGGCCCGCTGCCGCAATTGAAGCTGCATCAGATAGGGGTCGAGCGAAGCGAGCGTGCGGTCAAGCGCGCCGCCTAGATTTTCGACGACCGCGCACGCCGCTTCTGCGACGCGGGCACACGCGGTCGGGTCCGTAAGCCACGCGCCAAGATGTGCGGTGAGCCGGTCCGAATCGCTTATTAGTTCGGCGCCGTGCGCGTGGTCGAGCGCGGCGTAGATTTCGCCGAAATTCCAAACATGCGGGCCATGCAGCAGTGCGGTACGCAGTTTCGCGGCTTCGATCGGGTTCTGGCCACCGTGTCTAACAAGCGAACCTCCAATGAACACAGCCAATGCCAACCTGTAAATTAGGCCCAGCTCGCCGACAGTGTCTGCAACGTAGATCTCGGTTGTGCGTTTGGGCAATTCCCCGCGCGAGCGTAGCGCCGAGCTCAAGCCTGCAGCAGCGGCGATCTCAACGACGCTGGGGCCGCGCTCGGGATGGCGTGGTGCGATCAACGTCAGGAGACCGGGAAAGTTCGCACGCAAGCGAGAATGTGCGTCGATCATCGCGCCTTCTTCGCCGGCATGGGTCGAGGTGGCGGCGACCACCGGCCTGCCACCAATGGCATTTTGCAAAGCCGCGAGCGCCTTCGGGTCGGCGGGAGGCGCCGGCACGTCGAGTTTGAGATTGCCAGTGGTAATGACGTTCGACGCGCCAAGTTCGCCGAAACGTGCAGCGTCGGAGGTCGTGCCTGCGAGACAAAGGTCAAGGCGCTGCAGCAGCGCGGCAATCGAATTCGGCAGCCGACGCCAACGCCGCAGTGAGTTTTCCGACAAACGTCCGTTGACCAGGACCATCGGTATGCCGCGTGCGGATGCTTCGATCATCATGTTCGGCCACAAATCGGATTCGACGAACAACGCCAGGTCCGGCTGCCAATGGTCCAGAAATCGGCGGACGAAGCGCGGAACATCAAGCGGCACGAATTGATGGATCACACCGCGCGGGAGGCGTTGTGCGGCGAGGCCACCGGAAGTGACCGTGCCAGTCGTTACGATCATGCCGATACCGCGGGCGCGTATGCGATCGATCAGAGGCAACACACTAGCCAGTTCTCCGACGCTAGCGCCATGCAGCCACACCAGGGGGCCTTCCGGTCGGTCGATGCGGGTTTCTCCTCGCCGCTCGAACAAACGGCGACGATGCTCCTTGCCGCGGCTGGCGCGCCGCGCGAGCAGGATCGGTGCGAACGGTCCCACCGCCGCGGACAAAAGCCGATATATCCGCAAACCGACGGGCAATCTGCCGCTCAAGGCTCGCCGCTCCTGGTTTTGTCGACGATTTCGTAGGCCCGCGCTGTTACCTGATTAAGCGAACTTTCGACCAGTAGCCTAGCCTTTTCCAGGGCCGCGTTGTCGGCGTCCCTCGGTACGTAGATGGCCTCGCTCGCAACTATCGCCAGTCGGCCGAAGGGCAAATTGATGGCCGAATGATCCCAATTGTCGAGCTCTATGCGATGCTTTGTGGCGATCGCGATGGCATAGAGCGGCCGCCCTGAATACTGCGCCAACTTCACCACACCGGAGCCGGCAATGCGCGCGATCTTTGGAACGTCGGCGGTCATCGCGATATTGTAGCCCTCCTCGAGGGCTTTAAGCATCTCGGTGAATGCGACAGCTCCGCCTTTGCGGTAAAATTCGCCGTTGTGCGCGCCCGAACCGCGGATGGTACCAATTCCCAACCTTTCAGCGGCGCGCGCGTTAATTTCGCCATCGCGGTGGCGCGAGATCAGCACCTTGGTGCGATGTTGCGGATCGTCGCGCTTGACGAACGGCGTCATGAAGTGTTGGCCGTGCCACATTGCAACGATTGCCGGCATTCGCACTGTTTCGTAAATGTGCGCAGGCTCGAGCGTTACACGACTCGTGCGCCATACGAGTCGCAGATACGAGGCGGCAACCGTGCCGATGGTTTCCTGGAATTGGGAGGAGGCGAAGATACGCTTGAACGACGGCATCGTTGTTCAGCGAGCCGCCCGGCCTGCGGCGTCGGGATCGAGCAGACGATGCAGGTGGACTATGAAATAGCGCATGTGGGCGTTATCGACAGTTTGTTGAGCCTTTGCCTTCCAAGCAACATAGGCACTCGCATAGTTAGGGAACACACCGACGATCTCAATTTTATCCAGGTCCTTGAACTCGCTGCCGCCAAGCTCGGTGAGCTCACCACCGAGGACAAGATGCAGTAATTGTTTCTTCGTTGCGGACAACTCTGCAGACATGAGTCGATTCCTGAGCAATTTCCCGGCCATGAAATGAAGACGTCTGGTGGCGGCAGTCTACGCGAACTCGGCTTCACGGTCGCGCACGAGGTCGATCAATGCGCCGTGACGGGCATGACCGGCGGCAATCAGCGCGCCGTGCACGCGTTGCAGCCCACTGTATATCAGCGGCTGACCGACAAAATCAGTGAGCACCCCGCCGGCTTCGTGCACCAAAAGGTCGGCCGCCGCAAGGTCCCAGTCATGGCTCCCGGGGGAGGCGAAGGCAGCATCGAGCTCCCCATGCGCTACGCGTGCGAGCCGGAGGGCGAGCGAATGAACTTTTGGCTGCGCTTGCATGTCGGGTGTCAGGATTGAGAGCCTATCGAGGTAACGCTTGGGACCGGCGAGCTTCGCACCCTTGAGCGATTCGCCAGAGCTCACTTTGATCGGCGTGTTGTTAAGCGTTGCGCCCCCACGGCTTGAAACGAGAAACATTTCATCGGTCACCGGCGCATAGACCGAGGCGACGATCGGACGACCGACTTCGATCAGTGCGACCGAAATGGTCCAATCGTGGCGGCCGGAGATATAGGCGCGCGTCCCGTCGATCGGGTCGACGATCCAAGCCCGCGGCAAGGCGCGGTCGGGCAGGTGATCCGGCGATTCCTCGGAAATCCAACCTGCGGTCGGTGCGATAGCCGTGA
>DATFVF010000228.1:0-7369 GCA_035260465.1 Pseudolabrys sp. | reverse complement strand
CCCTTGCCGATTAAGGCGACCGGAGCATCGTTCTTCTTGCCGCCGTTCCAGCGCATGATGACGACGCGGCTGTCCTTCCGCGATCCCTGTCCGACGCCGAGCAACGCGTTCATGCCGAGCTTCTTCATCGCCTTGATGTCGAGCACTTCGACAGCGACGCGGAGTTTTTTGAGTGCGTTCGAGCGGCGGGCGAATTCTTCCGGGTGAAGGACGTTGGCCGGTTCATTGACCAAATCGCGTGCCAACAAAACGCCTTCGGAGATCGCTGCGCGGGACTCGTACGCCTTGCGTGTCGCCGCAACATCGCCGACTGCGACCGTCACGTGGCGCGTCGACGGCGGCTTTTCATCGTCCTTGCGCTTGGTCTTGTAGCGGTCGAAAGCGTAAGCACGCAGGCGCACGCCTTGTGCGAGATCGGCGGACTGCTCGGACTTCATCGGGCCACCCGGCAGTTCGGCAAAAACCGTGGCGTCGCTGGCGGAGCTTGGCAGCTTGCCCATGGCAAGGCCCCCGAGCTTGAGGAAATCCTTCGGCTTAAGCTCGGATGTCTTGCCGGCCCCCAGGACCACGAGCCGTGCCGCCTGGAGACCCGCCGGGACGACGAGCTCCAACGCAGAGTTATTCTTGCCCGTAAAACGTTCGGCCTTTGCAGCCCGCGCAACCAGCTCCGCCGTAGACCCCAAGGCCTTCCGGGTCGCCGGCCCGAATTTCAGGCCGTCATCGCAGAACACTATGAGAACGCCCTTGGCAGGGGCAGCGAAAGGGCCAAAGCCAAGCTTGAGGGCGTCGGTCATCGTCAGAAGGTCCTTTTTCGTGGCATTTCAGCGTTTGGGGGGTCCGTCGCGTCCCATATGGCGCGCCCGTAACCTGTCTGCAAAGCCCCAATCGGCTGCAATTCGGGCTTTTTCCCGAGATTATGCCGCTTTGACCCCTAAAACAGCGGCAATGTGGGCGGTGGCTCTGCAAGCCGAGTGGGGTGTGAAAAAGTCCGAAAACGGACACGTGGCCGGTCCGCCACATTTACATTTTGTTGTGCATGTTCAACGGCTTTGCCTTTGCCCGGCCATTTTGTCAGGCGATCAAGGTAAATCTGACGGGGGTAGAGTTTTAAGCTGAAAGCGCTTCGCGTCCGGTGGGGAGCCGAACGCGGGGTCCGGTCTGTGCCGGATCAGGGGACGATGCTGCGGATGGGGTCTATCAGTCGATATATTTTCCGCACCACCTTGGGTGCCTTCCTGATCGTGCTGGTCAGTTTGACGGCCGTGATCTGGGTCACGCAGGCATTGCGCGACATCGACATCATGACAAACCAGGGCCAGACCATTCTGGTCTTCATCGGCATCACTGGCTTGATCATACCGCTGCTGGTTCTGGTGATCGCGCCCATCGCGCTGCTGATCGCGGTCGCGCATGTGCTCAACAAATTGTCCAACGATTCCGAAATCATCGTGATGAACGCGGCCGGCATGTCGCCTTGGATTCTTTTTCGGGCCTTCGTGATGGCGGCGATCGTGGTTTCGGTGCTGGTGAGCGCGATCAGCGCCTATTTTGCACCGAAGGGTTTGCGAATGCTGCGCGACTGGCTGACCGAAGTGCGCGCCAATGTCGTGAGCAGCATTGTCCAGCCGGGACGCTTCACCACCCTTGAAAGTGGCGTTACCATCCACATTCGCGAACGGCACCCGAACGGGCAACTTGCCGGCATTTTCCTGGACGATCGGCGCAATCCGAACGAACGCATCACCATTCTTTCGGAGATCGGCGAGCTGCTGGATAACAGCAGCGGCACCTACCTTGTCCTTCAAAAGGGCATCGTGCAACGGCACGAGGCCGATCAGCGCGATCCGGCAATGGTGGTGTTCGACCGCTATGCGTTCGATCTTTCGCAGTTTGCGGGCGGCGCTCAAGCAGTAAAATATTCGATCCGCGAGCGCTATCTCTGGCAGCTGCTGTTTCCCGACCCGAAAGATCAATTCTACATCGAACAGCCCGACCAATTCCGTGCCGAACTGCACGACCGTTTGATTGCGCCATTTTATCCGCTCGCCTTCGTCGTGATCGCCTATGCCTATCTCGGCGCTCCACGCACCACCCGGCAAAGCCGCACGCTGTCGATGCTTGGCGCCATCGGTGGTGTCGCATTGCTGCGCCTGATCGGCTTCGCGTCCACCGTATTTGGCGCCGCCGTTCCGTGGACGCTGTCGCTTCAGTATCTCGCGATGGCCGTCGCCTTCGGCTCGGGTTTATACGTTATTCGCCGCGGCCTGATCTTGGAGCCGCCCGCCTTCATCACCGACTGGCTCGCGGCGCTCACCGAGCGCATCAGCCGGCGTTTCGTGTCGCCGTAAAGTAACGCCATGCCGATCTTCATGGGAACACTCGCGCGATATTTCGGACTGCGCTTTCTGAGCGCAGTGCTGGTGGTATTCGCCGGGATATTCGCATTGGTCGCCCTCATCGATTACATCGAGCTGATGCGCCGTGCCGGCGATATTCCCAATGTGTCGGCCGTGCTGGTGGCAAAAACATCTTTCTACCGCGTGCCACAGGTGGTGGAACGCATTCTGCCGTTCTGCATTCTGATCGGCGCAATGTCGTGCTACCTCAATTTGTCCCGACGCCTCGAGCTTGTGATTGCCCGATCCGCCGGTTTGTCGGCATGGCAGTTTGTTTCGCCGGCGCTTGTGGTTGCATTCGTCGTCGGCATCGTTGCAACCGCCATCTACAATCCGGTGTCGGCGATACTTCAAGAGCGCTCCAAGCGCTTTGAAGCCGAATTGTTTGGTCAAACTGCCAACACACCCAGCCGAAGCGGGGGCACCTTCTGGGTCAGCCAGCGCACCGACGACGGCCAGGCCATCATCAATGCTGCCGGGAGCCGCGATCAGGGTATCAACCTCAGTGGCGTGTCAGTATTTACGTTCGACGCCGATGGACGCTTCAAGCAGCGGATCGACGCGCGGGCCGCCAGCCTCGAGCCCGGGATCTGGCGGCTGCGCGACGCCCGAATCTATGCCCTAGGCGTATTGCCAGCCGATCAGAAGGAGTTCTTGCTCAAGACAAGCCTGACTCCGGAGCAAGTACGCGAAAGCTTTGCCACACCCGAAACTGTGCCGTTCTGGGAACTCCCACAGTATATCCAGATCGCCGAACACGCAGGCCTCGTAGCCGCAGGCTATAGATTGCAGTTCCAGAAGCTTTTAGCGCGGCCCTTTTTGTTGGCCGCAATGGTTCTCCTTGCCGCCGCGGTTAGTCTACGGTTCTTCCGCTTTGGCGGCGTCCAAAAGATGGTTTTAAGTGGCGTGGCAGCTGGGTTTCTGCTTTACGTTTTGTCGAAAGTAACTGAGGATTTGAGCAAGGCTGAGCTGATGCATCCTGTGGCAGCGGCTTGGCTGCCCGTGCTCGTCGGCGGCGTGACGGGGTTTATTGCGTTGCTGTACCAGGAGGACGGTTGATGGCGGGGCTCGCTAGCGCTCGTCCATCAGCGCCGCGGCGATACTGCCGTGGCGTCGCAACAATTGCCGCCGTCCTGAGCCTGCTGGCTTGCGGCGGATTGATCGCGTCTGCCCCGGCGTCCGCGCAGGAATTGCAATTCCCGCAGCGCCCCCCGCCGAAGCCAAAGTCCAAAATTGCCATCGACCGTGAAAAGTCCGGTCAGAAGCAGATGCTCGTTCAGGCGACCGAGATCGATTACGACTATGCCAATAATCGCATTGCCGCCGTCGGCAATGTCCAAATCTATTACGGCGACTCCACGCTCGAAGCTGACCGAGTCATCTACGATCAGAAAACCAAACGTTTGCATGCCGAAGGCAATGTCCGGCTGACCGAGCAGGACGGCAAGGTCACCTACGGCGAGATCATGGATCTGTCGGACGACTATCGCGACGGTTTCGTCGACTCGCTGCGACTGGACGCTCCCGACCAGACGCGCATGGCGGCCACGCGCGCCGAACGCTCTAGCGGCAACTACACCGTCTTCCATAACGGCATCTATACCGCGTGCGCGCCGTGCAAGGACGATCCGAAAAAGCCACCGCTCTGGCAGGTGAAGGCTGCACGCATCATCCACGACCAGGGCGAGAAGATGATGTATTTCGAGGACGCGCGCATCGAATTTTTCGGCAAACCGCTCGCGTGGCTACCGTACTTCTCCGCGCCCGATCCGACCGTCAAACGCAAGACCGGCTTTCTGATGCCGTTGGTTGGCGGGAGTTCGATTTACGGTGGGGCAGTCGAAATACCCTACTACTGGGCCCTGGCCCCGAACTACGACGCGACGTTCGCGCCGATGCTCACCACAAAACAGGGGCCGCTGCTGCAAGGCGAATTCCGCGAGCGATTGATAAATGGCGCCTACTCGATCCGGGCCGCCGGCATCTATCAGCTCGACCCAAATTATTTCATTCGTAGCGACGGAACGACAACGCCAGGCTACCGCAATTTCCGCGGCAGCCTGGAAAGCACTGGCATGTTCGCGCTTAACGACAAATGGGTGTGGGGTTGGGACGGTACGGCACTGACCGACCGGACGTTCTTACAGGACTACAACCCGCATCTGTCACAATATCGCACCACCGATGCGTTCCAGAACCCGGCTAGCGAAGCGGTCTCGCAGCTCTATATCTCAGGCAAAGGCAACCGCAGTTATTTCGACGCTCGAACGATCTACTACCTCGGATTCTCGGACGCGGACACGCAAAGCCAGATTCCGATCATCCACCCGGTGGTCGACTATAATTACGTCTTCGATCGCCCAATTCTTGGCGGCGAGCTCAGCTACCGGACCAATTTCACGAGCCTGACCCGCAACCAAGCGGACTTCGATCCGATCACGCAGAGCGCGCTCAACAACGGCACCTGCACGCAAACCGCCGATCCTGCTATTAAAACGACGGCGAATTGTTTGCTGCGCGGCGTCCCCGGCACCTACACCCGCTTCTCGGCCGAGACGCAATGGCGGCGCAGCATCACCGACCAGTTTGGCCAGATCTTTACGCCCTTCGCATCGATCCGGGTCGATGCGGGTTCCATGCAGATCCAGAACCAACCCGGCGTGTCCAACTATATCGACACTGGCGATACCAACCTCGTGCGCGCCATGCCGACCATCGGCTTGGAGTACCGGTATCCATTCATCAGCGTGCAGTCCTGGGGTACGCAAACAGTGGAACCGATCGCTCAGATAATCGTGCGTCCCAACGAAACACAAATTGGGCGCTGGCCGACCGAGGATGCGCAAAGCTTGACCTACGATGACAGCAACCTGTTCCGCGTCGACAAGTTCTCGGGTTGGGACCGCGCCGAAGGTGGCGGCCGCGCCAATTACGGCCTGCAATACACCGCGCAGATTAATCAGGGCGGATTCATCAATGCGCTGTTTGGCCAGTCCTACAGCATCTTCGGACAAAACTCTTTCGCTTACGGCGGCACGACAAATACTGGCCTCGATACCGGCCTCGACACGACCGCTTCTGACTACGTGGCGCGGGTATCGTACCAGCCCAACAGCACGTACATGTTCACCTCGCGGTTCCGCTTCGACAACGACCGCTTCACCGTACAGCGGACTGAACTCGAAGCGCGTGCAACCTTTGACCGCTGGACCGGCAGCCTGCTGTATGGCGACTATGCCGCGCAGCCCGCATTGGGCATCCTCGACCGTCAGCAGGGAATATTGGGAACCGGACAGATCAAACTTGACGCCAATTGGGTTCTGATAGGGGGCGCACGCTACGACATCAATGCCGGAAAATTCGACCAGACGCGCGTCGGCCTGGGATACGTCGACGATTGCCTGATTTTTGGGTTGAACTACATTACCAATTACACCTACAGCGGAAACGTCGCTGCCAATCACACGATTATGCTGCAGCTAACCCTGCGCACACTGGGCGGCACGTCGGTCAGTCAGGGGGTCGGTAAGTCGACGTCAAATTAAATTTATCCGTCGCGCGACCACAAGAGACAGTGGACACTGGAATGCCGAATACAAGAATGAAAGGCCGAAAATGCCGCCGCTGGCTGATGGGCGCTATTGTCGTTTTCGCCCTCGCCGCTCCCGCAACCGCGCGCGCGCAAGTCGTGGTCATCGCCAATGGCTCCCCGATCACAGAATACGACATCCAGCAGCGCACCAAATTGCTTTTCAGTTCGACCCACAAGCAATCAACCCGCCAGGAAGTCATCAACGATCTCATCGATGACCGCCTCAAAATCTCGCGCGCCAAGATTTACGGGCTGGAGGTGACTGATGCTGACGTCAACAGTGCATTCGAGACGATGGCCACGCGACAACACATCACACCGGAACAATTTGGTCAGGTTCTCGAGCGTGCCGGCATTTCTCCGAACACCGTCAAGTCGCGCATTCGCGCCGAGTTGACGTGGCAACAGCTGATCCGTGGCAAATACAGCGCCACACTCCAGGTTGGTGAAAGCGATGTTGCCAACGCGCTGAAAGGACGCAACGATGCCGAAGCCGCCGCAGTGGGTTATACTTACACTCTCTATCCGGTCATGATGGTTGTTGCGCGCGGTTCAAACGAAGCCACGCTCGCGACAAAACGCAGTGAAGCGGAAAATCTCCGCGGCCGGTTTATTAACTGCAACGAGGGCTTGGCTATGGCGCGCGGATTGCGTGACGTCGCGGTACGTGACCCCGTCACCCGAAACTCATCCGACCTCTCGCCGCAATTGCGGGACCTGCTTGGCAATATTGAACTCGGCCATCTCACCGCGCCCGAGGTGACGGCGCAAGGCCTGCAGATGTTCGCGGTTTGCGGCAAAAAAGAAAGCACAACGGAATCGCCACTGAAGCGCGAAACGCGGGAGCAGATATTCACCAAGCGTTTCGAATCCGAATCCAAGAAGTTTCTGGACGAAATTCGGAAGCAGGCGATGATTGAGTACAAGAACAACAAATGAGCGAGTCCGCCACCCTCCCTTTGGCTTTGACGCTGGGCGAGCCGGCAGGCATCGGCCCGGATTTGACAATCCAGCTTTGGCGCCGGCGCACCGAGCTTCGGCTTCCGCCGTTCTATCTCATCGGAGATCCGGAATTCATCAAGCGTCGCGCTCGCCTGCTGGGCTGCGACATTGTGTTGAGCGTGGTGACCCCCGCGCAGGCAAACGAAACATTCGCGCGGGCCTTGCCGATTGTGCCACTCGGCACGCCCGTCACTGCCGTTCCCGGAAAACCGGACGCATCGAGCGCGCCGGCGGCGATCGCCTCAATTCGCCGCGCCGTCGCCGATGTGCTGTCCGGAGATGCCGCCGCCATCGTCACCAACCCGGTCGCCAAGAACGTTCTCTACCGCTCCGGCTTTGCCGAACCTGGCCACACTGAATTCCTCGGCAAGCTCGCACA
>DATFVF010000227.1:0-17645 GCA_035260465.1 Pseudolabrys sp. | reverse complement strand
ATGGCGGAGGCCGGGCCGGTCGAGGTCATGTCGCGAAATGTCCAGAAATACTGGCGCGCGATCATGGATTGTCCCAAACCTTTGATCGCTGCGGTCGAAGGTTTCGCGCTTGGTGGCGGCCTCGAGCTGGCATTGTGCGCGGATATCATCGTTGCCGGCGAGGGTGCAAAACTCGGCCTGCCTGAGGTGAAAGTCGGGATCTTGCCGGGTGGTGGCGGCACGCAAAAACTTGCGCGCCTTGTCGGGCGACATCGCGCCATGTTGTTGATCATGACCGGCAGGATATTTGGTGCTGCGGAAGCACTGACGATGGGTGTGGTGAGCGAAGTCGCACCGCAAGGGCAGGCGCTTGCGCGTGCGCTCGATATTGCGCGCGAGATCGCCGCCATGCCGGCGATTTCCGTGATGCAGATCAAGGAAATCGTGAATGCCGGGCTGAATGCGCCCCTCGAGACCGCGCTCATGCTGGAACGCAAGGCATTCCAGTTGCAATTCGCCACGCGCGACCAGAAAGAAGGCATGCGAGCCTTTATGGAAAAAAGAAAACCAAAATTCGAAGGGCAGTGACGCGTGGCAAGGGATCTTTCCGGGTCCGATCTGGTGGTCGCTGTACTTGGGTCGGGCACGATGGGGCGCGGCATCGCGCAAGTGTGTGCGCAGGCCGGGCTGACCACCTTGATGTTCGATGCGCGCGCTGGCGCGGTCGATGAGGCCGTTGCGACAATCAACAAGGGGCTCGAAGGCCTCGTCGCCAAAGACCGCATTACGGCTGAGGCCAAGAAGGGCGCACTTGATCGCCTCAGGCCGATTGGCTCGCTCGATGACGTGAAAGGCGCCGGCATTGTCATCGAAGCAATCGTCGAAAACCTTGACGCCAAGCGCGACTTGTTTCGCGAATTGGAAAAGCGTCTGGAGCCGGACGCAGTCCTTGCAACCAATACATCTTCGTTGTCGGTCACCCAGGTGGCCGCCGGCTGCGCGAGGCCCGAACGGGTCGGCGGCTTACATTTCTTCAATCCGCCGCCGCTGATGAAGCTGGTCGAGGTCGTCGGTGGATTGCGCACCGATGCGATGGTGGTCAAAGCGTTGACGATCTTCGCGGGCCGGATCGGCAAGCATCCTGTCGTCGCGACCGATACGCCGGGATTTGTGGTCAACCATGCCGGCCGCGCCTATGGGCCTGAGGCGTTGCGCATTGTCGCGCAGGGGATCGCGAGCCCGCCTGAAGTTGATCTGTTGATGAAAGAGGCCGCCGGCTTTCGCATGGGGCCGTTCGAGTTGCTCGATCTCATCGGTGCCGATGTGACTCACGCGGTGATGGTGAGCATCTTTGAGCAATATTTCGGCGAACCGATGTATCAGCCATCCGCGGAGATGGCGGTGCGCGTCGCTGGCGGATTGCTCGGGCGAAAATCGAAGCAGGGTTTCTACAATTATGACGGCGCAGTCACGACGAGCCCGCCGACGGTTCCGGTGTTGCCGCAGCCGGTGCCGGCGTCGGCTTGGATTGCAGACGAGGATGGCGGCAGCGAGCTTGCTGAATGGTTGAAGCGCGCGGGCGTTGAGATCCAGCTTGGCGGTCGGCCCGCAGAGTCGCTTACGTGTTTTGTCACGCCCCTGGGCGAGGACGCATCGAGCGCGGCTGTTCGTTTGGGGCTCGACCCGGCTTGCACAGTTGCTGTCGACATGTTTGGGCGCTTCGCTGGCCGGCGCACGCTCATGAAAACGCCACTCACAAAACCGGAAATTATTGGTACGGCAGCGGCGGCATTGTCAGCCGGCAACGTGCCGGTCACTGCGATCAACGACAGCCCGGGTTTTGTGGTGCAGCGTCTGCTTGCGATGATCGTCAATATTGGCACGCACATCGCTGAATTGCGGATTGCCGCGCCGGCGGACATCGACACCGCGGTCGAGCTGGGACTGAATTATCCGAAAGGTCCGCTCGCGCTTGGAGACGCGTTGGGCGCAGCGCGCGTTCTGGCCGTGCTCGACGGCATGCACGCGATCACACTCGATCCGAAATACCGCGCCACGGCCTGGCTGCGCCGGCGCGCGCGGCTTGGTGTCTCGCTGCATACTCCCGATTGATGCGTGCCATTTGAAACTCTGTGAGTGGCGGTGCAGGCGCACCGGTTAAATCGCCAAATTGGTGACCTGCATCACAGAGCGATTGCCGGCGTTGCACTAGATTTTGACCAACAAGATCGCTTTGCCTTGGGAGGCAAAATTGCAACGTGTTTCTGCCATAATGTCATACGTGGTGAGCGAAGGCAGGGTGTGCGCGCTCAAGCCTTCGGAGTGGTCGCTGTTGCTCGTCGGCGTGGCGCTATGCGGAATTGTGGCGCTGCTGCTGTGATCGACGGTATGCAGTCACCTTGCATGCAAATCGGGATTTGCGCGGGCCGGGCACGGGGCGCCGCAGCTCACGGACGCTATAAGTGCCAAAAAAAACGGACGCCGATTTTTCTGGCGAAATTTTCGGTGCGCGTCGTCATCGCCTGGCTAAGACGCCAGTGAAGCGAAACGCGCGCAATTTCGACGCTGCTGATAACTGAAGTATGTAAACCGTCCAAATAACCGATAGCGGGAAAACGCGTGCTGAAACCGGGAAACTCTCCAGCGCAGGTAGCCCGCCCGAAAATCTTTTTCAGTCGATTTTTTCTGCTCACTTAGACCTTTGCGGATTCGAGCAACCAGCCGAATTGCATCGCGGTGAAGAACAACGCCACAAAACCGTAAACAATGAGTTCGAAACCGAGCATGGATGCCTCCTGATTGGCTTAACCATCTTGGATGTCACACTACGGATTGCCGCCAATGCGGCTGTGTTGGGCATCACAAAAAGGCGGGTTGGCCATTCGGCCCCGCAGCCTGTGGATAACTCCGCCCCAGACGCGCCAAAGCGGGGATGCTCAAGGGGTTGGAGCCGGGGCTAAGTGATTGATCTATCTTGCTACGGGGACGAAATGTGGGCTGGCAACGCCGAGGCTTAGGGGTCCGAATGTCGGGTGCTTTAGGCGCGCTGGCTGTGGAAACCGGCCAGGATCCAGCTGACCACGAACCAGATGACCACGGCGCCGACCATCGGCCCGACCGCGAGCGCGAGATGTTTTGCGAGGATCGATCCGAAGGTCGTCAGATCGTCGATGCGCATTCCCTTTTCGAAGCAATCGAAAACATTGCCAAGCGAGGGATCGGCTCTGCGGTCCTCGACGCAGGCTGACTGAACTGCGGCCAGGCGTTGGGAGACCACCGTCGCGTTGTAAAAAAGCCAGCCGACGAAGGCCGCCCAGCAGACAGAGGCAACGATCCAAATTCTCAAAAACCCTTGTTTCCAATTCATCGTGATCCCCCGGTTCAGTGAAACTCTGCCGTTACGCGTCGCGCTTGCCAAGGACCATAAGGACCTCGCTCGCGGGGGCGAGTCTCGACACATCTTTATGACGGGCTTTCTTGGTCGGGGCGGCGGGATTTGAACCCACGACCCCTTGTCCCCCAGACAAGTGCGCTAACCGGGCTGCGCCACGCCCCGACCGAAGCGGCGCGGACTATAGGGATGCGTCTATCGCAGTGCAACCTCGTGTATGATCCCGAAAAATGGCAACCAAATTCACGACGTCGCGGCGATCCGGAACGGTCCGCGTACGACGTAAGCGATATAAAGAGCGGCACCCATCACATAGACCACCGCATAGCCGCCGATGAAGCCGACGATATCGAGACGGCCCAGAAGCACGAACGCGGTCATGACCGCCATGGCGGCGACGAGGAAACTCGCGACGCGCGCGACTTCGCGGAAAAAACCGGTATGCAACAGCAGGCAGCTCGCGACATTCTGCGCCAGGTTCGCAAGAAGAAGCACGACCAGGATCAGCGATGCTGCCGGCGGGATGGTCGCGGCTTTTCCGAGCAGCAGCGCGAACAAACGGTCGCCGGCAAATAACAGCACCGCGCAGAGCGCCAGCGTCGGGACAGCGCAAAGGATCGTCGCCGTCAGCGTTGCCTTCTTCAAGGTCGCTGCGTCATGCTCGGCGAATGCGCGCGTCTGCCGCGGGACCAGCGGGTCGAGTCCGGCGGCATAAATCAGCGTGGCGCCGCGGAAGATCTTGAACACAGTGTCGAGGATGATCGTTGGCGCTCCCAAACCGAAAACAATCGGCACCACGAGATACGGAAAATTGTAGATCGCGAGTTCGCCCACCGCGTAGTTTCCGCTGCGCAGAAGTTCGGCGCGGTTGCTACGCCAGAATCCGGTCAGCGTGGTCCAGAACCTGGGCATTCGCGCTGCCAATGCGCCTTTGCGCACCAGGCGCGAGACGCAGATCGCAAGAAGGATAAACCACAGCAGGTTGGCGAGCAGAAGGAACGCCGCCAGCGGCAGGCCAACAAGGAGCGCGAGCATGATTGCGATATGGCCGCCTCGCCTGATCGCCTCCAGCGTTTCAAAGCCGATGAATTCGTCTACGGCATTGCTGACGTTCCGCAGCGGAAACCAGACCAGATTCAACGCGGCGAAACTGAAGAACAGTGCGAATTCGACGCCCTGCCAGAGCGTCACCGCGGGCCGGCTTGCCATCACTGCGAAGCAAAGGAGCGTGCCGGCAAGCACAATCAACGCGTAGAGTGCGACGACCACGCTCGATTGTGCGGCCACAGCTGCATCGATGCGCTTCGCCAGGTGACATTCGCGTTGACGCACGAACAGGATTTTTGCCGCGCCGAGATCGAACAACCACAGCGATATGCCGAAGGTGCCGATCAGGATGTAGATCGAGAAATCTTCCGGCGTCAGCACGCGCGCGAAAACGAAAGTCTGGATCAGTCCGCCGATAACCGCGGCGGCGGCCGTGGAGGCGCGCAGCAGGAAATATCGCAAAGATAGTAAACCGGCGAGCAGCCTTATGGGCTGACGCAAGGCACCCTTGCGGCCGGCGGTCGAAACGTGCGCGATCATGGCCGAAGAACCTAACGGCGAGGGTGCTTTATTGCTTTAAAGATCATGGTGAACAAATTCTGTCGCGGATCGCGAAAAAGCGGTACGCAGTTTGAACGAACACATTAAGGGAAAATTGGCCGAAAGTTGGCACTGTAAGTTCTGTTCGCACCTGCAATCACGGCTCAAATGGAACTCACAGGCATTGCTCCGGACGCGACAAAAGCCGCGCCGGTCGGTCTTACGCAACTTCGCCCGGCAGCCAGCGTCGTGGTGCCGTGTTTCAACGGCGGCCGTTTTCTCGACGCGCTGATGACGTCGCTGGCACGTCAGTCATTTCGCGATTTCGAAATCGTCATCGTTGACGATGGATCGACCGACGGGGATACGCCTCGGAAGCTCGCGAGCCTCCGGGATCGGGTGCGCGTGATCCACCAGGAAAATCGCGGCCCATCGGCGGCACGCAATACCGGCGCGCGGGCCGCCCGCGCCGATATCCTGTTCATGCTCGATTGCGACGATACGATTGAAGCAAATTTTCTGGCGGAAACCGTGCCGCTGCTGCAGGACGCTGCACTCGATGTCGGCATGGTGTTCACGCATCTCCGCCTCATTGGTGCGGAGACGGGAGTGGTGTCGCGGTACTTCAACCGGTTCGACCTTCTTTTCACGAACACATTGTCGTCCGGCCTGATCTTGCGCAAAGACGCTTGGCGCGCGGTTGGCGGCTACGACGAGTCGATGCGGGATGGTTACGAAGATTGGGATTTCAGCTTGCGGCTGTCCAGCGCCGGCTATCACGGCATCGAAGTTCCCAAGCCGCTTTACGTTTATCACATCGGCGACGACGCCCGGCCGAGCCGCTCGTCGGGCGTCGACAAGAAACGATTGTACGGAGAATTGTGGCGCCACATTCGCGGCAAGCACGCCGAAAGTTTTCGGCCGCTGGCGATGCTGCAGCTGTGGCGCGAAAGCCGGGAAGGGCGCGGCAAGGTTCCGCTGTGGAAGGGTTTCGCTGCTTACGGGCTGGCGCTTCTCCTGCCGGATGCCCTGTTCAACCAGCTGATCGCGCGCGTGCACCGGGGGCAACGCGCGGATACGCCAAACTCGGTTTATGGCGGCGCGACTAGAGAGCCGCGCCTTGCACCGTAACCCAATGTTAAGCGGCAAACTCTAGGAAATGCCGGAGATCGGCGAGTAAAATCATGTCTTATACGTCTGCGACACCTACGCCAGCCGTGCCCGTCAAGCGCGTGAGCTTCGATCGCGCGATCCGCAAACTTTTCCCGTCGACCTCGCGCCTGACTTTCAATCCGCTGTTCAAGGCGGCGATCAACGCGTTCGACATCGTGCCAAGGCTGGTCTATCCGGAATTCCGCGACTTGCCGCCCAATCACTTGCGCGTGCGCATCGGTGTCGGTAACCGCATCCTCAACAATCAAACGCACTTCCTGGTGCATGCCCGCGACTTCTGGATGTTTGTGTTCACGGAGGGGCTCGCCAACGCGAAGTCCAATATTCTGGACATTGGGTCCGGTTGCGGCCGCTGGGCGCACTGGCTGCGCGATTACAATTTCCGTGGCCGCCATTTCACAGGCACCTATGTCGGCATCGACATTGATGGCGAAGCGATTGCCTGGTGCGAGAAGAACTATGATCCGGAGCGCTTCCGCTTCCACCATTCCACGCATTCAAGTGTGTCCTACAACCAGCGCGGTGAGATGACGCAGTACCGCGTTCCGGAGCCGGATGGCATGATGGATCTGGTCGTGTCGAACTCTCTGCTCACGCACGTTCTGGAGGCCGAGCTCGAGAATTACCTGCGGGAAAGCTATCGGCTGCTCAGGTCCGGCGGTGCGATCATGCACTCGCATTTCAACCTTGATTATCCGCCCGCGACCTATGGCACGCGCCACACCTTCCAACATGCCATCGGCAATGCGCGGGTGGAGTCGCTCGAGCAGCCGGAAGCGGCCGTGGCGTATCGCACCGATTATCTGTTCAAGCTTGCGCGCGCCATAGGCTTCAAGGACTGCGAGATCGTGCACATGCCGGGCGGTGCGCAGCATCAGCCCATCCTGCTCTGCAAGAAATAGCCGGACGCTCAAGTCTCAATGCTTGGCGGTACCCGCGGCGGCGGGTGCGATCGTTTGCGTTTGCTGCGCCGATCTAAACGTTGCCGCCGTAAGGCCCCAGATCATCCCCAGCAAAAGAAAAAAGTGACGCCAGTGGTCGCTGTCGATCACGAAGCCTTCCGCCACTTCGCCCAGGAACGCCGCGAAAGCGGCGATGATGTAGGGCTGCCACGGCGTGCGCACGAGCGCGGTGCGCAAGCCGACCCACAGCGTCGATAGCAACAAAAGAAAATAGGCCATGGCGCCGGCCCAGCCATAAACCAGAAAGGCCTGCAGGTAGACATTGTGCTGTTGCAAGCCGTGGACACGCGCGAACTCGAACGGTCCCATGCCGTTCGGAAAATTCAGCACGGATGACAGCGCCAGCTCCTGAAGACGGAAACGGCCGCCTTCGCCGACGTCATAGGATTGAATGAGTTGTGCGCGCTCGCGGAACATCTCCCCGATCGCGTCGAATGACAGCAAGATCGCAAGGAGCACCGCCAGCGCCAGCAAGCTGAGCGCGCTGAGGGCGACGATGCGCAGGCGCACCTGTGGCGTCGGGGCGGTCAAAAATGCGAGCGCGACTAGCACGAGGCTTGAAACGGCGAAATGAAGCCATGCGCCGCGCGAGAAACTCAACAGCAGCGCGAACAGCAAGATTGCCGCGACAATCAGGTCGCCAAACCCGATGCGGCTGGTCAGCATCCGGTAGACGACGAACATCATTGGCCAAATCAAAAACGGTCCGAACACGTTCGGATCCTTGAAAGAACCGAGCGCGCGCCCGAATGGCGCGAACAACTGGTCGGCTCCGGGAAACAGGTTGAAGTATCCGCTGATGCCGGCCAGGCCAACCATGACGGCGCTCAACGTGTATGCAATCCGCATCGTCGCAAGCCGCGACATTGTGTTGTTCGCAAACAGGCACGCAAACACCATGGCCGCGACGGCCAGATAAACCGATGTCGCTGCATACTGGATTGTCTTTTCTTCGCCGATCACCGGAATGAGGGCCATCATGCCGGCGAAATTCCACGCCAGCAGCAGCAAGAGCGGAACGGCCAGCAGCCGCTGGAAGCGCACGCCCGCGATGACGCAGGTGAACGCAAGCACGCCCATCAGCAAGTCATGGGGAGATGGCTCGATAAACGCGACTGAACTCGTCAGCACGGCGACGAACAGCACGACAAGCAGGATGCGTTCGGTCAGCGGTGCCGCCGCCACCTGCGGCATTGCAGACGCTGGCGCAGCCATCGCCATATCGCGAGCCGTGATCAATAGGCATTCTCGGTCTTGAACAATGCGAAGGGCGTGCGCGCCAAAATAGCGAGGTCGAGCGGCACCGACCAGTTTTCGATGTAATAGAGGTCGTGCTCGACACGCTTCTGAATCTTTTCGTGCGTGTCGGTTTCTCCGCGCCAGCCGTTGATCTGCGCCCATCCGGTGATGCCGGGCTTGACGCGATGGCGGGCGAAATAGCCGTCGACCGCTTCGTCGTAGAGGCGCGCCTCGGCCTTGGCATGGATGGCGTGTGGCCGCGGCCCGACGAGCGAGAGGTTGCCTTTGAACACGACGTTGAACAGTTGCGGCAGCTCGTCGAGGCTTGCCCTGCGAATAATGCGGCCAACGCGCGTGACGCGGGGATCGTCTTTGGTGACCAGCTGGTTGGCGCTCAAATCCATGGCATCGGCATACATCGAGCGGAATTTGTAGACCTCGATCAGGTCGTTGTTGAAGCCATAACGCTTCTGCTTGAACAGCACAGGCCCGCGGCTGTCGAGCTTGATGGCAAGC
This sequence comes from Pseudolabrys sp., assembly GCA_035260465.1. Classification (GTDB taxonomy): domain Bacteria; phylum Pseudomonadota; class Alphaproteobacteria; order Rhizobiales; family Xanthobacteraceae; genus Pseudolabrys. Next base: position 8,798 of record DATFVF010000227.1, on the reverse strand, counting down.
GCAATGATCGCCATCAACGGAAGCGCCATCAGCAGGCCAATGCCGCCGATAATCTTGTCGAACAGCCACTTCATCACGACGTCCCAATCGGCGATCGGCCGGTCGAAAACGTCGAGTACGGGAATGCGGCCGATGTAGGAGTAGGAGCGCGGGCGGAATCGCAACTTGTTGGCGTGCGCTGCGAGACGAATGTCGACCGGCAACACCCACAGTTTTTTCAACATCTGCAGGATGCGGGTCTCTGCCGAAATCGGCAGCGAAAAGATCACAAGGTCGACGCGCGTGCGCCTGCCGAATTCGACCAGATCGTCGACGGTGCCGAGCTTTCGCTCGCCGGCGCAATCGGCGCTGCTGCGTTCGTCGCCGCGGTCGTCGAACAAGCCGATGATGTCAACGCCGGTATCTTTCTGCAGCCGCAGTTCCTCGATTACGCCTGCGCCCGCATCGCCCGCGCCGACAATGACCGTGCGACGGTTCAGGCGTCCTTCGCGGGTCCATTTGCGCACGAGCAGGAACACACACCTGCGCGAAATGATGAGTGCAGCCAATCCGCAGATGTAGTAGCTGCCCAACCACACGCGCGAGAATAAGTCGCCGGCCTTGGCGAAGAACGAAGCGCCGATGACGATCAGAAACACAAAAGACCAGGCCGAGGCGAGCCGCATGTACTGCTTTTCGTAACCGCGGAAAGCCTGCACCTGATAAATATCAGCGGTCTGAAAGGCGAGGGTCGATAACAGCGCGATGATGACGGACGCGGACAGGTAGCGCCCAAACAGCCCGTCGATCGCGGGAAGGTAGGCAAGGTAGAGCGCCAGGCCTATCAGGATGATGAGCGCGAATTCACCCATACGCACAAAGCCGGCGAGCACAATCGGCGAGAGCGGTGCCGGCGTCGGCATGTCGGCAACCGCGATTGCCTCGGCGGTCAGCGGCTGGGTTTTGGAATCGGAGCGCGCCTTGCTGAGCATGGACCCAGCAACCGCGGCCGCGCCCGAGGCGCTCAGCGATCCACGAATGTCGGTGTCGGTCATAGGCGACGCCACAGCTAGCCGCCCCATCGCCAGGCGATGTGGCGCGATTACCTCTAATTCCCGGAGATTCCTAAGGAATAACCCTCAAGAAAGGCTTATTGAAATCATCAAAAATGTCTTAACGCCGTCCGGTTTAATGCAAGCGCTCAAGTGCGGCCTGGTAGGCGTCGAGCACGCCGTCAACCATGGTATCGACCGAAAATGAGGCTGCGACACGTTCGCGCAAGCGGCGCGCAAGGTCGGCGGTCGCGTCCGGGCGATCGATCGCATGCGCAATCGTTTGCGCCAATGCATCGACATCTTCGGCAGGGACCAACGTGTCCGTCAAAGTTCCATAAATCTCAGGAACGCCGCCGACTTTGGTCGTGATGAGGGGCATGCCGGCAGCGGCGGCTTCCAGCACGACGTAGGGCAGGGATTCCGCGCGCGACGGTATCACCATGATGCGGCCGAGCGCCTGCGCCTGGCGTGCCGGCATGGCCGGCCTGAATTGCACGGCATCGGAGAGGCCCAAACGCTCCACTTGCGCGCGAAGTCCCGCGCGCTCTGGCCCGTCCCCCACCAGCGTGGCGGTGACAATCCTGCCGTTGCGATGAAGCTGGTCGATGGCACCGATCAGGACGTCGACACCTTTTACGGGTCGGAATTCGCCCATGAACACCAAATCGGTGGCGTCGGGTTTCGTCAAAACCGGTTCGAATTCCTTGCGCGATACCCCATTGTGGACGACGCGGACGAGCCCGCTCGGCTCGCCGATTTTGCGGCGAAAAATCTCCGCGCTATATGCGCTTTCAAACAAAAACAAATCTCCACGCAACATCAGGATCTTCTCGGTCGCAAGATAGAATTTACCCGCCACTGTATCGTGACCGAACAGAAGGCTGCCGCCATGCGGCGTGTAGGCGCGAACCGCGCGCCTCGCATTGAAGGTCATGCGGGCATAGGCGCCGCCTTTCGCACCGTGGCCGTGCACGACATTGGCACCGATTTGCGCAACCCGGCGCATGACATGGGTCAGCGCGACGGCGTCTCCGAGTCCGATGTGGCGGCGCATCGGAAATCGGCTGATGCCGAACGCGAGCGAGGGCGCAAGTTCACGGAAAATCTCATCAGCGCGCGAGCCGCCGGTGTTGCTGTCCGCTATCAATCCGACACGGTGGCCACGGGCGATCTGCTCGCGCGCGAGGTCGAGGACGTGACGGAACAGGCCGCCAACCGGCGCACGAAAGACGTGCAGGATGTTCAAAGGCGTCATTGCGCCGACTCACCGGCTCTGATGGCGACCCCGAATACGCCCGGCAATGACGACAAACCGTGTTCCTCCATTGCGCGAATCCCGCCGCCTCTTTGAAACGCCTCAAGGAATTAGGGGTCCGCATGGTTAACAAAACATGAGTCTGCGTCGCGTTAAGCGCAATTAACGGCGTAGCAACCATAATCGGGTCTGATCTGAATAGGGTTTAAACGACGTGCGTTTTGACAGTAGCGTCGTCTGGCTTGTCTAGGGCGTCGAGCATTTGGACAAGAGCGTCGTGCGTTCGGAGTCGGAATGCTGTTCCGTCGAAAGTCGAAGACCGATCCCGCGCCAAAGCCAATCGCGGTGACGGCGCCGTTCGCCACAGACGGTGAACCCGACTTGCGCGGCCTTGGCCGGCACCTATGGCAGAAAAAGGCGCGCATCCTCGGCCTCACGCTTCTCGCCGCCGGGTTGGCCTTTCTCGTCGTCAATGCAATCACGCCGCGCTATCAGTCGGAGTCGCGGTTGCTGCTCGAAGGGCGTGAGAACGTATTTTTGCGCGCCGAAGCCGACAAGAGCGGCGATCGCACAACGATCGATCCGGAAGCAGTGACGAGCCAGGTGCAGCTGCTGCTCTCGCGCGACCTCGCGCGCGAAGTCATCAAGAAAGAAATGCTTGCCGACAATCAGGAGTTCGATCCGTCGACCGGCAGCCTTGCTGTATTGCGGTCGCTCCTCGGGGTGATCGGCCTCGGACGTGATCTGAGCACGATGTCGCGAGACGAGCGTACGCTGGAAGCTTATTACGATCGCCTCAATGTCTACGCGGTGGAAAAATCGCGTGTGATCGTCATCGATTTCAGCTCGGCCAACCCTGACCTTGCGGCCCGCATCGCCAATACCATCGCCGAAACCTACCTCAGCATGCAGCAGGTGGTGAAACAGGACCAGACCCGCGCCGCGGGCGACTGGCTGGCCGGCGAAATCGAAAAAATGCGCACGAAGGTCGCGGCCTCTGAAGCCAAGGTCGAGGCCTATCGATCGGGAGCCAATTTGTTCGCAGGCTCCAACAATACTTCGTTGCCAACCCAGCAGCTGACCGAGATCAACTCGCAAATCGCCGCCGCGCGTGGACAGAAAGCCGACCTGGAGGCGAGGGCGCGACAGCTGCGCGACCTAATGAACTCCAGCAAGCCATTCGACTCTGCCGACATCGCCAACTCAGACACCATGCGCCGCCTGATCGAGCAGCGTATTGCGGCGCGTGCGCAGCTTGCCGAACAATCGACCACGCTGCTCGACCAGCATCCACGGATAAAAGAACTCAAGTCGCAGGTTGCCGAGATCGATCGACAGATACAGGTCGAAGGAGATCGTCTCCTGCGTCAGCTGGACAACGATGCCAAAGTTGCCGGCGACAGATTGGTCACGCTGACCGCAAGCATCGATCAGGTCAAAAGGCTTGCTTCGCAAAGCAACGAGCAGGACGTGCAATTGCGCGCGCTCGAGCGCGATGCCAAGACCCAGCGCGACTTGCTGGAATCCTATTTGATGAAATATGGCGAAGCCTCGGCGCGCGACAGCATCAACGCGGCGCCGCCCGAAGCTCGAATAATTTCGCGCGCAACTCCGGCAGCGAAGCCTGCCTATCCGAAAAAACTGGCAATCGTACTGATCGCGGCCTTTGCGGCTTTCGCGTTGTCGGCCGGGCTCACCGTGACCGGCGCGCTGTTGGCGGCGACCGCGTCTCCGTATGTTACGGCCTCCATGCCTGCATTTGAAAAACCAACAATCGCACCAACGATGGCGCCAACCGCGCCATCGCAGCCGCAGGTCATATCGCCGCCCTTGGCGCCGGCTGCTGCCCCGGTAGCGAGCGGTGCCGCGACGCCTTTCAGCGCCAGCACAGTGGAACAGATCGCGCGCGATTTGCGCCGGGCAGGCGAGGCAGGCCGCCGTATCACGGTTTTAGGCACCGTCCGCAATGTCGGGACGACTTATGCCGCGATCACGCTGGCGCGGGCGCTGGCCGAGGGCGCGAACGTCGTCATCGTCGACCTGGCTTTCAGCGCGCCCAACCTGTCGGTGATTTCGACCGATCCGAGTGCCCCCGGCATTGCCGAACTCGCGGGCGGGACGGCGTCATTCGGCGACGTCATCACCCGCGATCAATTCTCGGATGTACACCTTGTTGCGGCGGGTAACGTGGGAACCGATACCGCCCCGATTTCCTCCTCGCCGATGTTGCCAACCGTGATAGAGGCGCTGGCACACAGCTATGACCACGTTGTTATCGATGCGGGAGCAGCTTCGGATGCCGCCGCCGGGCGCCTGGCGCCGCTGGCTGCACGGGCGATGCTGGTGGCAGCAGATCCTGTCAGCGCCGTGACGCGGACCGTACGCGAGCGGCTGCTACAAGCTGGCTTTAGCGACGTGCTGGTAATCGCGGGCGGAGCGCAGGCTGTCGCCGCTTAAGTTGTCATCGAATTACGGCGAAGCAGAGAATCGTGCGCGTACGCGCCGTACAGCGCGCACCACGGACCAAAGGGCCGCGCGCTGTTTAATCGCGCGTTTTACGGCAGCGCCAGTTGAGAATGCGAACGCCATGAGCCGGCCGCCAGCGCCTAGCGGCAGGTAACTGTCGAACAGCGGCTCGGCGTCACCGCAAAGCAGGCTCTTGTAACGGGCCTCTCCGATTCCAAGGTCGAACGCGTCAAGGCCGCGCTCGCAGCAGCTTCGAACCAACTTGAGGATCAATTGTTCACCGGGGCTTTCGATCGCGAACCGGCCCTGAATGATTGAATTGAACATCGCGCAAAAACGCTCGCCACCGACGATACCGCCCATGGTGGCAACGATGATGTCGTCAACGGACAGAGCGTAAAGTTCGATCGGTGGTGAGCCGCCGGCGAGCGGCTCCGTCGCGGCCGCTTCAATGAAACGGCGGACGTCGGGTGTTGCGAACGCGTCGGGGACGCCAAGCGCGCGCATCCGCGCGCTTTTTTGCTTGAAGAATGCATCAAGCACGCGGCGGACATCGTCTGGCTCAGTGGCGCGCTCAAAGCGCAACTCGCCGAAACTTGCCAGCGCACGTTCTTTTTTGCGCATCTTCTTGCGCGTTTCGGAGTTGGTGCGTGCCCGCAGCAGCGCTTCAAAGTCTGGCACCAGCGTGCCGCTGAACCCATAGTTCGCAGCGCGCTGATGCGGAAGCAGGGCAAATGGGTTCGTGGCGCCGCCCCAGGTCAGCGGCTGGCTCGTGAGTTTGATGAAATTAGCGTGGCCCGCGAGGTGCGCGAGAGCGCCCCGCAATTCTTCGGCACCGATGGTTGCGGCAACATCGCGCCGCCACAGCGCCATATTAAAGTTGGCATGCTTGCCACCGAGAAACTCCACGCCAAGCAAACCGGCGATGCGGCGGGAGCCGAAGGGCCACAGGAACAGGGGTTCGTGACTTGCATTGAAGCCAACAACGATGAAGGGCGTTACGCCGGAATTCGACCCAACGTGGCGTTGCCAAAGCGTGAGAAAATCGTAGCGTTGATATGGAGTAGCGAGGCTGTCGGATTGCTCCAGTGCCCGCCAATGCGGCTCCGCGGCCGCCATGTCGTTGAATAACTCCAGCCGGGCAATATGCGGGTCCGCGGCGGGCAGGCCGCGGCCACTGGGCAGGGGCCGTATGGAGACGACATTCATTGGCTATGGAGCGCTCGTTTGTGTGGCTTCAATTTCGCAAAGAATTCTCAATAAAGCGTTGGAATAGTAAGTTGATTTGCCGCAGACCCCGGGGAGCTTGGCGAAATTGAAGAAAACCGTCATTCGCGCCAGCTTGGAGACGCTCTACTTCACCGGGATGCACCATTGGATGCGTCCACTGGTCGCCGGCGTCGGCGCGATTCTGACGCTGCACCACGTCCGTCCGCCACGCCCGGAGGGGTTCCAGCCCAACCGTCTCCTGGAGGTCACCCCGGAGTTTCTGGAGGGTCTATTGCGGCGGCTGGCGCGCGCGCGCATCGACGTAGTCTCTCTCGATGAAATGCACAGGCGGTTCATCGACGGTGATTTCAAGCGCCGCTTCGTGTGCCTGACTTTCGACGACGGCTACAAGGATTTTTTGCGCTGGGCTTATCCGCTGCTGCGCAAATACAAGATGCCGTTTGCGATGTTCATCGCGACGAGCTTTCCGGACCGGCTCGGCGAGTTGTGGTGGATCGCACTCGAAGCGGTGATCGCGCAGAACAAGCGTCTTGGCATGGTCATCAATGGCGAGGACCGATATTTCGAATGCGCCAGTGTTCGTGACAAACGCGAGCTTTACGACGCAATCTACAGCTACCTGCGAAGCATGAAGAGTGACGAGGAGGTGCGGCGCACGGTGCGCGACCTGTGCGCCTGCTATCATATCGATATCGCTTCGTTTTGCCGTGACCTGTGCATGGATTGGGCGGAGATCGTTGACCTCGCCACCGATCCGCTGTGCACGATCGGTGCGCACACGGTCAATCACATGATGCTCAAGAAGGTGGCCGGCGATGCAATGGTGCGGGCCGAAATGGAGATGAGCCGTTCGGTGCTCGAAGCCGCGCTCGGGAAACGGCCCGAGCATCTCGCTTTTCCCGTAGGCGACCCCACCTCTGCGGGTCCGCGTGAATTCCGCATTGCGGCCGAGCTCGGATTTAAAACGGCCGTGACAACACGGCCGGGCGTTCTGTTCAAGGCCCACCGCGACTATTTGACCGCGCTGCCGCGAATCTCGGTCAATGGAGAATTCCAGCAGCAGCGTTATTTGAAGGTCCTGATGTCAGGTGCGGGCACAGCGTTTTGGAACCGGTTCCGGCGCGTCAGCGCGGCGTAGCATCCGGCTTTGCCATCCAGCTGATCACCGGCATGGCGGGCAACACCCAACCCAGTCCGGCAATGATATAGTAGATCGTTGCCACAAAACCGTTGATGTTGGTCAGCACTGACTGTGCGAGCGCCATTGCCAACAAGCCCCATGCCGAGACCAGGACGAGAAGAGCAATGGCGCCGATGAATTTGCGGGTGCGGATGGACATAGGTGCTCTTCGCGCGCTTCAATTGCGACTGCAAGCGCAGGATTATATGGTCCGCGCCGCCTCCAACATGCAAGCGTTCGATGGCCGATTCCGATAAAGCGTCCAACTCTTATCCGAGCGCGGTGCGGCTGTGGCTGCTCGCGGCGGCGGCAATGATCTTTCTGACGCTGGTGGTGGGCGGTGCAACCCGGCTGACCGAATCTGGACTTTCTATAGTCGAATGGAAGCCGGTGACCGGCGCGCTGCCGCCGTTATCTGAAAACGAGTGGCAGGCCGAATTCACGAAATACCAGGCCATCCCGCAATACCGCGAGCTCAATCGGGACATGAGTCTCAAGTCCTTCAAGGTCATTTATTGGTGGGAATGGTCGCACCGGTTGCTGGCACGCGCGACGGGCGCGGTGTTCCTGCTGCCGTTCCTGTTTTTCCTGTGGCGTGGAGCCATCCCGCCCGGCCTGCGTGCCCGGTTGTGGGCCATTTTCGTAGCCGGCGGCGCGCTTGGTGTCGTCGGCTGGTGGATGGTTTCCTCGGGACTGGCCGGCAGCGAACGCGTCAGCGTGTCGCAATACAGGCTCGCATTTCATCTTTCACTTGCCTGCGCAATTTATGCGGCGGTCTTGTGGACCGCCGGACAACTTGCGCCACAAACGCGGAGCGACGTTCCGGCGCGGCTGCGCATCGGCGCGATGATCATCGCATTACTTTTGCTGCTGCAGATTTATCTCGGCGCGCTGGTCGCGGGCCTCGACGCCGGTATTGTTTACAACACCTGGCCGCTGATCGACGACTCCATCGTGCCGTCGCCCGACCGGCTATGGTTCATTCAACCGGCCTGGCGCAACTTGTTTGAAAACACCCTCACGGTTCAGTTCGACCACCGCATGGTCGCCTATGCGATCTGGGTGATTGCGGGATTGCATGCGATTGATGCCCGTCAGGCGAGGCGCGGTGCCGCTGGAGCTGTTTTGCTTGCCGCCGCGGTGACCCTGCAAGCAGGCCTCGGCGTCGCCACGCTGCTGTACCAGGCGCCGCTCGCTCTTGCGCTGGCACACCAGATGCTGGCGATTCTGGTATTCACCATTGCAGTGGTCCATGCCGAGCAACTGTCGCGTCGTACGGCATTGCTCCTGACACAAGCAGCCGTAGCGGAGCAGGGTGCATGATCGACATCAAAACAAAGGACGGCATCGCACTCATGACCCTGAGCCACGGCAAGGCCAATGCGTTCGACATTGAGTTTTGTGATGCGCTCACCGCGCGTTTTTCCGAGCTGCGGACATCGGGTGCCAAAGCGGTGGTGCTGACCGGGCAGGGCAAGATCTTTTCTGCCGGTGTTGACCTAAAGCGGCTGAGCGAAGGAGGGGCCGAATATATCCGCCGCTTCCTGCCGGCTTTGCACCGTCTCTACGAAGAAGTGTTTTTTCATCCAAAACCATTGGCCGCAGCAATCAATGGCCACGCTATCGCCGGCGG
>DATFVF010000226.1:0-2025 GCA_035260465.1 Pseudolabrys sp. | reverse complement strand
GGGCAAATCAGCAAAAACCTGTCCAGCCCCTTTTGAAAAAATATTCTGATTTTCCGAAACCCCAAATCACTGCTATATTTCCCACTGTCCCGTCCCACAGAGGGGCGACACGCGATCGTCACGGCCGCGGGGCGGGATGCGATGGACGCGGATGCGCCGCAGACGAGCGGTGTTGAGGCGGACGGCGAAGTCGTGTGGTCCTGACGCCCCGACGCTGGCGTCAAGTTGGCGGAAGACAATTCCGCTTAGCGACGGTGGCAAAAGAGCCCGGTCGCCGGGGAGAGCACGATATAAGCCGTTAAAACCATTGCGCGGGGAATGCCGGGTGATTCCGGTGTGACCGTGGTGACTAACGCGCGTGCTTACTACACTACACGCGCGGCTGCGGGCGCATCGGGCGCCCGGCATTCCCTGCGCCCTCTGATTTGAGAGGGCGGGAAGTTCATAGCAAACCTCGGGCGCCTCACGCCGCGAGATCGCGAAGTTGTGTCTCATTCGTCATTGCGAGGAGCCCTTGCGACGAAGCAATCCATACTTTTCTTTCCTTCTTTGCGGCTCGATGGGTTGCTTCGCTTCATCAGGCGCGCATTCGCGCGACCCGTTGGCTCGCAATGACGGTGTTAGCTGGTCGAAAATTGAATTCGACTGTCAACGCCCGACTTGACCGGGTGATCCAATATTCCAGAGACGTCAGCGATAGGCGACCCTACCCTATTCATTATTGTCATGGCCGCATTGCATCCCAAGCCTAGGTGAACGCGCTTGGGGCGAAAAGCCAGCGGAAAGTCGCGCGTCCGCGCGTAAAACGCCGGAGCAAATCAATTATTCCCCGCTCCGTAAACGCAGAATCTTGATTTGAACGGTGCCAATTTCCGTTTCAGTAGTTTCCCCAAGGCGGGGGTTTCGTCCATCAAGGGGACCAACGATGGCAAACCTCACAATCAACGGCAAAGCTTTCGACGTGGATGTCGAGCCGGACACCCCGCTGCTGTGGGTGATCCGCGAAAATATCGGCCTGACCGGCACCAAATACGGTTGCGGCATTGCACAATGCGGCGCCTGCACCGTCCATGTCGATGGCGTGGCGATGCGCTCTTGCGGCGTGCTCGTCAGCGAAGCCAGCGGCAAGCAGATCACCACGATCGAGGGTCTCGCCGCCAACGGGGCGCTGCACAAGGTGCAGCAAGCCTGGATCGAGAACGACGTTCCGCAATGTGGCTATTGCCAGAGCGGCATGATCATGGCGGTGGCGGCCCTGCTCAAGGACAACCCGAAGCCGACCGACCAGGACATCGACGACGCCATCACCAATATCTGCCGCTGCGGCACCTTCCAGCAGGTGCGCCAGGCGATCCACGCCGCCGCGAACGTTTGATGAGGCAGCCATGAACCATATGCCCTCCATCAACCGCCGCGCCTTCGTCATCGGCTCTGCCGCCGTCGGCACCGGCCTTGCGCTCGGCCTCGATATTCCGTTCGGCGGTCCGACCGTGGTGCGCGCCGCCGATGGCTCGCCTGAAGTCAATTGCTGGGTCGTGATCCGGCCCGACGATACCGTCATCATTCGCATCGCGCGATCCGAAATGGGCCAGGGTACGCTCACCGGCCTTGCGCAACTGGTCGCCGAAGAGCTCGAATGCGACTGGTCCAAAGTGACCACCGAATATCCGACGCCGGGGCAGAGCGTCGCCCGCAAGCGCGTATGGGGCGATTTTTCGACCGGCGGCAGCCGCGGCATCAGAACCTCGCAGGAATATGTGCGCAAGGGCGGCGCGACCGCGCGCATGATGCTGATCCAGGCCGCGGCGAACGAATGGAAGGTGCCGGCTGCGGAATGCACCGCCGCCAACAGCGTCATCACCCATGCGCCGTCGGGACGCACGGTGACCTACGGCAAGGTGGTCGAAGCCGCCGCCAGGCTGACGCAGCCGACCGAGGTCAAGCTGAAGGATCCGAAGGACTGGAAGCTGGTCGGCAAAGGCGTCAAGCGCCTCGATACAACGGACAAGACCACCGGCAAGATGA
>DATFVF010000225.1:0-12921 GCA_035260465.1 Pseudolabrys sp. | reverse complement strand
GGACTTTCGATGTCGCTGCGTTATGAGAAAGGGGAGCTCATCACGGCCGCTACTCGCGGCGACGGCGCTGAAGGCGAAGACGTCACTGCCAATATTCGCACCCTTAAAGACGTCCCACACACGCTGAGGGGCAAAAACGTTACACCGGTCTGCGAAGTGCGCGGCGAGGTCTACATGACCAAGAGCGGCTTCCTCGCGCTCAACAAACGCCAGGCCGAAGCCGGTGAGCAAACCTTCGTCAATCCGCGCAATTCTGCTGCGGGTTCATTGCGGCAGAAGGACCCGACAATCACAGCCACGCGGCCGCTGGGTTTTTTCGCTTATGCCTGGGGCGAGATGAGCAAAATGCCGGCTGATACTCAGTCCGGCATGATTAATTGGTTCGAAACCTGTGGCTTCAAAACCAATCCACTGACTAAAATTTGCCGTTCGACCGACGATCTCATCGCGTTTCACCGCGAGATCGAAGAGAAGCGGGCAAAGCTCGACTACGATATCGACGGTGTCGTCTACAAAGTGGACCGCATCGATTGGCAGGAACGGCTCGGCTTTGTATCGCGCACGCCACGTTGGGCGATTGCGCACAAATTCCCAGCCGAGCGAGCGATCACGGTGCTCAACGATATTGAAATCCAGGTAGGACGCACCGGCGCGCTTACGCCGGTTGGCAAGCTGGAGCCGATCGGCGTCGGCGGCGTCATCGTGCAGAACGTCACGCTGCACAATGAGGATTACATCAAGGGTATCGGCGGCGATGGCGAGCAATTGCGCGAAGGCCGCGATATTCGCATCGGCGATACCGTCGTCGTGCAGCGCGCCGGCGACGTTATTCCGCAAGTTGTCGATGTGGTCATCGACAAGCGTCCAAGGGATGCCAAGCCCTATCATTTCCCTAAGAAGTGCCCTTGCTATCTGCACACTGACATCGTGCGCGAGGAGACCGCGACCGGCGAGGAGGGCGCCCGTGCCCGGTGCACAGGCGAATTTGCCTGTCCGTATCAGAAGATCGAACACCTGAAGCTTTTTTGTTCGCGCCGCGCCTTCGATATCGAAGGATTGGGCGAGAAGCAGATCGAGTTTTTCTTCGAGAAGGGGTGGATCAAGGAGCCAGCGGACATTTTCACGCTTCCCGAGCGCAACAAGAAGATCAAACTCGAGGAGGTTGAGGGATACGGTGAAACCTCGGTACGCAACTTGTTTGAGGCGATTGAGCAGCGACGCGAGATTTCACTCGATCGTTTCATCTTTGCTCTCGGCATTCGTCATGTCGGCGAGACCACAGCACTGGCGTTGGCTCGCGGGTACGGTTCATGGAAAGCGTTCCACGACGCAGGGTTGAAGGTCGCTAAAGGAGACGAGGAAACGATTGCCGAGATGGACGCTCTCGATCAGATCGGCGAAACGGTGATCCGGGCCGTCACCGCCTATTTCGGCGAGAGCCACAATCGCGGCATTGTCGAGCGACTGACCAAAGAGGTGAAAATCCTCAACGCTGAAAAGCCCAAAAAAGATACCGCCGTTGCAGGCAAAACGGTCGTCTTCACCGGATCTTTGGAGAAAATGACGCGCGAGGAGGCCAAAGCTCAGGCGGAGAGGCTTGGTGCTAAGGCCGCCGGCTCTGTCTCGAAGAAGACCGATTATGTTGTCGCTGGCCCAGGCGCCGGCTCTAAACTCGCAGACGCTAAGAAATTCGGAGTAATGGTCCTTACCGAGGATGAATGGCTGAAGCTGGTGGGCGGGTAGTCGCTTTGCCCGCCCATTCCCGCGCAAGCGTAAATCAAGACCGGTAACTACCGCGCTTTCGATCTTGATTTGGGTCCTCGCCTTCGCGGGACCAAGCGGCGCGTTTGCTTTTGCTTGCTGGAATTGAGCGCGCGCGTGGCTTTCTCCAGCCATTTGCGCGTTCCCTTGTCGACGAGCGGACCAAGCACCTCGTGCACTCGCTCGTGGTAGTTGTCGAGCCAGGCGCGCTCCTTCGTCGTCAACATGCGGCTGTCGATCAGCCGTCGGTCAATCGGTGCGAGCGTTAGCGTCTCGAATGCATTGAGCGGTTTTTCGGCGCCGATCGGCTCAGGTGCGGCGATCACCAGCACGAGATTCTCGATGCGAATGCCGTAGGCTGCGGTTTTGTAGTAGCCCGGTTCGTTCGACAGGATCATGCCGCGGCGAAGGGCGACGTTGCCAAATTTAGATATACGTGCCGGTCCCTCATGGACTGACAAATAACTGCCGACTCCATGTCCCGTGCCATGGTCGAAATCGAGCCCGGCCTGCCACAAGGCCGTACGGGCCAGCGGATCGAGCTGCGCGCCGTTGGTGTTCTCGGGGAAGATGGCAGTCGCAATGGCAATGTGGCCTTTGAGCACGCGCGTGAAGCGGTCGCGCATTTCATCGCTCGGTTGGCCGACAACCACTGTGCGGGTGATGTCAGTGGTGCCGTCTTCGTATTGTGCGCCGGAATCGATCAAGAACAGCTCATTTTTGCCGATACGGCGGTTGGACCGCTCGGTCACGCGGTAATGCACGATGGCACCATTCGGCCCCGCGCCGGCGATTGTTGGGAAAGAGATATCCTTGAGCGCTCCGGTATCGCGGCGGAAGGTTTCCAGTGCCGCCACCGCGTCAATTTCGGTGAGCTTGCCAGAAAGCGCTTCCTTATCGAACCAGGCCAAAAAGCGCGTGACCGCCATGCCATCGCGTTTATGGGCGGCGCGGCTGCCGACGATCTCCGCGTGATTCTTCGTCGCCTTCAGGAGCGTAATTGGGTCGGCGCCGCGCTGGGGTTTGGCGCCCCCGCCGGCGAGTACTCGCGTGAATGCGTCGCCGGCACTCGCTTGGTCGAGTCTGAGAGTTTTGTCCTTGAGCTTGCTCAGATCGCGGACAAGATCGTCCGGAGGGCGAACGTCGGAGAATTCCTCCAGCGCCTGGCGAACGTTATTGTTGAGCTTGGTGCCATCGACATAGAGTGCTGGCCGGCCCTCGCGTGAAATGAGTCCGTAAGCAAGTACGAGTGGCGTATGCGCGACATCCGCGCCGCGAATATTGAATGCCCAGGCCACGTTCTGCGGATCGGACACCAACAATGCGTCGGCGCGCAACTTCGCGAGCTCTGCCCGGATACGCTTGATCTTGTCGGGGGCGCTTTCGCCGGCCAACTTTAACTCGCGCAGGCTGATCGGCGCCGCCGGCGGCGTAGGGCGGTCGCGCCAAAGTCCGTCAATTGGATTGCTGTCGACGGCCACGAGCTCGGCGCCAGCTGCGCTGCAAGCCTTCCTGAGCTTTTCGACCTGTTCACTGGTGTGCAGCCATGGATCGTAACCGAGCCTGTCTCCGCTTTTTAGCTTCTGCTCGAGCCATTGCTCCGGCGGACGTTCCACCAGATGCTCAATTGAAAACTTATTTGCGTCGACTTGAGTATCGGCCTGAAGCGTGTAGCGGCCGTCGACGAACAGTGCTGCGTTTTCGGCCAGTACGATCGCCGCACCCGCAGAGCCTGTGAAGCCGGTGAGCCAGGCCAGCCGCTCTTCGCTCGCAGGCAAATACTCGTTTTGTTGGCGGTCAGCACGAGGCACCATAAAGCCGGCGAGCCCGCGTCGCTTCAACTCTGCTCGCAATTCGGCGACGCGCTTGGCGCTGTGCGCGCGTTCGCTCGAATCGTCGAATGACTGGAAATGGGCTTCAAACATTCGCGGCACTCTAACGCCCCAAACGGCCGTAGCAATGCAGGCATGCGCGTGCCGTCGGTCGACGCCTTTGCGTGCGTTGCCTGACCTTGGTGAAAAATTTTGCCGCGCTGAGGGGTAATTCGGCAACGAATCCGTTGTTTGATTCAAATTTGTGCATCGCACTGATTTGCCGCAATGATGCCATCGATCTCTACAAGTGATTAATCACTTCATGCTGGAATATCAGGGCTTCCATGCGCTCGCACGTATACTCTAAGTTGCCGTATAGATTATATTGCATTGCAATAGTTTCAGTCGCGAATCGCATTCCGGTTGCTGAAATTTTTTTGAGAAGGAGAAAGACATGGTTGCAGTAACTTATGGCGTTGCCCGCGTTCCGGCCAAAAAAGCCAATGAGCGGGCGCAAGCCGCCGCTCCGCGCAAGACTTTTTTAGTCCGTTTTATGGAAGCCTTGATGGAGTCACGGCTGCAGCAGGCCCACCGCGAGATCGTGAGACATGCACACCTGTTGCCGCGCGTGTCCGATGAACAGGGCAACCGGTTGACCAAAATAGACGAGATGCCGTTTGGTGGTCGGTAAGCGTAAGCTTTCACCAGCGAAGCCGCCCCGGTCGTCCCCGCCCGGGGCGGTTTTGTTTTACGCGTTAGCCAAGGCGAAGCGGCGGCGGAGCCCTCCGCGCCGCATGATCAAAGTAACCCAGTCGTCGAGTGGGATACGCCGTTCGAGCGTGAAGCCCTGAACTCGATAGACCGCAAGAACAGCATTGGCGTGACCGGCCAGCAGGCCGGAGAGCACGATGCGTGCGCCGGGGGCGGTGAGCTTACGGAGCGGCACGGCCAGCCGCATTAACGGCCCCAGCAGAATATTGGCGAAGATCAATTGGTACGGTGAACGCGTTATGATGGTTTGTGCGCTGGTACCAGTCGCACGCGCGAACGTAATCGTAGAGGCGACGCAGTTAAGCCGCGCGTTGCTGCGCGCTGCGTGGACTGCTATTGGGTCGATATCGCTGGCGACAATTTGTGTCCGCCATCGTCGCGCCGCTGCAATAGCGAGCACACCCGAACCGGTTCCGATGTCGAGCACGCGTTGGGGTTTGCGGCGTTTCGCCAAATCGCTGAGCGCTAAAAGGCATCCGCGCGTAGTGCCGTGGTGACCGGTCCCAAAGGCAAGTGCGGCTTCAATTTCGATGCCGATACTGTTTGCCTTAAGGCGAGCGCGGTCGTGGGCGCCGTGAACAATAAACCGGCCGGCACGCACCGGTTTGAGGCCGGCGAGACTTTGGGCGACCCAGTCCGCGGCGGCGACCGGCTCGATGCTCAGCGCGTGTGCCGCCGCCGCGCCGGCCGCGAGTTCGACCAATCCGCGCAATCTTGCCTCGTCGGGAGCTGCGCGGAAATGGACCGCCACTTGCCAGCGACCGCCGTCGTCCTCGAAGGCGGCACAGGCGCTTTCCTCGGCATCGAGGATTTCACCGAGATACGCCGCAATCCGGCGGGCGGTCGTTTCGTCGCAGGCGAGGCGGGCGACGGTGGAGGGCGCATTCATTTGGTGCAAGTTTGCCCTTCGCAATGGCCCAAGCAATGGCTATTTACGCGTTGTGACGATCGAAAGGCCACATTCCGCCGACCTTGAAGCGCTTGCTCTGGCTCGCCGTAACGGCTGGCCGGAGGATATGCGCTTATTGATCGACCGCTACCCGCGAGAACTGTGGAATGGTCATGCCAACCTAGGCGAGATGGCGCGATTCTGGCTGTCGCGACATGCCATGTTCCGAGAACTAGCAACCACAATCGATGAAATCACGACGCAGTTTCGTGCCGGGCAGCTTCCGCCCACTGAATTCGCCCGGCAGTTCGTGCCACGGCTGCAGTTCATCCTCGACCAGCTTAATGTTCACCATCAGATCGAAGACCTGCATTACTTTCCGATCTTTCGCGCGGCCGATGAACAACTGGCGCGCGGGTTCGACGTGCTGGAAGGCGACCACCATGACATCCATGCCGACATGGCGCGCACGGCAGAAACCGCCAATGCTTTGTTACAAGCGCTGCAGGCTGGCGGCGATGCGCTACGCCGCACCAGTGACATCTACGCGAATGCGAGTGGCGCACTGCTCAAGGGGCTGGTCCGCCATCTCGACGATGAAGAAGATCTGATTGTGCCTTTGATACTTGATCGCGGTGAAGAAGCGCTTGGGGTGGCGCACCATGGCGGCTGATCGCCCCGATCAATGCCGCTTGAAATACTGGATGTCGCGCTCGTGCTGTTGCGCGGCTTTTTTTGTAGCAAAGGTACCGAGATTGCGGCGCTTGCCGGTGCGCGGGTTCTTTTTTCGCGAATAAAGTCTGTATTTGCCGCCGGCAAGCTTACGGATCATCTCGGTCTTTTACCGTCAAGCCACAACGAAACTCACCAGCCCGATGTAAAGATGCCCCGTCCGTAGGAACGGTTCTCGTAATTCGGCCGCTCGCGGTAATTGTAGTACGAACGGTAGTCTTGGTTATCACGCGCACCCCGCGGCTGCCGACTGGTCGTCGACGGCTGAGGAACGGACTTGTCGTCGTCGTCGGTGGTGTAATTCCGTACATAGTCGCGTTTGCGCGCCGCATTGAGATCGCGTCTACGCGCTGTGTCTCGGTCAGTGTTCTGCGCCGCGTCGCGGTCGGTATTACGCGCTGCCTCGTGAACGTTGCCGTTGCCGCGAGATGCCTCACGATCGTTGCCGCGCTTACGGCGTGCGACCGGCTCCTCAAGCTTGGGGGTATCACCGGTGAGTTTCACACGCGTGTTGAATACGCCTTCTGCCTTGACCAGCGCATAAAGCGTCGCGGCATTCTCCGTCGACAGGCGCACGCAACCATGCGAAGCCGGCCGACCCAGATTGCGAGCCTCGAAGGTGCCGTGGACGGCGTGGCCGATTTTGGTGAAGAAAATTGAATTTGGCATCGGCGCGTCGTCCCACTCGCGCGAGAAGTGGTCGCGCTCCATGCGGAACGGTTGGAACTCGCCCGACGGCGTGTCGTAGCCGGGCCGGCCAGTGGAAACCGGCCACGTATAACGATCCTCGCCATCGACCGTCACAGTCATCTTCTGCGCGGCCTTATCGATGATGATCATGACATTGGCGCGCGCCGGTTGAGCGAAGGCGAGCGCGGCAATCACCGCGGCGAAGGCGAGCGCAACACCGCGGCGACGCATGCAAATACTCCAGCCCGAACCTTGAGCGAAGCCAACCTTAACATGGTCGCGCAAGCCAAACAGGGCGGATCACGCAATATTCATAACGGGGAATGAATGCCAAGGTGACCTGCTGCCGCGGGTCCGGAGGTCCAACGGTCCCCGAGGCCTATTGTGGCCGCGACCAAAAATCCAACGCGGCCAATGGATTCCAATTCCGAGCGGTCGAAGCCGAATGACTTCGGCTTCGTGCCGATCATAATTTTCTCGGCCCGCGGAATAATTTCGCACCGGAAACGGCACGGGTGTTGGGGCACCGCTTAGTCCAAGCGAGCAACTGCTCGACCAATCAACACGATGAGAGGCAAAGATAAAGTAAGCCTTGCGCCCGAATGGAGGTCGAAAACGCGATCACGAACCATTTTTGCTCACAAAGTAGTCTTGAATCGAGTTGCCTCAACTTTGTGCCGGAAAAAGTGAATTGACCCATTTGACGCATAAGGACAAAAGTTCATCATAGGTTGACGTTACAGTCCAAATATTAGACGTCACCAAATTATGGAGGAAACGATGAGGCGCATTCTTCTCGCGGCACTGATTACCTCGTTCGCTGTCGGTTCGGCGTTGGCCCAATCCTGCGAATCCAAGGCCGTTAGCAAAGAGGGCAAACCGCTCGCCGGAGCCGCGAAGACGAGTTTCGTGAAGAAATGCAAGCAGGACGCGTGTGATGGCAAGGCCGTTGGCAAAGACGGTAAGCCGCTCGCGGGCGCTGCGAAGAACAGTTTCATGACGAAATGCGCGAAGGACGCCTAGCCGCATCCGCGGCGTAATCCAGGAGTTGGGGCAATGCGTACCATCGCAATCATTTGTTCAGCAGTTGTTGGCGTTTCATTTCTGTCTTTGCCTGCCGTCGCTCAGCAAAAGACGGTCAAATCTTGTCAGGAAGAATGGCGAGCCAACAAAGACGCAAATCAGGCCAAGGGAATAACTGAAAAGGCCTACGTCACGCAGTGCCGCGCCGCCGGTGGCGCCGCGCCTGCAGCCGCTCCGGCTGCTTCGTCCACGGCGCCGAAAACGACGGCGGCTCCTGCCGGCGATCAGAAGACGGCCAAGGCTTGTCGTGATGAATGGCGGGCGAACAAAGACGCCAATCAGGCGAAGGGCATAACGGAAAAAGCCTACGTCGCGCAGTGTAGGACAGGTGGGACGGTTGCAGCTCCCGCGGCTCCCATGGCTCCGCCGCCGGCACCTGCAAAGCCGGCAGCCGCTCCCGCGCCACCACCGGCCAGCACGATGGCTAAGCCGGCTCCGACGGCACAGACAACCCCGACCGGCGCCAACCAATACACGACCGAAGCGCAGGCCAAGATTCGATGCATTTCAGGCACGGTTGTCTGGGCCAACCTGAATTCGAAGATTTATCATTTCTCGAGTCACAAGGATTACGGCAACACCAAATCCGGCGCCTACATGTGCGAGACGGATGCGACCGCCCAGGGCATACGCGCGGCTAAAAACGAGAAGCATCCCTGATCGGGAAAGACGAATAACATCCTTGAGCGGATGACGCCCCGCCGGGCCGCGTGCTCAGCGCTGCGTTCATCGCTACTGCTATGGAGGTTGATATGGGTCTCTGGGATCAGCTCGGCGGTTCGCTGAAAAACGCTCTCGGATCTGCGGCTGCTGCCGGAACGCCCGCTTTGATTTCGGCGATCTTGGCAAAGACGAACCTTGGCAACTTGCAAGGTCTCGCCGACCAGCTTCAGCAAGGCGGCCTTGGCGACCAGGTGAAATCCTGGCTGAGCAACGGCCCCAACATGAAGGTGACGCCTGAGCAAATTCAGGCCGCGCTGGGAAACGAGCAGGTGAAACAGCTCGCGCAGCGTTTTGGCGTTCCGGTCGATGACGTACTCAAGTTGCTGGCAACGCACGTCCCCGCTGCTGTGGACGAGGCGAGCCCGAACGGAAAGATCCAGAAAACCTGAACGGACGGCCGGCCACCAGCCTGGGCGGACCGATCAGTGCTTCCGCGCGTCGACGCGGAAGCCGACGATGGTCTGCTCGCCCAGCGACTTTGCAGCCTCCAGCCGATGCAGGCCCTCAACCAGCACGAAACGGGCGCCGTCCGGCCGCACCAGGATCGGCGTCTTCTGACCGTCCGTGAGCATGCTTTGCGCGATCTCCTCGACGCGTTTTGGGTCGAGTGTGGCCCGCCGCTTGACCGGCACGTAGATCGTGTCGACCGGGAAATTCTCGCGTTTCATCATGCTCGCGAAGCGTACCATATTTTGGGGCGCTGCTCCGCCCCTCGCGCCGATGCCGATATCTGAGAGCGCGTGCCCTTTTTCTGTGCAGGCATCGTCCCTACATGCCGATCAGTATCTGGGAGACGCCGTCGCAATGTCGGACCCGCTCATCGTCGTTATTCCGCACCGCTTGGGCAAGGACGAGGCCCTGCGCCGGATTAAGGATGGGCTTGGTCGCGCCAAGACCGAGTTCGCCTGGTTGCTGTCGCTGGAAGAAGAGACATGGACTGGCGACCGGCTGACGTTCCGCACTTCGGCGCTAGGCCAGCGAGCGTCTGGCTTTATCGACGTCTACGAGGGTGCCGTGCGGCTTGAAGTCACACTGCCGTGGCTGCTCGCGCGCTTCGCGCATGCTGCGCAACGTGTGATCGGCCAGAAGGGCCAGTTGATGCTCGAGAAGAAATAGCCTTTCTCCGGCATCGGCGGCGTCAATTGCCCAATTCGAGCACCCAGTAACGATGGCCGTTGCCGCCGTCCGCCGAAGCAAGGCCGTAACTCGTCACGTCCCGCCGCAGCATGTTGGCGCGGTGGCCGGCGGATCTCGCCCACATGCGAATGACGCAGTCTTCTGTCGCGCAACCGAACGCAACGTTTTCAGCGGCCGGGCCGGCGCCGAGCGAGACGCGCTGGCGGAAACCGGAGTGGTCGAGGCGCTGCCGCGCGGCGAGGTTGTTCGCGTGGCTATAGGCTGCGCCGGCAAGCGCGCCGCTCACCGACAAGGGCCGGAGCCCATGCTGGGCACGGAAGGAGTTGAGATCGAGCGCGTGCGCCGGAGAAATGAAAATCGCGCACGCCGTGGCGGCGGCGGCAGCAGCAGCAGTAATCAGATCTCGCATGGGCATGATGCAACGATAGCATCATGGCGGACGACTGTCCGTTCGCGATCCTCAAGGGAGGTAATCTGCGCGGGACGATGTGAGCGGTTCAGGACAGATGACGGCGCATGCGCTGCGGCGGCGGTTTCCACCAGCACGCATAGGAGATGTAATCTCCGTATTCACGATGAATGCTCGTGATGACCGCGTACTTGTTGAACTGGCTGCAATTGCTTTGCGCCGTGTCGAGCGCCATCTCCTCGGCTTCCGGTGACCACGGAATGATGCCGCCAACGTCATTGCCCTTCGGGCCGTAAACGCCGACGCACGCAGCGAGCGTCAAACCGAGCGCTACAACCAGCACCGCTTGCCTTTTCATATTACGCTCCCAGCCCCCTGCGTATCTTCAGCCCGATTCGATTTATGCTAAAAGCTTGCCGCGGTCTACGCCAGCCCTCCCGAGGCGGGTCTGGGTTCTGGCTGGCAGACGAAGCAACGGGGGAGTTTCGCGATGAACGGCGTTATCCTGTTGCGGCGGCCGCCGGGCATGGCACTGAGAATGCAGCCCCCGCGAAAAACGCTCGATCCCCCTTGCACTTGCAATGGCGGCCCTGGGATTGTTCGGGCGGCCAATGCCAAGCGGTGCCGGCTTCGACGCCAGACGCCCGCTCGTGGCAAAAAAAGTAACCGCTCGCCCGCACGTGCGATGAGGACCACGAGTCTCTAAAGGCTCTCTATCGGCGCGCGACGAGATTTGCGTCGAATGGAACTGCGGCGAGCGCGCGGCAGCGGCGTCCTTATTGTCTCCACACCCATTCCTAAAATCCGACTCGTTTCGAACGCATCCAGTGTGCGAACGGCGAGGGGCACTCTCTTTTATCCCTGTCAATTCCGCGCAAACACGCGCCATCGCGCATGTATTGCCCGATTCAGAGGACGACATGCGGCATCTGTTTTTGCCAGCCTGCTTCTGCTTGATGACGCTCTCCGGCTCGACCGGTTCGGATGCCGTCGCTTCGCTGGAACCATTTTCCGGTGCGGAAGCAAACGACGCGCAGGCGCTCACGCAAACGGCTGTGCAAGCCGCCGTGCAAGCGGCCGTATTTGAACAGAATGACGGACAAGGTCCGTCGCCTGCCGATGCAACGATCGAGACGTCCGCACCATCTGCGATCGAAGAGACGAAGCTGCCGATTCCACGGCCGGCCTATGCGGAACGTGTGGTATCGCGCTCGCCGCGGGAAATTTGCGACACGCTGATCGAGGCGGCGCAGTCAAACGACCTGCCGATTCCCTTTTTCGTTCACCTGCTGTTTCAGGAAAGCGGCTTCAGGCCCAACGTCGTGAGCCGGGCAGGGGCGCAAGGCATCGCGCAATTCATGCCGGAGACCGCTGCGACCGTCGGTCTCGCCAATCCGTTCGACCCGCTCCAGGCCATCACCGCATCCGCGCGTCTGCTGCGCGACCTGGCAAAGCAATTCGGAAATCTCGGCCTTGCCGCCGCTGCCTACAATGCCGGCCCGCGCCGTATCCAGGATTGGCTGGCAAAGAAAGGCAAGCTGCCGGAGGAAACACAGAATTACGTGAAGACGATCACCGGGCGCCCGGCCAAAACCTGGATGGCAGCCGCGCCGGGGAGCGTGGCGTTGACGGTGCCGCGGGCTGCGCCTTGCCGCGAGGCGGCTGGCTTGATCGCGGCGAACGAGGCGGAGCATCGCATCCAGGTCGCCGCAACGCCGGTTCTGCATGGGAAGGCAATGATCGCCGCGCGGGCCCGTGTGAAGATGGCGCGCTTCGGTGCCGAGAAAACGCCGACGATCATGGTGGCCGAGCGCTCAAAGCCCAGCGGTGCCCCCAAGGATGTACCCAAGGATGTGCCGAAGGATGCCCCCATAGGCGCCCCGACGGACGCCGCAAAAGGTGGGCCCAAAGGTGCGCTCAGACTTGCTTCCAAGGGCGCCGGTAAGGGTGCCAGTGGCGCCGCCAGCCGCACTGCCCAGGCCGGAAAAGCGGCCAAAGGCGCGATCCAACTCGCGGCCGCCAGCAAGAAAAAGGCGTCCCACAAGGTGCGGGTGTCGCAGCGATAACCGCGTCTTATAGATCATAAAGAATGATCTTTCGCCGGCAGTTGAATGCCAGTGTCGCCGCGCTCCAAAAACATCTTTTTGTGACGCGCCGCACATAGATCGTGTCGCTCTCCACCTAGTCAGTCAGCGTTCGGAAGCGTTCGCGCTTGTGGGGGACAAGATCGGGAGGGAACGATGACCGATATCACTTATCAAACCGGAACTTCCAACATCGCCGCCCACGGCACCAACTATCTGGATACCTTCACCACATGGTGTTGCCAGCTCGCCGAGGTGCGGGCAGATCGCCGCCCGCTGTCACGAGCTGTCGCGGCTGTCCGGCCCCGGTCTCGCGACCCACGGTCTGCCCCGACAGACGATTACTCGCGCGGCCTTGGCCGGCCACTGAGATTCCAGCCGGATTTCTGCTAAAAAGTCCCGGCGCGTCGTGCGCTGTTCTGCGTTGGGCATTCAATGGCTTCGCCTTCCTCGTTGCGTTTAACCGATCTGCTGTCGGATCTTCCCGAACGGCTGTCGTTCACACTTCTTGCGAACGCCAGGCCGGTCAAACTGTCGGCCGATGAAATCCTGTTTCTGGCGGGGGATCCCGGCAACGGCTGTTACCGGCTGGAGGAGGGCCTGCTCAAGGTGAGCATGGACTCGCCGAGCGGCGCCGAGCGAATTCTCGCCATCCTCGGGCCCGGCTCGATTGTGGGCGATATGGCAATGATCGATGGACGGCCACGATCCGCTTCGGTCTCCGCGCTGCGCGATTGCAAACTGAGTTTCATCAGCCGCTCTGCCTTCGAAGCGGTCGCTGCGAAGAATCCCGAGATCTACAAACATCTACTCAGTCTGCTGGCGGCG
>DATFVF010000224.1:0-6461 GCA_035260465.1 Pseudolabrys sp. | reverse complement strand
GCCATCGGCCATCACCGCCCGCTCGCCGAGCGCGAGACGCTTCGGCGGATCGGCCGATGACTGGACCTGCATGATGTTCTGCGCGGCAAGCTTCTCGAAGAAGCCCCAGCCGAGATCGCGCTGCATCTGGAACGTCGCGGTCATAATGGTGCCACTGTAACCTGGGTGCGCCTTGACGATCTTGCCCTTCCATTTCGGATCGAGCAGATCGGCAAAGCTTTTCGGTGCGTCTTCTTTTTTCACCAGATCGGTATTGTAGGCGATGATCGATACCCAGACCCGGAAGCTCGCGAACATCCCGTCCGCATCCTTGTGTTCGGCAGGATAGAACTTGGCGACGTCTTCGGGGACAAAGGCTTCCAGCAATCCGCCCTTCTTCCAGACGATCGAATGCGCCGCATCCGAGGAATTGACGACGTCGCACGCGTGGATGTTGCTGGCATTTTCCTGACCGATCCGCTGAAACACGCGTTCGGCGCCTGAACGCTCGACGCGCACCGCTACACCGGGGAATTTGCCTTCAAACGATTTGGCGATCTTTTCGGCGAGCGGGAGATCGACCGACGTGTACCAGACGACCTTGCCCTCTTTCTTGGCCGCCTCGATCAGCGTCGGTGTGATGGCGCTCGGCGGCGGCGCAGCGGACATAACTCTTGTCGAAAAAATGGCACCTACGGCGAGTGCGCTCGAGCCGACCAGTACATCACGACGGGAAATTCTTGAGCCCTTCATCTGCGTATCCTCCATAACCCTTTGTCGTTTCGCTCGGCGATATTGTTATCCGCTTAGCGCGCGGCAGCACTCAGGCGGCAAGTGCAGCCAGACGGCACTGCCTTGCGGGATATTCTCGCCTGCGGTGGTAAGTACGCGCAGTTGCGTGCCGTCCCTGGCCTCAACCATATAATCCCGGCTGCCGCCGAGAAAGACCTGCCGCACCACAGTCGCCAGCACGATGTTTTCGCCTTGTCGTTGAGATGCAGAAATGACGATATCGTGGGGACGAACCGAAATCGGCGTTGGCACTCCGGAATTGATTTTCTCTCCGACGCAGCGCAACGGGGTGCCCGCAAAGTCGATACGGGAAGCATCTAGGCCCTTGCCTTTAATGACGTTGCTCGATCCGATAAAACGCGCGACGAATTCCGAACGCGGCCGCTCATAGATGTCCTCGGGACTACCCGATTGTTCGATTTTCCCCGCGTTCATGACGCAAATGAGATCGGCCGTCGTCATCGCCTCCGACTGGTCGTGAGTGACATAAACCGTCGTATAACGATAGGCGTCGTGCAAGCGGCGAACCTCGAAGCGCATTTCCTCGCGTAAATTGGCGTCCAGATTGGACAGCGGCTCGTCGAGCAACAACGTCTCGGGTTCGACAATCAGAGCACGTGCAAGAGCTACGCGCTGCTGCTGGCCGCCCGACAATTCGCCCGGATAGCGTTGCGCCAGCGGCGCGAGATGAGTCGTTGCGAGAATGGCATCCAGTTTCTTGGCAATGGTGTCGCGATCCATCTTTCGTATTTTCAGACCATAGACGATGTTCTCGGCCACCGTCATATGCGGCCACAACGCGTAACTCTGGAAGATCATTGACATGTTGCGCCGCTCGGGCGGCAACGTGTTGGCCGGCGAGGAAACCAATTTGTCGCCAACGCGGATTTCGCCCTCGTCCGGCTCGACGAAACCGGCGATCAGCCGCAACGTCGTCGTTTTGCCGCAACCCGAAGGACCCAGCAGGCAGACCAGATGGCCATGCTCGATGGTGAGCGAAATATCGTCAACCACCGCGACGTGACCATATCGCTTGGTCAAACCTCGTAACTCGACGGACGCCACGCGCTTCCTCCCTGAGCCCGCCGCTTGGCGCGGCTGTATTTTGTATGACTTATGAGCCGGTGAACACAGGCTTGCGTTTCTCCATAAATGCTTTGCGACCTTCCTTGTAATCGTTGCTTGCAAAGCAGGCTTGCACCAATTCGTCGCATTTCTTCAGATCGCGCTTGCTTTCATCGGTTACAGCTTGGCCGACGATGAATTTAACGGAGTCGACCGTCATCGGTGCGTTGGACCCGATGGTCTCCACGTATTCCTTGACATAATTCTCAAGCTCGGAGTTGGGAACCACGCGATTGACCAAACCCATCGTCTGCGCTTCGGCCGCCGTGAATTGCCGCGCGGTAAAGAAAATTTCCTTGGCGAAGGAGGGGCCGACCAGATCAACCAACTTCTTGAGGCCGTCGAAACGGTAGCCGAGACCGAGCTTGGCGGCCGGCACGGCGAACTTCGAACCCTCAGTGCAAATGCGCAGATCGCAGCACAAAGCCAGCCCGACGCCGCCGCCGATACAATAGCCGCGGATCATGGCGATAGTCGGCTTCGGAAATGTGTAGAAGGCGTTGTTTGCGTGATCGACCGCAGCGTTGTAGCGGTCGACGCCTTCCTGGGTCGAACGCTCCTTCTCGAATTTGGAGATATCGGCACCCGAGATGAAGGCCTTGCCGCCGGCCCCGGTGACAACGACAACGCGAATGTTCTTGTCGTTCTTGAAATCCTCGAGAAAGCTCGACGCCGCTTCCCACATTTCAAGCGAGACAGCATTGTGCCGCTCCGGATTATTGAAGGTCAGATAACCGACCTTGCCTTCCTTGCGCGACAGCATCTTGTCGGTTTGCGACATTCCGTGCACTCCTTAAACCGCCCTAGCTGCACGCAGCTCGGCGATGTCTTTATCGGCGAAACCAAATTCCTTGAGCACCTCGTCGGTGTGCTGGCCCTGTTCCGGCGGTGTCGCCACAATCTTACTTGGCGTGCGAGATAAGTTTACCGGCTGACCAACGAAAACCTGCTCACGTCCATCCGGACGCCGGGCGCTCTGAGCGATGCCGATGTGCTTGACCTGCTCATCCGCGAACATTTGATCGACGGAATAGATCGGTCCGCATGGGACGCCGGCCTTGTTGAAGATATCGATCCATTCCGCGCTCGGCTTGCCGACGGTCTTGGCTTCGATAGCGGCATTGAGCGCATCTCGATTCTTTGAACGTAGCGCGCCATTTTTGTAGTCAGGATGATTGATGAGCTCCGGCGCGGCGATGGACTCGCAGGTACGTTCCCACATCTTCTGACCCGTTGAAGCGATGTTGATATGCCCGTCTTTGGTCTTGAACACTCCGGTCGGGATGCTGGTTGGATGGTTGTTGCCGGCCTGCTTTGGCACATCATGGTCCTGCAGCCAGCGCGCCGCTTGGAAATCGAGCATGAAGATCTGCGCCTGCAGCAGCGAGGTGTTTACCCACTGACCCTCGCCCGATACTTCACGCTCGAGTAGCGCAACCATGATACCCAACGCACAGAACAGGCCGGCTGAAAGATCGGCGATCGGAATGCCGACGCGCACCGGCCCTTGCCCCGGTAGCCCGGTGATCGACATCAGCCCGCCCATGCCTTGCGCGATCTGGTCGAAGCCCGGCCGACCGCGATATGGGCCATCCTGGCCGAAGCCTGAAATGCTGGCGAGAATGATGCGCTTGTTCACCTTGCGGAGAGATTCGTAATCAATACCGAGCCGGTCCTTCACATCGGGACGAAAGTTCTCCACCACGACATCGGCCTTCTCGACCATACGCTTGAACGCCGCGAGGCCCTGTGGCGATTTGAGATCAAGCGTCATGCTTCGCTTATTACGGTGAAGGTTCTGGAAGTCCGAGCCATTGCGCGGGCCGCCTGGCCCCTCGCCTTTTTCCAGATGCGGCGGGGTTTCGATCTTGATGACACTGGCGCCCCAATCGCCGAGCTGGCGCACACATGTCGGGCCCGAGCGGACGCGGGTGAGATCGAGCACAGTAAAGCGGGAAAGGGCCTGGGAGGCCCTGGGAAACGGCATTTCGAAGGCTCCAAACTGTCTAACACTTCACAGAACCGGATTTTCGGGGCCGACATTCCCCGATCTCCCTCGCCTTGTCCATCGGGCCCAAGAGCTCGCCTGCAACCACTTTATTCATCATTCGGCGGAATAAGGGGGCGATAGTGCCTTGAAAAGGACATCGCCGGCTGTCATATGATTTCTAGCGGATGAAAGACCCGATCTCGGGTTTGCGGGCTGCGTGCACGAAACTCATTAAAACGAATTTCGCCCCGCCTCTTCCGTTTCTCCTACGAACCGACAACCCTGGCCACGCGGGATGTCTTTAAGAACCCCGCGATTCCGCCGGCTGCAAAGGCAGTACGGCCGCTTCGCCGTATAAGAAAGAGACTCTTTGACTTCATTTAACGAGTTCGGCCTCGCAGAGCCGATCCTTCGCGCCCTCGCCGAAGAGAAATATGTCACTCCCACTCCGATCCAACATCAAACCATTCCGATTGCCGCCCAAGGCCGCGATGTCATTGGCATCGCACAGACTGGAACCGGCAAGACCGCAGCCTTCGCGCTGCCGATCCTGAATCACCTCTTCAAAAAGCGTCAACGTCCCGCGCAGAAATCCTGCCGCGTGCTGGTGCTTTCGCCCACGCGTGAATTGTCCAGCCAGATCGCCGATAGCTTCCGCGCTTATGGCCGGCACATTCGTCCGCTCGAGATCGCGCTGGCCATCGGAGGCGTACCGATCAACCGGCAGGTCCGTGCCCTCGCCCGCGGTGCCGAAGTGCTGGTGGCAACGCCCGGCCGACTGCTCGATCTGGTTCATCAACGCGCACTGCGCCTCGACCAGATCGAGGTGCTGGTGTTGGACGAAGCCGACCGCATGCTCGACATGGGCTTCATCCACGACATCAAGAAGATCGTCGCCATGCTTCCAAAAGCGCGGCAGACGTTATTCTTCTCGGCCACTATGCCGCAGGAAATCACCCGGCTTGCCGATGCGATGCTGCGCGACCCTGCGCGGGTGGCTGTCACCCCGCAAGCCTCAACTGTCGACCGTGTCGACCAGCGCGTCATCCTTACCGAGAAGGCCTCGAAGCCGTCTCTATTGGTTGAGATCCTCAAGACCGAAAAGACCGATCGGGTGCTGGTGTTCACCCGCACCAAGCACGGCGCCGACAAGGTCGTGCGCGGCCTGCAAAAAGCCGGACACGCTGCCGAAGCGATCCACGGCAACAAGTCGCAGAGTCAGCGCGAGCGCGTGCTCGCTGCCTTCCGCGACGGCAAGCTGCGCACGCTCATTGCGACGGACATTGCCGCCCGCGGCATCGACGTCGACGGCGTAAGCCATGTGGTTAACTACGACCTGCCGAATATCCCCGAGAGCTATGTTCACCGTATCGGCCGCACCGCACGTGCGGGTGCCGCGGGCGTGGCAATTTCGTTCTGCGACCACGAGGAGCGCACCTATCTTCGTGATATTGAACGGCTGATCCGCATGGTGATCCCCGCAACGGATCGGCGCACCGGCAAGCCGGCGGCGCATGCGGCGCCGCAACAGGCGGAAGCCCGCCACGGTGGCCGGCCACATCGCGGCAACCGTCAGCGCGGTCATGGCGGCGGCCATAGCGGCGGTCATGGCCGTCCAGGCAACAACAGCCACCGCTCTCACAACGCTGGGAAAGGCCGTCCAAGCCATAACGGTCATACCGCTCACGGGCAGCAGACCGTAGTGGGGGAGCCAAACGGCATCGAAAATGTTACATTTATGCAGCGTCCGGGCGAACCGCGCCGCAATGCTGGCCACCGCCCACGCTGAGGCAACTGGAGAACGACTGGATGGCGAAGGAAGAACTGCTCGAGTTCGACGGTACGGTCACCGAAGTTCTCCCGGACGGCAATTTCCGGGTGAAGCTCGACAACGAGCATGAGGTGCTCGCCTATACTGCAGGCAAGATGCGTAAATTCCGCATCCGCACCGGCGTCGGCGACCGCGTGATCGTAGAAATGTCGCCTTACGACCTGCAGCGTGGACGTATTAGCTTCCGCCACAAGGGCGACGCGCCGTCACCGTCTCCGCAGCAGCGCCGGCCGAACTTTCGCCGCCGTTGATGAATTGCCCGGCCGGGCTGGCCGGGTTCAGGCGTTCAGGGGCGCGCGCATCATTGGAGTCCCGAACGCGCCATGAGCATGTCTTCCATTTTACGTGCTGCGCTGGTGATCGCGCTCGCCAGCACGGTCAGCATTGCCAGCGCCCAAGATGCCGCTAAAGAGCGCGCACAACCCAACGCGTCCGAGCGTCACGAACCGAACAAAGGCGTGCTGCGGCTGCTGCCCGCCGATGCCATTTCCGAACAGTCAGCTGATACGCGATCCGGCAAACTCGCCTATACGGCGACCGCGGGCACGCTCGCTTTTTACGATCAATCCGGCGACCAAAGTGCGTCGGTCTTCTACACGTCGTATGTCGCGAAAAACGCGCAGCCGAATCGACCGCTGACTTTTGTATTTAACGGCGGGCCGGGTGCGGCTTCAGCATTTTTGCATCTCGGGCTAGTCGGTCCACGCATCCTCGATTTCGGTCCGGACGCTCACGACCCCGCCC
>DATFVF010000223.1:0-3335 GCA_035260465.1 Pseudolabrys sp. | reverse complement strand
ATCAGCGGTTTCTTGCCCGGCAACGTTTCCATCGTCGCGTAGCTCGCAACGCCATCGGGCACGCCGGCTGTCAGGTTCGCGCCGGCAGTCTCAGCTTCCGAGAATTTCGGGCTTAGTCCGGAGACGGCAAGCGCGGCGCTTGCGCCCGCTGTTTCAAGCAGGTGACGTCGAGTGATCATCGTTCCTCTCCCCAGAGGTTCGCCAAAGCCAGCGGCCATCACCGCTGCTTCAGATATTTTTATTGGAATATGATCCGACGGATTCGCGGGCCGGTCAATTGTCATCGTGACCGCGTTGCGCGAAATCGTTTCCACGCAATACACGCAATCTCATCGAATGGGATTTCGCCGTGGGGCGCGACGCGTTATCGTCGCTCAACGCCCGATGCGCCGCGGCTCAGGCCGTTTCGCGAGCGCTTTCCAGAGCAAATGGTATTTCGGCGTTGCCGCAAGGATTGGATCACGCTGGCCGCAATAACTCCGATTAAGTTCGGCTTGCGCGAAAAGTGCGCCGACTTTCGGATCGCTCCCGGCGGAAAGCAGCGTCAATCGATCCAACGCACACGCCAATGTGCTTTGCTCAATCAATTCGGTGCCGCCCTGACAGAACCAGCCGGATATTTGCAACCGCGGATCCCGATAGGCACGTACGAAGCCGAGGCAATGACGCGGCGTGCCTTTCGATGTAACGAAGGTAACGATCGTCAGTTCGCCGAGCTTGCTCGTGAGAGGTTCGCGGCGCTGCACCTCGACCGGTGCGAGTGTGTCAGCGCTGGCGACGATTTCCATCTTTGGATCGGGGAACCGATGGATTTCGTTTCCCGGCCGGTAGATCTCGACACGCAGATAGGGCGCCGTGCTATCCGATCCGCCCAGCGTCAGCACGTCCTTACGGCCGCCGCCTTCTGCGTGTCGGCGAATGGCGTAATTCGCGGGCACGTCGACGGCTTCCGGTATCGACAGCGCGAAAGCAGGAAATGGTCGCTCGATGTCAATCCATTCCGACCGGTGGAGTGGCGCAACGTTATTCATTCTCGCGGGTGGTTGGGAAACGCGCGCGGCGGCTATGGACAACAGCGCAACCGCACCCAGATATGCGAGTATGCGCACAAAGCTGGACGGCAGTTCGTCACGCCATGACTGCAGCGCCGGGTGCATGAATTCGTTTTCGGTAAGTGGCGTTGTGTTACAGGCAGTTCTCGCCTAGAAGGCGCTGCCATCCGGTTGCCCAATACCAGCTGCCAGGTGGTAATTTATTCCGGAGCGTTAACAATGGGTTACAAGGTCGCCGTCGTCGGTGCCACAGGCAATGTTGGGCGCGAAATGCTCGACATTCTGGCGGAGCGCAATTTCCCGGCCGACGAGGTCGTGGCCGTTGCCTCGCGCAAAAGTCAGGGCGTTGAATGCTCGTTCGGCGATAAGACGCTGAAGGTGAAGGCGCTTGATCACCTCGATTTTTCGGATGTCGATATTTGCCTGATGTCTGCGGGCGGCGCGGTGTCGAAAGAATGGTCGCCGAAAATCGCTGCCCAAGGCGCAGTCGTGATCGACAATTCGTCCGCATGGCGCATGGATCCGGACGTGCCGCTGATTGTGCCCGAAGTGAATGCCGACGCTGTCACAGGCTTCACAAAGAAAAACATTATTGCCAACCCCAACTGTTCGACCGCGCAGCTCGTGGTCGCGCTTAAGCCGCTGCACGACAAGGCCAAGATAAAGCGCGTTGTGGTCGCGACCTATCAATCGGTTTCGGGTGCGGGCAAGGACGCGATGGACGAATTGTTCTCGCAGAGCAAGGCGGTGTTCACGCTCGGTGAAGTGGAGACGAAGAAGTTCCCCAAGCGGATCGCGTTCAACGTGATCCCGCACATCGACGTCTTCATGGAGGACGGTTACACCAAGGAAGAATGGAAGATGATGATGGAGACCAAGAAGATTCTTGATCCCCATATCAAGCTGACCGCCACTTGTGTGCGGGTGCCGGTATTTGTCGGCCATTCAGAAGCGGTCAATGTCGAGTTCGAGAATCCAATCAGCGTCGAAGAAGCGCGCGCGATTCTGCGCAGCGCGCCCGGCTGTCTGGTCATCGACAAGCATGAAGACGGCGGCTACGTGACGCCGTACGAATGCGTTGGCGAGGATGCGACCTATATTAGCCGCATCCGCACCGATCCGACCGTCGACAATGGCCTACAGATGTGGGTGGTGTCCGATAATCTGCGCAAGGGCGCGGCCCTCAATACAATTCAGATTGCCGAATGCTTGATCAGCCGCAAACTGATCCAGGCAAAGCGCAGGGCGGCATAAACTCCCGGTCAATCGCGATGGTTGTCAGGATGCGCCGCTGACGTGGGGCGCGCCACTGTCTTGCGACCGAATATGATGTGCGAGTTCTTGAAAATTCGCGAGCGCCGCGTGGCGCTCGTTGTAGAAACGAACAAGCCGCTGTGCGGTCGCAGGCTGCAATCGGTCGAAGCTGCGACGCGCGGCTTCGATGGCTTGCGGGGAATAGCGAAATGACTTGCGCCGCAAAATGCAGATTTGCTTCACGGTCGGCCACGACAGGTCCGCTGCCTTTGCAAGAATAAGCGCGAAATCGCTTTCGACGCGCGAGTCGTTCATAACGCTTTCGACGAGCTTGATGGGCGCCTGCGAAAGCGCAGATAGCGCCGCGACCGTCTCTTCGAATTTTCCCTTCGCGGCGGCCTCGCATACAACGGGATCCACCGGAGCTCCCGAACGCAGCACCTTATCGAACTGCGCTGCGGCTTCCCGGTAGTCGCGCTTTGTCTTCGGCTGGGCGGTTGCATCTTGCCCCGTGATATCGGTCAGCACCCTGTGCACTTCGTAAACCGCGTTCGGGTTGCTGGCCGCAAGCTTCTCGAACACAACTTCGGACGCTCGTGCGATAAGCGCGTTAAAATGCTCCTGCGGAATATCCTTGCGCATGGAGACACAGATTGCGAGTACCTCGTCGTTGATAGACCTGTCGACGAGTTTGCCGTAGCCCGCATCCGAAAAGCGCGCGCCTTCATTTCGTGTCACCGAGAGAACGACGTCGCGATTGCCGTGGGCTACCAGGACATCGCTGACTTTCTCGCTCAGCGACGAGCGTTTTGAAATGGCGAGAAGCCGCTCCTGGCTATTGTCGCTCGCAATTGCCAGCAAATCTTCATCGGTCAATCTGCTCGACCGGCTGAGGATCGGGCCGGCGACTTCCATCGACTGATCGCGCGCAAGCTTTCGCACGGTCATTGGCGGCGCGTTGTCGGCTGGCGCGAGTCGGTGAGCGAGCTCCGCTCTCGCCTTGGTTTCAATCTTGTCAGCAAGGCGAGA
>DATFVF010000222.1:0-3137 GCA_035260465.1 Pseudolabrys sp. | reverse complement strand
GACGAATTCACCGAACGCTGTCCCTACAACGCCGCGACTGATTTCATCGACGCGAACGTAGCGCGCGGGCTGGCCGATAAACCGGCGTTCATCGACCCCGACCGATCGCTCACTTATGGCGGCCTGCAAGCACGTACTATTCGCTTCGCCAATGCGCTGCGGAAACTGGGCGTGGAGCACGAAAACCGCGTCGCGCTTCTCTTGAACGACACGGTCGACTATCCGGTTGCGTTCTGGGGAATCATCCGCTCCGGTGCGGTCGCTATTCCCCTCAATACTTACCTCAATGCGTCACAATATGCCTACATCCTCGCCGACTGCCGCGCGACCGCGATCGTCGTGGCAGCACCTCTTGTGCAGATGATTTGGCCAGTCATCGACAAGCTCTCTCAACTGAAGACCGTCATTCTTGTCGGCGACATCGACGGTGAGAAACGCACCTCCCCCAGGCGCAAGTTGCATTTATTCGAGGACGTTATCGCCGACGCCGATGCGACACCGCTCAGCGTAGACACTGTATCCGACGAGGTTGCATTTTGGCTGTACACCTCGGGCACGACCGGCGATCCCAAAGGCGTCAAACACGTTCATTCGAATCTGATGGCAACCGCCAAATTGTTCGGGCAAGGCGTCCTCGGCATCCGGGAAGACGATGTCGTGCATTCCGCATCCAAGCTGTTTTTCGCTTACGGGCTCGGCAATGCCATGACCTTCCCGCTGTCGGTTGGCGCCACGGCCACTCTGTGGCCCCATCGGCCATCGCCCGAAGGCGTATTCGAAACGATGCGGCGACATCAGCCGACTATTTTCTACGGCGTACCATCTCTTTACACCGCCCTCCTTTCCCATCACGAAATATGCAAAGGCGCCGGCTCCGACCGTCTGCGCATTTGCGTATCGGCAGGTGAGGCATTGCCGGCGCATATTGGCGAGCGTTGGCGCGACGTGGTTGGCGTCGATGTACTCGATGGCCTCGGCTCAACTGAGTTGCTGCAAACTTTTTTGAGCAACCGCCCAGGTGATATCCGCTACGGCTCTACAGGTAAGCCGGTGCTCGGCTACGAGGCGCGCATCGTCGACGAAAACGGGCGCGAACTCGGTGACGGTGAAATTGGCGAATTGATCGTACGCGGGCCATCGGCCGGCGAAGGCTATTGGAACCAGCGCGCGAAGAGCCGGCGCACGTTCGTCGGCGAATGGACGCATACTGGCGACAAATATCGCCGCGACACCGAAGGCTATTACTACTACTGCGGACGCACCGACGAAATGTTCAAGGTCAGCGGAATGTGGGTGTCACCGTTTGACGTCGAGGCGGCGTTGGTCTCGCATGAAGCAGTGCTCGAAGCCGCCGTCATTGGCAAGGAAGACGCAGACGGACTGGTCAAGCCGAAGGCCTTCATCGTGCTCAAGAATGGCTACATCGCCGACGATGCCCTGCTGGAAATATTAAAAGTCCACGTCAAGGAACACGCCGGGGCGTGGAAATATCCGCGCTGGATCGATGTGCGCAGCGATCTGCCGCGCACCGCCACCGGCAAGATTCAGCGCTTCAAGCTACGCGACGAAGATTTGCAGACATCCGCCAGTTAATTACGCGAGCTTCACGTATTCAAAGTCACCCGGCTTGTTGTCGATGCCGACCTTGGGTGGCGCGATCCAGCTGGCGAACTTGCCGGGCTCGACCACCGGCTGCATAAGCCCGGCGATGAAGTCGCCATCGGCGGTCGACGGCAGCCATTCGTTTTTCTTCTTTTCCCAGCCTGTCTTATCGACCAACTCGCCGGTCGGGTTCGCGTGAACATCGCGGAATTCACCGATGTGACGATGAAAGGCGACATGCGGAAGCGACAGCTGGAACTTGACGCCGGTCGCTTCGATGATCTTGTTCCAGCGCGCTACACCCTTTCTGCAGTCGTTGGTGTAGTCGTCGCGCAGGCGCATATTGAGCGCGGTGAGCGCCGGCTCGTCCACCATCTTGATCTGCCCGCCGACCAGCTTGAGCACCGGATAGACATCGCCCGCGAGCTTGTGGTCGTCGGTTAGCCGGTTTTCCTGGAAGCGGCCCTTGAGGCCGGAGTTGAACGCGTTGGCGGCATTCGTCGAGACTTCTGAACCGAATAAATCGAGCGCCAGTGAATAGTGCAGATTAAGCTTTTTCTGGATCGTCGGCAGGTCGATCACCCCGATCTTGCGCACCTTTTCGATATCGTTTGGGTCATCGATGCCGGCCGTCTTCATCGCCTCGCAGGTGCGCTGCACGGTGCGGCCGATCCCGGTTTCGCCTACGAACATGTGATGCGCTTCTTCGGTCAACATGAAACGGCAAGTGCGCGAGAGCGGATCGAAGCCGGACTGCGCCTGCGCCTCGAGCTGCATCTTGCCGTCACGGTCGACGAAAAAAGTGAACATAAAGAATGACAGCCAGTCCGGCGTCTTTTCATTGAATGCGCCTAACATGCGCGGCGTGTCGGCGTCGCCCGAGCGGCGCTGCAATAGGCCTTCTGCCTCGTCGCGCCCATCGGTGCCGAAATATTTATGCAGGAGATAGACCATGGCCCAGAGATGGCGGCCCTCCTCGACATTGACCTGGAACAAATTGCGCATGTCGTAGAGCGACGGCGCAGTCTTGCCGAGATGGCGCTGCTGCTCGACCGAGGCCGGCTCGGTGTCGCCCTGGATCACGATCAGGCGGCGCAACATGGCGCGATATTCGCCCGGCACTTCCTGCCAGGCCGGCTCGCCAGCATGCTGGCCAAACGGAATCTTGCGGTCTTCGGCTGCGGGCGCGAGCAGAATACCCCAGCGGTATTCCGGCATGCGGATATAATTGAACACCGCCCAGCCTTTCGGATCGACGCTGACGGCGGTGCGCAAATAGACGAGCCTCTCCTGGAAGCCGTCCGGCCCCATGTCGTTCCACCAGTTGATGTAGCCAGGGTGCCATTTTTCCAACGCGCGCTTGACGCGCACGTCCTGCCCAAGCGCGACATTGTTCGGGATCAAGCCGTCGTAGTCGACCTGTTGGATATTCATGGCTACACCCTTTCTTTGTTGAAGGTCGGCGACACGCCACTGCCGTAGAGTTTCAGCGCGCCCTGCTCGCCGATCGCATTCGGCCGCTGGAAGATCCAGTT
>DATFVF010000221.1:0-6072 GCA_035260465.1 Pseudolabrys sp. | reverse complement strand
GCGAGCGCGTGCGCTTTGCTGTGCTGGAAAGTTTCCGAGTTAAAATGTGCTTACCAAGATGTCACGGATCACGACCGCCCGCTTAGCCGGGGCAAAGGGCTTTGATGTTAAAAGTCCGGCCGTCCGATCACGTTATCGATGGAATTATCCGCATGACACTTGTGGAGCAATATAGGAAGTCTGCTGGGGGTCTTCGCGGCAAAGCGAACAATGACGAAATCGCAAGCCGCGATCCCATGAGCAAATGGGTCATCATTGGCTGGATCATTTCGTTCGCGGGGGCGATCCTCTGGTTTTATGGACATTTTGAGATTGGAAGTCCTCCTCTAGTCGATTGGTACTCGGTTGAACCATTGTGGGTTGCACGTTTTTTTCGGAATATTGAAAGTGAGTCCGGCACGGCAGTCGGCATCACCGGAATGATCCTGATCTCCTGGCCGCATCTGCGGTGACAGGTCTCTGCTGAGTTTGTCGGATGCAAAAAGTCTACAAATTTTTGAGAGATGACTCGGGCGCGATCGCAACCGAATACTTCAGCATGATTACCGTTTTACCACAGCCAATTGGTCTGGCTGCGATCTATTTACCCCTAAAGAAGGGCCCTGTGCATTTATCGGACAAAGTCTCCGGCGAAAATTTTGGTCAAACAGGGAGAATCCTAGACGCCCTCACCCCAGCCCTCTCCCCAGTCGAAGTCGGATGTTTTCGACTTCGACCGCTATTTAGTGCCGAACTCGGATAAATCCGAGTTCGGTAGGGAGAGAGTGCGCGCCGCGCTTGTAGCGCCGCTCAGTGCCTTATTCCGGGCACGCTGAGCTTGCGCCCGCCATTTAACGACGCGAGGTAGATTTCCAGATCACCATATTCCTTGGCATCGGGCGGCAACTCGTCACCGCGAATGTTGACCTGGCACCACTGGAAACGTTGACGGATATCCCAGATCGCCAGAAGGCTCGTGCGCCAGGTCGGGAAATGGTCGTACTGACCCGCCGGCTCGCCCAGCCACTGGCCACGAATCCAGTGGTTCGCCGATTTGCCGTGACAATCCGTGCAAGCAAAATTCAGCTCGCCGACCTTGCGATTGGCCAGCACCTTGCCACGCGCGATTGCCGCCTTGGACGCGGCACTGGCGGTATCGACCCGGATCGGTGTCCCGTTAGCGAGATAGCGCAAATAGACCGACATCGCGCGGTTTTCATCGGTCTCCATGAGCCACGTCGCACCCGTCGTAGCTTTGGCATGGCGCGTGACGAACTCTTCGACGCCCAACACCTTGTTCAGACGCGGCTCCCATTTCGGCGTGGACGCCGCCCAGGTTTTGAACTCGGATTTTGCATTGCTATGGCAGCTCGCGCAGGATTTGCCATCGGCACCCGCCTGCTTCCAAAGCTCCTGCGCCCTGTCCACCGCCCACATGCCGGGATTTTCGATCGCGTCAAGATTGTCCCGCTTCTCGACCGGCGCCGGGCGCTTGTCAGGATTATCGAGCACGGTCTTGAACGCCGCCGGCTTTTTCAGCGTCTTCAGGAACGCGACCATGTCGCCGATTTCCTGGTCGTTGAACATGCCATGCCCGCCCCAGGGCGGCATCACAGTCTCCGGATTGTAGACCCGCGCGTCGAAAATATAATTGAACAGGTACTCGTCCTCGCGCCCGGCATTGCCGATTTCTGACAAATCCGGACCAACATTGCCCGGCAGATCCGCGTTGCCCGCCTGCCCCATCACGTGGCACGCCAGACACGAACCACCACGATTTCGGTCCGCGACAAGTTTCGCGCCATTGGCCGCATCGCCAGTAACCGGAGCCGACGGTTTACGCGGTGCTTTCGGTGTTGGCGGTGACGAGACCCTTGCAAGAGTATTCCACTTCGATTCATCGCGCGACGGCCAGCCAGCGTAGCGCTTCCATGGCCGCGCCGAGGCGTCGCCCTTGATGTCGAGTGGCGCTTCCTTCTTCTTGGTTTGGGCGCTGGCGTCCGACCCCGCAACAACAACAAACGCGCCCACCGCGAAGAACGCTGTGGCGGCCGCGGCGCCCAATAGAACCCCTCCACGTTTCATTGGATCCTCCCGGACGAATTGTTATCGTTGCCCCGCTTCGCGCTTTGGTGCGCAAAGTTCATCGTCAGCTTACGGTGATGCTTTCTTCCGCCGTGGTGACCGTACCGTCGTCGTCGGTCCAGGTGAACTTGAACGTGCCGCTCTCGTCCACCTTGGCAAAAAACTGCATGTAGGGATTCGCGGCGATCGCCGGTTCCAGGTTCGCCGTAAAAACCGGCTTGCCATTAAACTCACAGACGAATTTGTTGATGATCTTGCGTGGAATTGCTTTGCCATCTTTATCTTTGCGCTGGCCGGACTCCATAATGTGCGGCAACAGCGTTTTGATTTCGATCACTTCACCCTTTTTCGCTTCTTTGGGAAGCTTGAGCCGCGGCTTTTCCGCCATTGGTTATCTCCTGAATTTCTCTGATCAGCCGCCGCAGCCGCCAATGGTGACCTTCACCAGCTTCTGACCGGTGAAGAACTCGCCCTTGCTGGTCTTGGCAATCGCGGTGATGTTCTGGGTCGTCGCCAAACGAACTCGGGTCGAGGCTTCCGCCTTGCCCGACAGCGGAGAGAAGCGAAAGGTCGCTACGCCTGGATTGGGGTTGCCGTCCGCTACAACGAGAATTTCACTGACGTAATTGTCGGCTGTCATCGGGCCTTCGACCGAAACCGACAACGGCACGGTGTTGCCATTCTCCGCGATTTCGGGAAGCTCGATTGTGACTTTGCTTTTCTCAGCCGCCACGCCGCCCGTGAATTTGGCAATTTGCTCGGCCGCCTCTTTGGCCGCCGCCGAAGCACGGTCGTTCCAGCCGATGAACGTGAGCGCCGCGCCCGAGGCGCCGATCGCCAAGGCGTTGCGACGAGAAACCGCTCGCATCAGTAAAATCCTCCCCGATTGATCTTCTGGCGCTGCTATTCGCCCCGATTGATTCGACCATAGCGGTGGTCCGGGCCTTGTTCAAATCATATTCACAAAAAAGAATGTGCGTTTTACGCCCGGACACATCAAAGGCAAAAGATTTCAACCAGACATCGACTTGAGGTACTCGAGAAGGCTTTTGCTCTCATATGCTTTTTCGTGCACGTAGCGGAACATCGCGAGAAAATCGTCGGGCCGCAAATAGCCGGGTGATCGCGCCACTTCGCGTTTGGCCGGGGGCAACGTCTTTAGCGCGGCGGCGTCCTCCGCAAAGAACTGGAAAGTCGGTGTGAACCGCACGCCGTATTTTGCGGCGAGCGCCTTTTCGGAAAGCTCGGCTCCGTCGAAATCGGTAACCTTGCGCGACCCAATGATATTGAGTTGCAGCACTTCGAAATTCGATTTTATATAATCCGAGATGCGCGGCTGCGCGAAATTGACGAGATGTGTTTCCTTGCAATAAGGGCAGCCCTTGAGCTCCCACATCACGACAAAGCGCTTACCTTCTTTACGGGCGCCTTCGAGGTCGTCTGCGAGATCGAGGAAACTCTCCAGAAACCATGCCTGCTTGTAGAGGCCGTCGTCGGTCAAAATCGGCTCGTCAGCGCGCGCTCGCGGCACGGCGAATGTCGCAAAAGATGCGGCGCCAATCAGCAAATTTCGCCGTGAGAGCATCATCCGTTTCCGTAAATGACCGGGGAAGGCATACCTCGCCGCCCGTCGCGACCGCGCATATATTCATAGCCCTAAAGATATCTGCGTCAAAGCCAGCCGGTGAACGCTGATGCTTTTCTGGGTTGCTCGGATTGCATGCTTTGTTGTGGTTCTGTCGGGGTGCGCCGCCAGCGCCGACGACCTTGCCGACTTCAATGCCGCGCTCGAATCGGCAAGCAGCCATAACCGGGTCGCGATCGGCTACCTGCGCACCGGCAATGCCGACCTCGCGGCGCTTGAAATCGAGCGGTTGCGTGATTCCTGGACCAGACTGGTCGAGCGTTTTTCGGGCAAACGCCCCGAAGCTTTCGACGGCAACCAACTTTACGGCAACCTGTTCACGGTCGTGAGCGCACGCCTGGTCGGCGCCGACCTCATGCTCAAGACCGGCCGGCTCGATGCCGCACGTAACTCACTCGATGCCATTCGGGGCGACCTTTATGACCTGCGCAAGGCCAGTGGCATCGTGGTCCTGGCCGACTGCGTACGTGATGCGAATGCGGCGATGGATGCACTCATGGCCTACGACGACCGCGCGCTCGATCTGAAGAATATTGAAACACGCAAGGAAATCGCCGCGAAAGCTTCCAGTTATGGCTCCACCCTCGGACGATGTGACGGTATTGCTAACGAAACCGTGCACAAATCACCCGAATTCCGCCGTTTGGTGGATGGCGCCCAAGCCAGTTTAGGGCTTGTTTCGAAGGCCGTTGCGACACGCGACACCGATCTTTTGCATCGTGTGTTGATCGAGCTGCGTTCGTTCGACAATTTGCTCGCGTTCCGCTTTGGCTGACAATTCGGCTTCGTCGCATCGACGGGGCGACGCTGATGGTTTCACGACGAACTCGCATCCTCCGTTTGCGATAGGGAATAAAGTTGGTTCGCACGTCGCAAATCGCGCAATATTCTTCTCTTTGGACGCTTGCCGTTGCATTGTTCTTCACTTCGACGCTCGCAACCGTCCGCGCGGCTGAGCTCATCATGTTCGACCAAGTCGGCTGCGACTGGTGCGAAACCTTCAATCGCGAAATCGCGCCTATCTATCCGAAGACCGCTGAAGGCCGGCGCGCGCCCTTGCGACGGGTGAATATCGATCAATCCATCCCTCCGGACCTTGCATTCATCATGATTGAGCGGATTGCGCCGCTATTCGTGCTCGTCGCTAACGGCCGCGAAATTGGCCGCATCCGCGGCTATCCTGGCGAGGACCACTTCTGGGGATTGCTCGGGGTTCTGATCAAGAAACTGGACAACCCTGGAACGGGTGGAGAACAACAGTTGCGCTAAGAAAAATCATTGCGCACGACGGGTTGATCGTCTGTATTCAGGCAGCGCCGGAAACGCGATTGTTGGTGTACGTATGGAATTGCATCAGTTGGAAGGCCGCGCTCGTTCAAACGAACTCGACCGAATGGTCGACAACGCGAAACGCGCGAGCAATTTTCTCAAAGCGTTGGCGCATGAAAGCCGGCTGATGATTCTCTGTATTCTCGCCGAGGGCGAAAAATCGGTGAGCGAATTGGAAGATTTGCTCAGCCTTCGCCAGCCAACGGTATCGCAACAGCTCGCACGCTTGCGCGCCGATGGGCTTGTGTCGACCCGGCGCGACGGAAAAGCAATTTATTACAAACTGGCGAGCGAAGAGGCCCGCATCGTGATCGGCGCAATCTATGACGTATTTTGCCGCAAGTCGCGCAAGCGCTAGCGCCAACCGCGCTGAAGAGCTTCAGCGTTTCTTCTTCCAGTCCTCGTAACGTTTTTTGTTTTCTTCATTGGGCGGATAGAGGCCGGGGAGCTTCGCCCCCTTCTCCACCTCCTGCACCAGCCAGCTTTCCATGAGCTCGTGTTCCGCACCTTCGTTCGCGACGAAATCCACCAAATCCTTCGGGATCACCACGGCGCCATCGTCGTCGGCGACAATAACGTCGTCGGGGAAAATCGCGCAGCCGCCGCAACCGATCGGTTCGTTCCACCCGACGAAGGTCAGCTGATTGACCGAAGCAGGTGCAGCCACACCCGCGCACCATACCGGCAGACCGGTCGCCAGAACGCCGTGCTTGTCGCGCATCACGCCGTCGGTGATGAGCGACGTGACGCCGCGCTTGACCATTCGCATGCAGAGGATGTCGCCGAATATACCGGCGCCGGTTACGCCCATCGCATCGGCGACGACGACGCAATTCTCCGGCATGGCCTCGATCGCACCGCGCGTGGATATGGGCTTCGACCAACTTTCAGGTGTCGCGAGATCCTCGCGGACCGGAACAAATCTCAGCGTGAATGCCGGACCCACCACGCGCTTGCCGGAAAACCCGAACGGCATTGCGCCTGCCATCCAGGACCGGCGGATGCCCTTCTTCAGCAGCATCGTGGTGATGGTG
>DATFVF010000220.1:0-17018 GCA_035260465.1 Pseudolabrys sp. | reverse complement strand
AACACCGCGCGCGGGACGCCTTTGGATTTGGCGGACTTGCGGCTTGCCGCGCCGACGCTCGCAAAGAGCGACGGCGGGGCACCGGACTTCGACAAGCCTCGATGTCGCGAGGCGTCGAGGCCCGTGGGTCCATCAGGACCTCAGGCGTCCCGCGCGCCCTCGGATTTAATTCGAGGCGGGCGGAAAGAAGTGAAATGCAGGCGATCCCGGGCGCCTGATCAAAAAATCCGGGCGATGGCGCTTGCCTTGGCGCGAACCGGCTAAAGCCGGCGCGCGCTGCGTTGGCTGTTTGAAAATTGAATCGGAGAATTAACGCGCGGGAGCAAACTTTTGCTGTCGTCCCCGCGAAAGCGGGGACCCATACGCCGTGTCCTATCAAGAAGCTGCGGAGTATGGGTCCCGGGTCTCGCTGACGCTCGCCCGGGACGACAAAGGAAAACGGCGCGCCAAAGAACAGCGTAACACCGCGAAAGCGCACCGCTCAGCTCTGCTGCGGCCGCATCAGTTGCGTGATCACATCCTTGAGCGTGGTCAGATTGAATGGCTTGGTCATGAAAAAATTCGCGCCAGCAGCCATCGCCGCTTCTGCGTGTTTGGCTTCAGAACTCGCCGACATGATGACAAGCGGTACGCTGCGGATTTTCGGGTCGGCGCGGATCTCGCGCGCCAGCTCGAGCCCATTCATGCCCGGCATTTCCCGATCCGTGATGACGAACAAATACGACTTCTCGCGCATCTTTTGCAGCGCGGTCGG
The DNA here is from genome assembly GCA_035260465.1 of Pseudolabrys sp. Classification (GTDB taxonomy): domain Bacteria; phylum Pseudomonadota; class Alphaproteobacteria; order Rhizobiales; family Xanthobacteraceae; genus Pseudolabrys. The sequence goes on along the minus strand of DATFVF010000220.1, from coordinate 16,264 downwards.
TCCGTCATTGCACTGATCGACATTCTGGAAGCCGCATTTGCGCAGCATACCGTCCACGATGCGCGTCATCGTGTTGAGGTCGTCAACAACCAGCACCGGATCGACATAGTCGACCAAGGTAAGGTCTCCCCCTTCGGGCCAAGCTTGCGAGCGGCAAGCCCCCAACGCGCGTCGACGACGCGCCGGCCCCCAGGGCAATCTACACGATTCGGCCGGATATCACGATGGCCCGGGTGTTCACGAAAGCCGGATAATTTTTTTGTAAACGCGGAATAACGGCCGGGAAATCAGGCCTTTGCAGCGGCCAGGCGGACCACGTTGTCGGCACCGCGGGCCGGAGCCGGCTGACGTATTGCACTATTGAGCACATACAGGCCGCGCTTGTCGGCGAGCGGCTTGAATGACTCGGTGAGGCCAATCACGGTTTCGGCGGCGCCAAGCACGAGAAAGCCATCGTCCGGCATTTGCTTCGCGATGCGGTTGAGCACGACGATTTTGTTGTCCTGGTCGAAATAAATCAGCACGTTCCGGCAAAACACCAGGTCGAAAGTGCCGAGCAGGGAGAAATCGTTGAGCAGGTTGAGCGGGCGGAATTGCACCATGGCGCGCAGCTCGGGCGCGATCTGCCAGGTTTCGCCGACCTGACCGAAGAATTTTACCAGCAGCTGCACAGGCAGGCCGCGCTGCACTTCGAATTGGCTGTACACACCGGCTTTCGCCTTTTCGAGGACGTCGGATGACAGATCGGTCGCCACGATCTCGATGCGATAGCCCGCGATCGCGGGGCCCATGCTTTTGATCGCCATCGCCAGCGAATAGGGCTCCTGGCCGCTTGAAGCCGCCGTGCACCAGATGCGGATGCGCTTTTCGCGCGCGCGTGCAGTCAGCAGAGCCGGCAGAATAGTGTCGCGAAAATGATCGAACGGGATCTTGTCGCGGAAAAAGAACGTCTCGTTGGTCGTCATCGCCTCGACCACTTGTGCCGTGAGCGGAGCGGTCGTCCGGTTTTTCAGTTTATCCATTAATTCGTCGAGCGTGCTCAGGCCGTTCTTGCGCGCAACGGGAAGCAGCCGGCTTTCGGCGAGATATTGCTTTTCGACCGCCAGGACCAGCCCTGAGCGCTCACGCAAGAGCTTGCGCAGATAGTCGAAATCTTGTGGGGTCAAACGCGTTCCCCCGTGAACAGGCGCGTGAGCTTCGCGGCGATCTCGGACAGCGGCAGCACTGCCGAGCACAGGCCCGCATTGGTGACCTGGCCGGGCATGCCCCACACGACACTGGTTTCTTCGTCCTGTGCCATCACGTGGCCACCCGCGGCGATGATCGATTTCGAACCGGCGAGGCCATCCGAGCCCATGCCAGTGAGCACCAGCGCCAGCACCTTGTTCCCCCATACCTCCGCGGCGGAAGCAAACAGGGGATCCACCGCCGGCTTGCAGAAATTCACCAGCGGACCGTCTTCAATCGCGATCACGGCATTGCCGTCGCGGCGTACAACTTTCATGTGCTTGCCGCCGGGAGCGATATACACGGTTCCGGCGATGATCTCCTCGCCGTCGACCGCCTCGCGCACCGAGCGCTTTGCGACCCGGCCGAGATGCTCGGCGAGCACAGCGGTAAAAGTTGGTGGCATATGCTGTGTGATCAGTACCGGCGCGCGCTGAAGCACGCCGCCAATTTCTGCGATCAAACTGTTAAGCGCCTGTGGCCCGCCGGTCGATGAACCGATCACCAGCACCTTGGGCGGCAACGTCGGCATCGGCCGAAGGCTTATCGGCGGCGGCGCAGCCACTTCCTCGATTGGGTGCGGCACGATCGGCGGCGCCGACCTGACCTCCAGAGACGGGCGCAGCGGCCTCCGGCGCAAACGCCTTGCGCGCAGGCCGAGTTCGCGGATCTTTTCGATCAGATCCCGGCGAAACGCGGTGGAGGCGCTGACCTCGCGATTGCTGCCCGGCTTGGGAATGTAGTCTGCCGCGCCGAGCGACAACGCCCGCAAGCTGATCTCGGCGTTACGCCGCGTCAGCGTTGAAGCCATGATCACGACAAGGTCGCGCTTTTTCTCAAGCAGCAGCGGAAGCGCGGCGATGCCGTCGAGGTCCGGCATATCGACATCGAGCACGACCACATCGGGATCGACGCGCTCGAGTTGATCGACGGCCTCGCGGCCGGTACGCAGCGTGGCGACGACATCGAGGTCGGGTTCCGATTCAACCCAACGCGCGAAGAGCCCGCGTACGACGACCGCGTCGTCAACGAGCATGACGCGGATGCGCCGATTGGCGGCGGCAGGAGACTGAGGTGTGACGACTAAGTTCATTGGACGCGACTGGCCTTGCTGATCGTGACGTTCGGACGTACCGATGTGGCGATCAGATAAGCCCGACTTCCTGGAACTTGGCCTCGACGATCTCCTTGTCGAAAGGCTTCATGATGTATTCGTTGGCACCGGCGTGTAACGCGCGCGCGATGTGCGCCACGTCGTTCTCGGTGGTACAAAACACCACTTTCGGCGCATCGCCGCCGGGTAGCCGGCGCAACGAGCGCAGAAATTCATACCCGTCCATTTTCGGCATGTTCCAGTCGAGCAGAATTGCTTCCGGCAACTGCCGCCGGCAGGCTTCGAGCGCCTGCTCGCCATCCTCGGCTTCCAAGATTTGGAATTCGAGTCCTTCGAGAATTCTCCGCGCCACCTTGCGAATGACGCTGGAGTCGTCAACGACTAAACAGGTTTTCATCGTATAGCCTCTTTGTGTTCGCGCCTAATTCCCATTCCTTCAGCATTCAGACCGCGTCACGCCGCGGCCGCCTTCACTGCGATGTCGAGCACGCGGTCGACATCGAGCACCATCAACAGTTGCCCATCGAGCCGATAGATTCCGGTCGAGACGCTCGCCAAACCCGGATCGAGATTGGCAGGGTTCGGCTCGCACGCAATATCGTCGAGCTTGAGCACCTCGCCGACAGTGTCGATCAGCAACCCGTAAGATTCTCCGCGTGACTCCACGCCGACAGCCATCGCCGGGCCTGCATCTTCGCGCTGGCCAAGACCAAGCCGGCGTCGCATATCGATCAAGGTCACGATGCGGCCGCGCAGATTGAGCACCCCGGCGATTTCCTGGGGCGCCAACGGCACGCGTGTCAAACGCTCTGGCGCAAAAACGTCCTGTACGCGCAGAATCGGCAGGCCAAACAGCTGGCCACCTATCATTGCGGTGACGTATTCTTGCTGGTTGTGATCCGCGGTTTCGTTCATGGCTCTTCCATCATGCCGCCCGATCGATGTCGGTCTGCTCTTTGAGCGCCGCGATCAGCCCTTGCCGGTCGAACTTGGCGACATAGTCGTGGAAGCCGACGCGACGACCGCGGTCGATCGCTTCCGCAGACACGACCGACGACAGTGCGATAATCGGCAAATCGGAGATGCGCGGGTCGTTGCGTACGGATTCTGCGAATTGGAATCCGTCCAGGTCCGGCATTTCGATATCGGTGATGGCTACATCAAATTGGCGGCCGTCCCTGAGCATCGTCAACGCTTCTTGGCCCGAATTGACCGCTGTGACCACGTAGCCGGCGGCCTGCAGAACGGGCGTGAGCATGTTGAGGAAGAACGGCGAGTCGTCGATCAGCAACACGCTGCGCGGCCGGCTTTGCGCCGGCAATTCCTTGCGGCGGAACCAATCTTCGAAGGCGAGCGGCAGGAAGTGGCCGACATCGATGATCTCTGTCGCATGGCCCCGAACAATAGCCGATCCCAGGACACCCGGGTTCTCGCTTGAAACCTGGATGTCGAGGTTGTCATCGACGATGTCGATAATCTCATCGACCACGAGAGCCATGGAGCGGCTGCCGTCGGAAAACACGAGAAGCGGTTGCGCTCCCTCGCCCTTCACCCGTACATCGTCGCTTATGGTCACCAGCGGCATCAGATGACCGCGGTACTGCACCATATGGCGGCCGTTCGACAGCTCGATCTTATGCGCGTCGATTTCCTCAAGCCGCGTAATGAGCGACAGGGGTACCGCCTTGGGCTGAGTCGAACCGGCGCGGAATACAAGCAACGAAGTGCTCGCTTCATCGGTGCCTGCGTGACTCGACGCTGCTGCTTCGTCGGCCAATTGCGAGGTAACCGTATTCCCGAATGCCTGCGCGACACCGTTCGGATCGATGATCATGATCACCGAACCGTCGCCGAGTATCGTGTTCCCGGAGAACATCGCGATATGGCGTAGCTTACTCGACATCGGCTTTACGACGATTTCTTCGGTGTGGAACACGCCATCGACGACGATGCCGAAAGTCTGGCTGCCGACCTGCGTGACAACAATAAAGCCGCCATTGACGTCATTGGCCTCGTCGTCGAGACCAAGCAAATGTGTGAGGCCCACAAGCGGCAAAAGCTTGTCGCGCAACCGCAAGACCTTGGTGTCCTTGATACGTTCGATTCGGTGTTCGCTGCCGCTCCGGGCGCGTACGAGTTCAACGACCGACAATTGCGGAATGGCGAAGCGGTGGCCACCCGCCTCCACGATCAATGCCGCAACGATTGCGAGCGTCAGCGGGATTTTGATGGTGAAACTCAGTCCGGCGCCGGCCACCGACTTCACGTCGATCGTGCCGCCAATCTGATCGATATTGTTGCGGACAACGTCCATGCCGACGCCGCGTCCGGAAACGTTGGTGACTTTCGCGGCCGTAGAAAATCCGGGTGCGAATATGAATTTGTGAATCTGCGCTTCCGATAGCTTCTCGACCTCGGACTCCGACACCAGACCCCGCGCGATGGCCTTCGCCTTGATGCGATCGGTATCAAGCCCATGGCCGTCGTCGGCAATTTGAATGATGATGTGGCCGCCCTCGTGATAGGCGGAAAGCCTGATCCGCCCATGTTCCGGCTTGCCAACAGCCCTGCGCTGTTCGGGCGATTCCAGACCGTGGTCCGCCGAGTTACGCACCATATGCGTGAGCGGATCTTTGATCAGGTCGAGCACCTGACGGTCGAGCTCGGTCTCGGCCCCTTGCATCTCGAGATCGATTTTTTTGCCAAGCTCGTTCGAAAGGTCGCGCACGATGCGCGGCAGCTTTTGCCACGCATTGCCGATCGGTTGCATTCGCGTCTTCATCACGCCTTCCTGCAGTTCGGCCGTCACATTGGACAGCCGCTGCAGGGGCGTCTTGAATTCGGATTCCTCGTGGCGACGCACAATCTCGAGCAGCTGGTTACGCGTGAGCACCAGCTCGGATACCATCGTCATCAATTGCTCGAGCGTATCGACGGTAACGCGGATCGATTGGTTGCCTTTGGCCGCGTCATCATCTTTGGCAGGCGCATCGGCCGCCACCGGCGCAGGCTTGGCGGACTTTAGGGGAGACGGGTCGGCCGGCGTTTCGCGAAAGGCGCGTTCGAGCTCGTCGAGCGAAACTTCGTCGGGCCGCAGCGGCCGTTCCAGCACCTGCGAGACGAGCGTTCCGATAGTATGCGGTTCCTCGTTCGGGCTTGTCGATCCAACGTGTTCGACCATTTGCTCAAGGTTGGAGATCAAATCGCTGTCTGCACCATCCGGCTCGCGCTGCTCGCGTTCAAGCGACGCCAGAATCGTCTTGATACGATCGATGGTGGCAAGAATGAGCGTGACGGCATCGCTTGAGGCCGGCGCACCGTCGCGAAACTTTCCCATCAGCGTTTCGGCTGCGTGGGCGAGCGCTTCCAGGCGCGGCAGACCAAGAAACCCGCAGGTGCCTTTGATCGTGTGAACGAGCCGGAAAATATTGTCGAGGATCTTCGCGTTGTTCGGATCCTGTTCGAAACGCACAAGCTCGACGTCGACCACGTCGAGACTCTCGTTCGTCTCGGTGACAAATTCTTGCAGCAGGTCGTCCATAAAACGCCTTCGTCGACGGGCACTGGCCCGTCCGCCGCTTTCCGTCGGAAGCGCCGCCAGTGTGTCGGTGAAGCGTTTAATTTTAGTTGCGTAGTTGCACTACGGCGCGCGCCATTAACCGGTTGTTAACCGGCAGAAAGCCTTGCACATCGTGCCTATTGCGCGGTGACCAGAACCGTTTCGCCTTCCATCGCGACCGTGGCCTTAAGCCCGCATGCCTTAGCCAAAAGGCCGGCATAGAATGGTTGAATGCGATGAGCATCGATTGCCTCGCCACCGGTATCACCGGTGATCAAAGGCGGGACCGTCGGCGGAACTTTGGCGTTCGGGCCTGCGGCACTGACCTTAAATCCCATGCTGTCGCCCGACCCTATGGGGTCGACAGTAAGCTTGCCACCACGCGGGATGGCCTGGCCGGCGATAATCAGCATGTTGAGCAGCAGTTTGACCCTGTTTTTGGGCGAAAGCGCGTGGGACAAATTCCAGGCGAGCTTGGTCTTGTCGTCCTCCAGGAAGCCGCGTGCGATGGTTTCAGCATCCCCGAGGTCGATTTGGGCACCGGCAGAGCCGGCGGCACCAAATGCGATACGGCAGAACTGCAATTTGGCCGAGGCGGTGCGGGCACTCTTCTTGATCAGTTCGAGCGCAAACTCCTTGGTCTCCTCATCCTTTTCCTCCTCGAGCACCTCAAGCCCGTTGACGATGGCGCCGACCGGGCTGATCAAATCATGGCAAACGCGCGAGCATAGCAAGGCCGCGAGATCGAGCGCTTCGATGGAAGAATCGGACATAGACTAGTCTCCGCTAGGCATGCAGTCTGCCGCGATCGGCGAATCGACGGTCGCACCGATCGGCCGGGTGATACACCGCACCTGCACAACCGCCAAGGACCGCGAAACGGCAAAAGGACGTGGCATTTGACATCGGGTTCCGAAATTCTGCCGGCCGATGCGGCGCAGGTATTTGATGATCTGACGAAAATGATTGCGCGCGCATCTGCGCGCATCTGCGCGCTTTCGCCCCATACCTCAGTAAAGCGGACGAAGGCCGACCTGTCGCCGGTCACCGAGGCGGACGAAGCATCCGAAGCAATGATCCTGCAGGATTTGGCGCGCTTGCTGCCTGGCGTGCCCGTGATTTCAGAGGAATCCGCCAGCAACAAACTAGTGCCCAAAGCGGGCGAGAGTTTCCTGATCGTCGATCCGCTCGACGGCACGCGTGAGTTTCTCGCAGGACGTGACGAATTCACCGTCAATCTCGCCATCGTGACGGGCGGCAAACCAATTGCCGGCATTATCGCGGCCCCGCAACGTGGTCAGGTTTGGCGCGGCATTGTCGGCCATGGTGCCGAGCGGCTTCGGATGCTGGCGGATAACGCGGATCAGCCAACAGCGATCCGTACGCGCAATTGGCCCGCTCAAAGTGCCGTAGCGACCGTGAGCCGTTCACATTTCGACGCCGACACTGACGCATTCCTGGGCTCGCTGGGGCCGGTGACACGCATTGCCTGCGGCTCGGCACTCAAGTTTTGTCAGGTCGCCGAAGGTTCTGCTGATGTCTATCCGCGCCTCGCGACGACCTGCGAATGGGACGTGGCGGCCGGGCATGCACTTGTTGTCGCCGCTGGTGGTGTCGTCGCCAGCCCGAGGGGCCCGGCGTTGGATTATGGACGCGCAGCTGAAAATTTCCGCGTGCCGGCCTTCATCGCCTGGGGCGACGCCGGCAAGGCAGCAACTGTCACGATCTAGGGTCGGCGTGCGTCTTCATTGGCCCAAACTGTTTGCAAGTTCTGGCCATTTACGTTCGGCCGTGTCGATGATGCGGCCGGCATCGGCGAGAAAGTCCGCGCGGCTTTTTTCACTATAGAAGAGATAAAGACGCTGGCCGACCACGGCCCAGATCAATGGATGGCCAGCGACCGAGCGTCCTCGGCCAATTGATACAGGATCGTAGCCACCGAAACGCGGCGCATAGACCTCAGGGTGCCCGGCGAAGGCGCCGCGGTTGCCCTCATTGCTAAAGCGCCAGATGGCGCCATCCAAATTCAGTTCGACTTCCGGCCGACCAAATATCGCTTTCCCTTCTGTAAAATAGGCCACGGGGTCGAAGCCGCTGATAGCGAGGCCAGTCCCCGGGTTAACCGCCAATTGGTTATCGGTAGCAGCCCGCAAACCGAGGGGTGCGAAAATACCGCCCCCCAAGGCGATGCCCAGCAAGAGCCAAATCAAGACCAGTGGCTTCCGTTGTTGCCGTGCTGCAGTCATAGTTCTCAGCGACGTTTAAATGATTCGGGACAAGCCTTTCGTGGCCACATTACCGGGGTCTGCGTGAGCAACCGGTTAAGCCGGGCTTGGAGTCTCATCATTCAATGGAGCATCTGATGCGCGCGACTTTGCGCCTTATCGCCCTGACGCTTTCTCTTGCGGCTTTTTCTCCCGGCATCGCCGCTGCCCAGAACCCACCGCCTGCACCGCCCCCGGCGCAGCAGCCTGGCACTTTTACGCCCGGCGAGTTGGTGCGTGAGGGGCATCGCTTCTTCGGTACGGTTTCCCGCGGCCTAGCGCAGATTGTCGAAACAGCTGTGAGCCGGTGGGGACAGCCGAACGGCTACGTCCTCGGACAAGAAGGCAGCGGCGCTTTTGTCGTCGGCCTGCGCTACGGCGACGGCAAGCTTTATACAAAGAATGCCGGTGACCGCCGTGTGTTCTGGGAAGGCCCCTCGGTTGGATTCGACACCGGAGGCGAAGGCGCCCGCACAATGATGTTGATTTACAATTTGCCGGCTACCGAGGCCATCTACCAGCGCTTCGCGGGCATCGACGGCTCCGCTTATTTCATCGGCGGCTTTGGCATGACCGCGCTCGCTTCCGGCAACATCATTGTGGTGCCGATTCGGTCAGGTGTCGGTTTGCGGCTCGGCGCCAATATCGGCTACCTCAAATTCACGCCGCGGGCGACGTGGAATCCGTTCTGATCGCCACCACATTTACTACTTTCGTGGCAACGGCGGGCTGGAACCCATTGGACCCGCGACGCCCTGCCGGCTTTAGGTTAGTCTGCCGGTGAGCCGGGCGGGTCGGCCCCGATGATTCCGGGTTTCCGTCGCGTCCGCGTGAGTTGGAGACGTATGTTCCATGATTGAACCGATCATGTATTTCGGGATCGGATTCCTGGTCGCGGCTTTGATCGGCCTCGTCGTCGTCCCTCTTGTTCACGGTCGTGCGGTTCGGTTGACAATGCGGCGGCTTGAAGCCGCAACGCCGTTGTCGATGGCTGAAATACAAGCCGACAAGGATCAGCTTCGCGCCGAGTTCGCGATGTCGACGCGCCGTTTGGAAATGAGCGTCGAACAACTCAAAGCCAGGAGCACCAGCCAATTCGCCGAACTCGGCAAGAAGGGCGACGCCATCAACCGTCTCAAGATCGAGTTGGGTGAAAAAGCGGCGACCATTTTTGCGCTGGAGGCGCGCGACAAATCGCTGCGCGACCAGCTGCGCGCTACCGAAGAAGAATTCGCGGTCAAGACCAGCGCGATGCACGACGCCCAACGAGCGCTCTCCGACAAACAAGCCGACCTCGCCAAACTGATGGGCGAATTGGATGAGCGATCGACCCTCGCCAATTCCCAGAAGATCGAGATTGTGGCGCTGAAAACTCAAGTCGACGCCTTGAAAGAGCGGCTGGATGGCGCCGGCCATGAATTGAAAACCGTGGAAGATCGCCGCGATGCCGAGCGCATACAACTCAAGGGTGCGACGCATGAACTTTCGGAAGAACGCGGCAAAGTCGAGAACCTCGGTCGTCGCGCGGCCGTGCTCGAGCAACAGCTGGTCGCGCAAACCAAGGAAGCGGAAATCCTCGGGCGCCGCGCTCAGGATTTTGAAACCCGTTTGGGCGAACAATCGCGACTGCTCAATCAAAGCGAATTCGAGCTCAAGCAACTGCGCCGCGATATTGAGGCGGCCCGGAAAGTCGAAAGCGACTTACGGACTGCGATCATCGAAATTGAAGGGCGCTCCAATTCCGCTACGCAAAATCTCACGACCGAGAACGTTCAGTTGCAGGCGGCAATCGCCCACACCAAAGAAGAGCGCGACCGCTATGCGCGCGATCTCGGCACCATGAAACGCGAAACGGAAGAGGCCTGGGCGTCCGAGCGCGTGGAGAATGCGCTGCTACGGGAAAGAATAAATGACGTCGCAGCTGAAGTAGCACGGCTCGCTTCGACGCTCGAAGGTCCGAACTCGACAATTGATGCGTTGTTAGCTGCAGAGACGTCGCGGGAACGCGTCAGCGGCGTCGTACCAGCTGCCAGCGCGGATGCTGGCCTCACAGAACGGCCAAACAACGGCAATCTGGCCGACCGTATCCGCGCACTGCAGACCCATGCTTCGCGTTTGCCGCAGGGCGACAATCCAAAAACACGCAACTAGAAGACCCGCGACCCGCCTTCGCTTGACAGTGATCCGAGGCGCTCTTTATATCGCGCGTCCGCCAATGGCCGGGCGCTTAGCTCAGCGGGAGAGCGTTCCCTTCACACGGGAGAGGTCATAGGTTCAATCCCTATAGCGCCCACCATTATTTATTTGCGACGCGCCGGCGGATCGCGCGTCAAGTTCTTGGCCGCGAGTTCATCGAGATAGTCCTGCCAATAGGCCGAATAGTTGCGGCCGAGCTCGCGCAGGTAATCCCAATCGAAAATCCCCGTGGAGTGCATATCGTCGAACACGAGCCGCACGGCGTAATTGCCAACCGGCAGAACCTCCAGAACGCAGACCTCGCGCTTGCCGGGAACGGTCTTGCGTTCCTCGGCCGAGTGCCCTTGCACTTCCGCACTCGGGCTTTTCACGCGTAAATATTCCGCCGGTAAATCGAAGTGCTCGCCGCCGTCAAAGGAAATGGTCAGCGTCCTGCGATCCTTATGCAGGCGCAGTTCGGTCGGCCAGGTTTGCGCGTCGGTCATCAGTTATTGCCCTGCGTGCAATTAGCATCCGGAGAAGCTCCTGCCGCATGCCAAATTCGAAGCTGATTTACTATCAAATACAACGATTGCCCTTACGCAGTTTGTATAAAGGGAATTTTAATCACGCTAGCTCACGGTTCGGCTCGCAATTTACTTTATACGCGCATCAAGCGAATGGCCGTCAACAAAACCGGCAATCTTCAGGGCGTGTTTGGGCATCTTGGCAATGAGCTTTAGTCTGCTTGCGCGTAAATATCGCGGCGCAATTATTCAATCCCGCGTCAGCCCGATCTCGCGCGCCGCGACCATTTTGACGTTTGCGTTGATGACGATTGGACTGCTCAGTTCAATCGCCACGAAATTCACCCTAACATCGCTTCCAAATATAATGCCGTTGGTCGTCTACGTCGTCGTTCTGGACGTCCTCAGCCAGTTTGCACCCCAAACCCGCGTTGTTGATGCCGTACGAACCCTCCTCTATGGCGTGTTGTATTTCGTGATTACCATCTTGTGCGGCGTCCTTGCTGCTTACGCGATGCAACGTTTCGCATTTCCACTTCAAGACCAGCTTTTAGCGCGCGCGGATATGGCCGTCGGCCTGAATTGGTCCGATTTCGCCCATTGGGTCGACGAACATGCCGGAATCCAACGAATTCTGCATTTTGCCTATGACACCATCAAAGCTCAAATCGCTCTTCCGCTCGTCGTGCTCGCGTTCTCAAACCAGCTCAGTGAAGTGCGTGTATACCTTCTCGCCTTCGCGATCGCTTTCATTGCCACGATTGTTGTTTCAGCTCTGATGCCGGCGGCCGGCCCAATCATTTTTGTTGATCGGTCGACATTCAACATTCTGCAGTTTACCGGCGCAACGCCGCTTGAGCATTTAACGCGTCTGCGAGAAGCGGGACCATTTATAATGAGTGATCCTCCAGGCGGTATCGCCACCTTCCCCTCATTCCATGCAACCGTGGCTGTCCTGACGCCTTTGACCTTGCGCCGCTATCCTCGCATTCTTGTTCCCTTGCTCATTTTGAATACGGCCATGCTCGTCGGCACTGTCACCGAGGGGGCGCACTATTTCTGCGACGTCCTCGCGGGAAGCTGCATGGCATTTTTCGCATATGCGTTGGCGAAACGCATCATCAAGATGGAAGACCGGTCAACCCAGCCGGTTTCGCGTCGCGCGAACAGTTCACGCACAGCAGGGGATGACCCGACGTTGGCCGAGCAAGTTGAGGCAGGAGCAAGCAGCTAAGTTTCGGAGCGCCTGCCGGAAACGGTCCCTACTTGGCTGACGACTTGTCCATTGTTTTCGTAACAGAGATATCGGACGGCTTTGACCCGCCTGTTTTTTTGGCAGTTATCTGGACCTGTTTGTAATGTTGGCCCGTTGCCGTGTGTTCGTAAAGCTTACTCGATGACGATGATTTTGCCACTTTTGCCGATGCGGGAGACGAAGCGGCGATTGCAACTGCGATTGCAAATATCAGAGTGGCGTCGAGTTTCCGCATGATGGGCCCTCCTGTGTTTTACAAGCCTGCCAAGCATAGCATCGTATTCAATCGAGCAAGCAGCCTATGTGACTGCGCTCACGTCACGGTGAATGTCAGGTTGCGACGCGCCATCCAAAGACGTTCGCATTGATTTGTCCGCCGATAGCCGAGTTCCGCCAGACCCCGTCGCTCCAATGGCAGTGATACGGCAAAAGGTAGGTGCCGTTGTTGTCCTCGCACAGGACCTCAAGCGGTTGATTGGGTGGCGGCAAGCCCTGCTCGAATTCGTCTAGCCGATATTGGCGGGTGACCATTGGAACCGTTGTGGCGTGGGGAATGAGCGTCGATATGCCGTTCTCGCGTGTTCAATGCCGCGAGGGAAACGTCGTCCACAAAAAAATGACTTCGCACGAAACGGAATTGTGGAATGGCCTTTAAGTAATTGACGCAATTGGCGCTCCCTAGGGAAGCGCGTGAAGTAAGCGAACTCAATAACTTACGCAAAAGTTTGGGGCGAGAATGCCTCATTGAGTTTCAATACGTTTCAGCATCGACGCCCAAACTTTTGAGGCCGCTCGCTCGCTGACAATCGACTATTCCGCGATTGTCGGCACGTGCGTCGGATACAGAAAGCTGCGGCATTCACCGTCCGACCCTCGTCATCGACTGTCGCGGGCTCATAGCCAGCCCCCTACAGGGCCGAACCGCGCTTCACGATGAGAAGCCAACGGGGCAATCGCCGGAGGGCACCGGGAATGAAAGGACGCAGGCACATGATGACCTGCACGGGACGCGCGGCTGGCGGATCGGCTGCGATGCCCCCGCCGTCAGATGAAGTAGCGAGCCAAAGGGCCGACCGGCTGACCCCGGCCCACTGCAAGGGGCTCGTCGAACCGCTGTGTCTGCGCACCGTGGCTCCATACGGTCATGCAGGCCACTTCGCCCCGCAAGGGCGAAGTGTGCCCCGCCTCCCGTTCACCACCGGTCATGAACTAAGCGAACTTGCAGGAGAGCGCGATGAAATTGCTTGATCCGGAAGTGCAAAGATTGTTGGAGAATTTTACTGGCTCGATCAAGAGATACCCGGCTGGACATGCTCGCGCAGGCGAAACTAAGAAACCGGAGCAAGCCGACTTCAAATGCTCTGGCTGCGGCTTTGTTGGGAAAATTCGTTTTGCGAAGTTGCGGCGGCATCGGTCTATATCGCTCCGCTGTTGTCGCTGCGGGCGGAAGCTCTCTTGAAAAGTGCAATGAGCCAGTTTCAAAGGACGATCTAGCCGTGGCCGAAGCAGCAGAGAGCGCCGCGAAAGGACCCGAAGCGACAGGGGATCAAGCATTCGCCAACAAGCTGGCGAAGCGGTCGCCTCCTAATGAGGTCGAGCGTGCCGAGATAAAAAGGGCAAGAAAGCGGACCAAGGCGCGCGCGCCACGGATTGTTATGCACATCGAGGATCGCGGGACAGGAAAGCGCGTGCGGTACCCCGACCATTCTGACGAAGAAGGGCACCGCTACAGGCTCGCGGACGCCTTCGGAACAAGGTCGCTTCAATTTGTTAATTCGATGCTGAAGGGCTTAGGGAAGGCGACCGAAGACCATTCGGAAAACCTCGATTTTGGTCCGGGTAAGGTCGATCAACTCGCATTCAATGCGGCGCTGGCCGTCATTGATGGGGTCCGCCCGAAAGACGAGATCGAGGCGATGCTCGCCGCCCACATGGTTCTCACGAACATTGCCTTGCTCGAATTGTTTGCCCGTACCCGTGGAGCCATCGCAGGCCACATCTATCAAGGTAACGGAATCAAACGGCTTGATGTTCTCGGCAACCTGACAACCAAATTCATGCGCGCCTACACCATGCAGGTCGAAGCCCTAGCAAGGAAAAGGCGCAAGGGTGAGCAAACCGTCACGGTCAAGCACGTTCACGTCCACGCGGGCGGACAGGCTGTTGTTGGCATTGTCACTCATCGAGGTGGGAGGGGGACAACGAAAAATGACCAGCGAGCCTGTGAATGCGGTTCGGCGACCCGTGCAATTTCAGAAAACCTGTCAGTGCGGAGCGCGAACCAAGAGCGGGAAGCTTTGCCGGTCACCAGCGACGAAAAAAGGGCGCTGCCGATTACACGGCGGTGCAAGGGGTAGCGGCGGTCCTTCTGGCGAGCGGAATGGGCAATACCGTCATGGAGAGCGGACCCAGACCGCGATTGCGGAGCGGCAGAGGTTCAGCGCGTTGCTGAACATGTTTCGCGCTGGTGTTACGTAAGTGAGCAAGAGCATCAAGGGGGCGCTGAATGATCCTGCTTTGGTCATGCTGCCGGTAGCCCTACCGCCGAGTGTCCCCTTTGGGGTGAAAGCGGGCATGCTCGCCCGCGCCGACGAGGTCATCGAATAACAAACGCAGTTTGTTCCGATGTCCGTTATTGGGGGTAAAGGGGACATGCCGTTTTGCAATGCAAATGTCCGCTAATGACCCAAAGCGGACTAAATAAACAAAACATAAAAATTGCATGTATGAATAACCCGCGCCCATTTGCTCCGGACAGCCCAACGGCGTAACCTGCAAAAAAATTTACAAGCATTTTACGACTTCAGCACTCAAGTGAAAATTTCTGACCGAAATTTGTGGCGCGTTGATTGTGGCGTTGGGAGTAATACCATGAGCGTAACCATGAAATTCTTGAAACTGTGTCTGCTCTTGACAAGTATCGGTTGCGCCTGCGTGGGAGCAGTCGCGTCCGCTAGCACGTTACCTGTTTCTGATACGTTGACCGTAGGTGGGTCGTCGGCCTCACTATTTGAGGACTGCAGCACATCCCCGTGCGTGGACCGCAACGCAGCAGGCGCTGTCGTCCCGGCCTTAGGACAAGGTTCCTCGGTGTTGCTAATAACACCTCCCCCCGTGCTGCCAACGGGTGGTCAGGTGTTGCTGACTGAACCCGGCAGCACGACAATTAGCGATATTGTGTTCGTTAATGGTGGGGTGGTTACTTTGATATCCGATAGTCCCGAAGGCACCCCGCTCACCGCCCTTGCCACAATTACGATCTTGGGTACTCTGGAAGAAACTGGTGGGGTCCAAGACCTGACCGGCTTCTTCACCCCAGCAGGACTAACACTGCCCGCCGGGTTTATCACCGTGCAGAGCGACGTTGAGGCAACAACTCCGTTGCCAGCCGCTCTTCCGCTTTTCGCCACCGGCCTCGGCGCTTTGGGTCTGCTCGGCTGGAGAAGAAAGCGGAAAGCTGCGACGCTCGCTGCCTGATCGCTCCCAACATCGTTCAAACAAAAAAGCCCCGGCCAATGTGCCGGGGTTTTTCGTTGGTGGCTCATGTCCGCTATTGGCACTTAGCGGACATTCCAGAACCGCCTATCAATGTCCGCTTTCGGGGTAAGAGCGGACATCGGGCGGACTCAGTCTTCGACTGTGCACTCGGCCACTACAAACGTGTGGTGCTCTTTGCAGATCTCGCAACGCAATTGGATGACTGCAGTCCGCGGTATCTTTGTTAGTTCCTCTCTGG
Organism: Pseudolabrys sp.; assembly: GCA_035260465.1. GTDB lineage: Bacteria > Pseudomonadota > Alphaproteobacteria > Rhizobiales > Xanthobacteraceae > Pseudolabrys. The sequence goes on along the minus strand of DATFVF010000220.1, from coordinate 407 downwards.
TTGCTCTGAAGTTCGAGCGAAAAGTCCTATGAGTGCTCGGACATTGGAAAATTAAAGCGTCCATCTATTCCCTCTAGCGTCGCCGCCCCCGAGCGAAATGAGGGACCGCTGCGTGTGGCACTGGCAGCGGCCCCTCCTACTCGCTGCCGAGCGGCTGGGGACCGTTGGGTACGGGTGCCGTTCGGCAGCTTGTGATCCGAGCATTGCAAGCCCGGATCGGCCCCGATGTGTTGCAGATCACACCTGCGACCCTCTGTGGTTCATCCTTTAGTCGGATCAGGAAGCAAGTCAGCCATGTCCGCTTTCGGGGGTAAAGCGGACGCCGCCCGGACTTGCCGCAATGTCCGCTTTTGACCCAAAGCAGACATTCAATAGCGTTCGCATTGGACCACGGTCCAACTCGATTT
>DATFVF010000219.1:0-3102 GCA_035260465.1 Pseudolabrys sp. | reverse complement strand
GCGGCGTTTGTTGTTGATGCCGATGGCAACCGCGTTGAAGCCGTGACATTCATCGACGCAAAGTAGTTTGATCGCCAGTCAACGATATTCCGCTCGGATTCCGCTTGCGCGGGAATGAGCGGGGTCTACTCCCGCATTCACATCTGGTCGGCGCCTGCCGCGGTCATCTTTTTTGCTTCGTCCGGTGTCGCCTGTGCGGCCTTTTGCAGCATTGGGAGGATGTCCGCGACCTTGTCGGCGACAAGCAGATCAAAGTTAAGATCGCCGCGGATGAACTCGAGCTTCCTCATATGCTCGATCAAGGCACAAAGCGGGTTCCAAAAGCCTTTGATATTGGCAAGCAGGATCGGCTTGCGGTGACGGCCGAGTTGAACCCAGGTCATCTGCTCGACGACTTCTTCGAGTGTTCCGATCCCGCCGGGCATTGCCACGAAAGCGTCCGCCATCTCGAACATCTTGCGCTTACGCTCGTGCATGTCGCGCGTGACGATCAGGTTGTCGGCGCCGCGCATTGCATGTTCGCGCGCGACCAAAAATTCGGGAATGATGCCGGTCACTTCGCCGCCGTGATCGAGGACGGATTTGGCAAGTGTGCCCATCATTCCGACGGACCCTCCGCCGAAGACGAGGCCGATGCCGTTTTCAGCAAGGACTGCACCGAAAGCACGGGCGCTGTCGACAAAGGCCGGATCAGTGCCGGGCCCGGAGCCGCAATAAACGCAGATTTTTCGGATTTTGCTGGATTTTTCGCTTCTGTTCATAGCTATGCATGTGCATTGCACTTGCGGCATCGTCAAGGCGGCTGGAAGACACCCGAAATCAGCGCGCGGGGTGATTAACAGCCAGAATCCTCCTATATGAAGACCCTGAATGAGTGACCAACACCATCATCCTCGGACATCCGGTAACGAATCGCCCGTCTCTGCGGACCGCGGGGCCTTGCTCACGACTCTCATCCATCTCTGGCCCTATATCTGGCCCTCGGATCGTCGCGACCTGAAAACCCGTGTGATCGGGTCCCTTGTCCTGCTACTGGCCGCAAAGCTCGCGACCGTCGCCGTGCCCTTCACGTACAAATGGGCGACCGACGCGCTTGCTGGCCACGGCACTGCGCCGGTTGCGGCTTCCAATTGGCTGCTCTGGGCGATGGCCGCGCCGGTCGCGATGACGATCGCATACGGCGGCATGCGCATCCTGATGGCGGCGCTCACCCAGTGGCGTGATGGTCTGTTCGCCAAGGTGGCGATGAATGCGGTGCGCCGGCTCGCCTACCGCACGTTCGTCCACATGCATGAGCTCTCACTTCGCTTCCATCTTGAACGAAAAACCGGCGGACTGACGCGCGTGCTCGAGCGCGGTCGCAATGGCATCGAGACAATCGTGCGCATGGTGATATTGCAATTGTCGCCGACGATCATCGAACTCGCGTTCATCGTCACGGTGCTGATGTGGCAATTCGACTGGCGCTATGTGGCGGTTATTACCGTCACGGTCGCGGTGTACATGACCTACACCTATCACGCCACGGAATGGCGCATTGGCATCCGCCGCAAGATGAACGACAGCGATACCGATGCCAACATCAAGGCCATCGATTCACTGCTTAATTACGAGACGGTGAAATATTTTTCTGCCGAGGAACGCGAGGCATCGCGGTACGACCGCGCGATGGCGCGTTACGAAGACGCCAGCGTGCACGCCTATACGTCGCTCGCTGTACTCAACGCCGGGCAGGCCGTCATCTTCACGTTTGGGCTTGCGGCCGTGATGGTGATGTGCGCGTTCGAAATCCGGGCCGGAAGCAAGACGGTTGGCGATTTCGTGCTGGTGAACGCCATGATGATCCAGCTTTACCAGCCGCTCAATTTCATGGGCATGGTCTATCGCGAGATCAAGCAGGCGATCACCGACATCGAGATCATGTTTTCAATTTTGTCGCGCGAGCCGGAAATCAAGGATGTTACAAATGCGCCGCCACTTAAAGTGGGCACAGCGACGATCCGCTTTGAGAACGTCAGCTTTGCCTATGAGCCGGCACGCCGCATTTTGAAGGGAATCAGTTTCGAGGTTCCCGCCGGCAAGACCGTCGCGGTGGTTGGCCCATCCGGTGCCGGCAAGTCGACGATTTCGCGGCTGTTGTTTCGCTTCTACGATCTATCCGGCGGCCGCATTTTGATCGACGGCCAGGACATCGCAAAGGTCACGCAGAAATCGTTGCGTCAGGCGATCGGTATGGTGCCGCAGGATACGGTGCTGTTCAACGACACGATTCGCTACAACATTCGCTACGGTCGCTGGGAGGCCACGGATTCCGAAGTGGAGGAGGCCGCCCGGCTGGCGCAGATCGATCCTCTTATACGGATTGCGCCCAAGGGTTATGAGACGGAAGTTGGCGAACGGGGACTGAAGCTCTCCGGCGGCGAAAAGCAAAGGGTGGCGATCGCGCGTACCATTCTGAAGGGGCCGCCTATTCTGGTGCTCGACGAAGCAACGTCCGCGCTCGACAGCCACACTGAAAAAGAAATTCAGGATGCACTCGAACGTGTTTCGCGCAATCGCACCACATTGGTGATCGCCCATCGGCTCTCCACCATCGTAGGGGCCGACGAAATTATCGTGCTGGACCAGGGCGAGATCGTTGAACGGGGCACGCACTATGCGCTGCTCGCGGCCGATGGCCTTTATGCCAGCATGTGGAACCGCCAGCGCGAGGCCGAGGAAGCGCGCGAAAAACTTGCACGCGCGGGCGAGGAAGAGGTTGCGCCCAACCGCAATCCGCCCCCCGTCGAGGATGCCATCAGCGCGGCCGCCACGGCCCCGCTCGAAGCGCCAGCGGACGCGGCGGAGTAACACGTGAAAATTCTAAGGAGTTGGTTTCTGATCCGGAAGCGTGCAGGCTTCCCCTCTCCCCTTGGGGGAGAGGGTGGCGCGCGAAGCGCGCCGGGAGAGGGATATCTTTGCTCGAATGCATCAGCGCATTTGAAATCTCACCCAATACGATATTTGTGCGTTTCAACACATCGTCGTTCCAGAACCGCATCACTTGATATCCCTCATTGCACAGCCACTCATCGCGTCGATGATCTGCTGCGCTGTTGGCAT
>DATFVF010000218.1:0-2521 GCA_035260465.1 Pseudolabrys sp. | reverse complement strand
CTGAAGAAGTGCATTCTCCAAAGACGCGAATTTCACTAGGCCAACTCATGACGGCCTGTCGGAACGCTTTTCAACTATCGGCCGATCGGCATCTGCCGTATCGCATGGGTACCACCATCCATGTTTCAACATACGGAATGTACGGCTTCGCTATCCTGTGCTGTCCCGACTTCCGCAAGGCGATGGAGTTCGCGACCCGCTACCACGCTCTTGCAGCCCCGCTTGCTACCATTGAGTTCAAGGAAGAAGGCGATCGTGCGACCTGGAGCATCGAGCCCGTCCTTCATTCGGTTGCCGACCGAAGGCTATACCGGTTTATTGCCGAGTTGCAGATTGGCATCCACGTATCGCTGATGCGCGACGTGATGGGCCCGGCGTTCGCGCCGCAAGAGATTTGCCTGTCCTATCCGCAATCGGACGACTTTGGTCTCACCGCGGAACTGGTCGGCTGCACCGTGCGGTTCTCGCAGCCGGCCAATCAAATCATGTTCAAGTCCGGCTGGCTGGACCAGCCTGCGAGCCTCGGCAACAAAACCACCTATGCCACAATCCTCGCCATGTGCGACGAACTGCTCGGGGAGCTGACATTCCGTATCGGCGCCGCCGGCAAGATTCGCGCCATCCTGCTGCGCGATATCGCAAATCCTCCGACCTTTGGTGCCACTGCCAAGCTCCTGGACGTCAACGCCAGATCGTTGCGACGCCAGCTCCGGCAGCAGGGCATTTCCTTCCGCGGGCTGCGCGATGAACTGAGGGCTCAACTTGCGCTGAAATACCTTCGCAGCACGAATCTGGCGAACGAGGATATCGCTCTTGCGCTGGGGTTCAGCGACGCCGCGAATTTCAGGCGTGCGTTCCATCGCTGGACCGGCAACGCGCCGAGCCAGATCAGAGACGAATAGGCCGAAGCTGCAGGTAGCGGAGCCCCCACAGGTCGGATCCTTGCCAAGGACCGGCTTCGTTCGTCTAAAATGGGATGAATGTGATGACCGTGGTCTGCGGTACTGCCGCCCACACCGCGCAGTGCTGATCGCGCCCGGTCTCTGGCTCGCGTCTCCAAAAAACGGGAATATTTCAAATGTAGGCCGGAGACTATCGACGATTTCGCTCCCAAGTTGTGCAAATGTGGAGTAAAGAGACGGACAGCCAATTCACAAAAAGCCGCAATTGGCGGGCACTTATCGGATTCCAAGGCCCACAATCTCTAGCTGAGTGACTTGCCTGGCTGGCGACGCAGTGCTGATCGCACCAGTCTCCAAGCAAATTCCCTGGTATCAGGGAATTTTACAGGGAATTTTGCGATTCTCGGGCTTAGAGACACGATTTAGTGCCAAGAAACCGCTGCGCTGCAGCCACTTCTCGAGCAATTCCCTAAGCAGATTATCAGGGAAAATAATTTGAGGATTAGGGAATTTTTAAACGGTATCAGGGAATTACAGCCCCAAGAATGTAAGCGTCCATTTCTTGCACGGTTGGGCCGCGATCTGTTCTCGCCGATGAATTTTCAAAAGCGAGGACACAACATGCCCGACAAATTTCGAACAGTGATCGTTACGGCGAGGCTTTCTGGCGCAAGCACGATGAGGCGTGGCAGCAGAGCGCGTTGAATCAACGAGAGTATTGCGAAGCGCAGGGGATTCCGCTCAAGGCTTTCGGCAATTGGCGGGCGAAGTTCAAAGCCGAACCGCAGCAGCCGACACCGAAACTTTTGTACCGACGTCGCGGCCTAAGTCATAGCCTTAGTCATAGGCTAAGTCATAGCCTTAGTCATGTGACTAACGATCTCCTGATACCGGGATCGTAGAGCGAATGGCCGGCGCCTTCCACGCAACGAACTTGCGCAACACGATGCCGCTGACCCGATCCGGATGCGCTTGCGCGTAGGCCAGCGCCAGCGTCGCGCCCCACGAGCCGCCGACAATGATCCAGCGTTCAAAGCCAAATTTCTCGCGGATCATCTCCATATCCGCGATCAGATGCGGCAGCGTGTTATCCTCGCGGCGGCCTTTGGGGCGGCTTCGGCCCGCGCCGCGCTGATCGAAGAACACCGCGTGGAACCGCTCCGGATCGAACAGCCGCCGATGATCGGGCTGACAGCCGCTGCCAGGCCCACCGTGCAGATAGACCGCGGAGATGCCATCCGACCGGCCAACGCTTTCGACGTAGATTTCGTGGCCATCGCCGACCGGCAACAGTTGCGACGTCAGCGGCGCGAACGGGTCGGGTCGGGAGTTTAAGGATTTTGCCGCCTCGGCGTCAGGCGCCATGGTCGCCGCCCGTCTCCGGCGTGCCCCCGGCAAAATTCCGATAGATCAAGCGGTTGTTGCCGGCCGCAGCCTCGGTCGCGGCTTGTCTGAAGATCTGCTCGTGCAACGGCGACAGCGTACAGGCCGGATCGGTATTGCCGGCGTCGCCCGATAGCGCGAAAGCCTGGCAGCGGCAGCCGCCGAAGTCGATTTCCCTGAACTCGCAGCTTTTGCACGGCTCCGGCATCCAGGCAGTGCCACGGTAACGGTTGAAG
>DATFVF010000217.1:0-17307 GCA_035260465.1 Pseudolabrys sp. | reverse complement strand
GACCGATGCTCGTGTGTCCGGTGAGATTGACGTGTGCGACCAATCGGCAACCATCGTTAATAGTGACGTGCTCGCCGATCGTGCAATACGGACCGATTGATACGTCTTTTCCGATACTGGCTCCAGCCTCGATCCGAGCCGAGGGATCGATCATGCGCGCGCTCATCCGTCGGAAAGCATGGCGCCAACTTCCGCTTCAGCGACAACTTGGCCCGCCACTTTCGCCTCGCCGCGGTACCACCACATCGACTTACGCCGCGTAATTCGATTCATGTGATACTCGATGGTGTCGCCCGGCCGTACCGGTTTTCGGAATTTCGCTTTGTCAATGGTGAGAAAAAACACCGACGTCGGCCGAGCCCCGGTCGCGGCTATGCAAAGTACTCCTGCCGTCTGTGCCATGCCTTCAATCATCAGCACGCCCGGAAAAACCGGATTGCCTGGAAAGTGCCCCTGGAAGTGTGGCTCGTTGATGGTCACGTTCTTGATGCCGATACCGTGTTCGTCACCCTGGATATCAATTACCCGGTCAACCATTAAAAATGGATAGCGGTGCGGGAGCAATTTAAGCACCACCGAAATGTCCGCCGCTTCAAGTTTTGTTACGGCTTTATTCATGCCAACCGTCTCATTCATCCGCCGTCGCGTCAGCGCCGCCTTCCTTGCGTGCGAGTCTTGCGAGCGCCGTCATCTCTCGGAACCACTGCTTTATCGGTTTGGCTGGAGTACCGCCCCAACGCGCGCCCGGCGGTACATCGCCATTGACATTGCTGGTCGCGGCAAGTTGCGCCCCCTCGCCGATCGTCACATTGTTGTTCAAGCCGACACGTGCACCCAGTACAACGAAATCTTCAAGTGTCGAACTGCCGGAAATTCCAGTCTGCGCCACCAAAATGCAATGCCTGCCAATGCTGACATTGTGGCCTACCTGAACCAGGTTGTCGATCTTAGTACCCTCGCCGACCACGGTATCGCGAATAGCGCCTCGATCGATTGTCGTGCCGGCACCGATTTCGACATCGTCCTGAATGATAACGCGACCGACTTGCGGGACTTTGAGGTGCCCCTTTCCACCCATCACGAAACCAAAGCCGTCCTGACCGATCTTGCAGCCCGGATGAATTATAACCCGGTCGCCAATGAGCGCGTTGCTGATGGTCGCGCCCGAGCCGATTGAACAGTCGCGCCCTATTCTCACCTCCGCAGCGATCACGGCGTTCGCGCCGATCAAGGTGCCACCGCCAATTTCGGCACGCGGGCCGACAACGGCGCCGGGCTCGATCATCACTCCATCTTCCATGCGTGCGGTTGCGTCGACATGAGCGCCTGTGAATTCGCCGGGCTGCGATAGCGACGATGGACGAAGCGCCTGCGGAAATAGCGCACGCGCTGCCGTAACAAAGGCGCGGTATGGCTCGCTGACGATCAATATTGCGACCTCGGCCGGCAACTCTTTGGCGAGGGCTGCGGTCGTAACGCACGCCCCAGCATGTGTCGCAGCCGCCGCAGCGGTGAACTGCTTGCTGTCAAAAAACGTAAGGTCGCTTGGCGCTGCGCGATCAAGCGGAGCAATATTGGCGATGCGCCGCGAATGCGGAGGCGATGCGAGAGTCGCACCAATCAAAGCGGCGATCTCATCAAGCGTGAGACCCCGCGAGTGTCGTAAGAAGACCGGCTCGCTCATTTTGCTGGAGTCCGAACCGGCGCAGCGCCGGCTCTTGCCAAGGTTAGAACCTGGTGCCGCCGCTGAAGCGGAAGATCTGCGTGTGATCGCATATTTGCGTGACACCATCCGACCCAGCCGCGCAATATTTTTTCAGCGGGTAGGCCAGATCGAAACGTAACGGCCCAAGCGGAGAATCCCAAAGCAGGCCGACACCGACCGAGGAACGAATCATCGACGCGCTACCGAGACCAACCTGAAGTGTTTCACCGGTCACGTTCCAACTGGTCGGCCCCTGGTAGTTCCATAACGAGCCAGCATCGGCAAAGGCCGCAATTTTGATGCCCACGTCTTTGGGCAGAAAATACAAGGGCGTCTGCGCTTCAACGCTGGCGCCCCAATAGAGAGAACCACCGAGTGCGTCGTTCGTTGTGCCGATCGTCATGTCGCGTGGGCCCAGCCCGGCTGGCGCAAAGCCGCGCACGAGGTTCGGCCCCATCTGGAAATGGTCCAGCATGCGCAGTTGTTGGCCGCCCCAAGGGTTAATGCTGCCAGCCTGCAATTTGAAGACGCTGATGACATCCGAGAAAATCTCGTAGTACTTTCGCGATTCGACCGAAGTCCGGATAAAATCCACGTCGCCGCCAACGCCTGCAAAGTCTTGCTTGAGTTCGACAAAAAGGCCGCTCGTTGGCAGCCTGTTGTTGTCCAAAGTGTTGTACGCAACGGTGTAACCCACCAGCGACGTATTGACCGGACCTGCAGCCAATTCTTTGCGGACCGCGAGGGAAGCTTCGCCGTCGGCATAACAGCCACCTTGCGTGCCCGGATTGACGAACAAGTCCGTATTTTGTGCCGCACTGAACACGCCTTCGTTGGTGGGATTTACGCCGGGGCCACCATTGATGCTGGCGTTGCTCGAAAATATACAGTTGTTGTACTGGGTCGGCAGCGTAATTTTCTGCTGATAGAACGAATAGCGTGGCTGGAATGCGATTTCTTCAGTTAGCGCAAAGCCAAGACGCAGATTGGTGCCGATTGTCTGAGAATCGTAGGAGACGTAGCTATTTGCCAGGTTCTGTCGCGCAAACAAATCGATACCGGCGGCCATGCGATAACCGAGGAAGTAAGGCTCGACGAACGACAAGTCGAAACCGCGAACATATTGCCCGTACGTCACCGACGCCTTGGCATAGTTGCCGCGGCCCATGAGATTGCGGTCGGCAACGCTGACTTCGCCAATCAGGCCGTCAGCGGTGGAATAGCCGCCCGACACCGAGAATTCACCGGTCGGCTGCTCTTCAACATCGACGTTGATGACGACACGATCGGGCGCCGAACCGGGCTCATTGGTGATTTTGACGGTCTTAAAGAAATTGAGATTCTTTAGCCGCCGCTCGGCGCGGTCGACCAGGGCGCGGTTATAGGCATCGCCCTCGCCGAGATCGAATTCGCGGCGGATGACATAGTCGCGGGTGCGAGTATTGCCTCGAATGTTAATGCGCTCAATATAGGCGCGGGCGCCTTCCTCGACGACGAACACAAGGCTGATGGTCTTGGCTTCGAAGTTGCGGTCGCCGCGTGGCCGCACATTGGCGAAGGCGTATCCATTTCTCGCGGCTGCGATCGTCATCGCCTCTACGCTTTTTTCGACGAGATCAGCATTATAGACGCTGCCGGCGCTGAGTTTGACCTGCGCGCGCAGCGAAGCCGGATCGATCGCATGGACGTTTGAGATCACGTCGACGGTGCCGACGCGGTACTGACTACCCTCGTCGATCGTGAAGGTGACGACAAACCCCTTTTTGGTCGGATCATATTCGCCGACGGCGGCGACGATGCGCACGTCGGCGTACCCGTGCTTCAGATAGAAGCGACGCAACAGATCGCGGTCCGCCTCGACACGATCGGGGTCATAAATGTCGGTTGTCTGCAGGAAGCTGAGAAAGTTGCTTTCGGACGTCTTGACGATGTCCTTTAGCCGGCCGTTGGAAAATGCGTGCGCGCCGACAAATTGGATGTCTTTGACACCCGTTTTCTGACCTTCCTTGATTTCGAACACCAGATCGACCCGGTTGTTCGGCAACTCGATGATTTTCGGATCGACCGATACGTCGAAACGGCCGCTGCGATGATAAATTTCGATGATGCGTTGCACATCGGCCTGCACTGTCGGGCGCGACAATGTTCCGCGCGGCTTCGACTGCACTTCCGCCGATAACTGGTCGTCTTTGGCCTTTTTGTTGCCTTCGAACGCGACCCGGTTGATTACCGGGTTTTCCACCACGGTCACCACCAATCGGTTGCCGTTGTGGCTGATGCGCACGTCAGCGAACAAGCCGGTGCCAACGAGCGCCTTAAGCGCTTCGTCTTCCTGCTCCGGGCCCAGCCGGCCGCCCGGGCCAGGTTTGAAATAGGAACGGATGGTGTCGGCTTCGACCCGGCGGCTGCCCTCGACAACGATCGAGCTTGCCGTCTGCGCAACCGCAACGCCCGAAGACGCGACCGTCACGCACCCAGCGCCGACAAGGATACCGCCGAGGATCAGGCAGCTTAGAGCCAACCCCCGAACCACCCTCACACAAATTCCCATTCGCTACGCGCCCTTTTGATCCATGCGGTGGCCGCCCCCACTGCGGATTCGAGAGACGATCCGGGCTGGCAGAGGCGAGCTTTTTACAGCGTTTTCAGTGTGCTGCAAACGAACTCCCGCGCAGACTTCCCCTTTTCCCTCAAAAAGTTGCCCGTCAGCAACGGTCACGAGGTGGCGAGGTGGAGGATGTCATTAAAGGTTGCAAAAATCATCAACATCACGACGATCGCCAACCCAATCCGAAAGCCAACTTCCTGGGCCCGCTCCGACAAGGGTCGGCCACGAATCGCCTCGATAGCATAGAACAAAAGGTGACCGCCATCGAGCAAAGGGATCGGGAACAGGTTCAGCAACCCGATAGACACCGACAATACGGCAGTGAGATGGAAAAGCGCAGCAAAGCCGGCTGTCGCGACCTGACCCGATACTTGGGCGATCCGAATTGGCCCACCCAGCTGATCGGCCGCTTCCCGACCGGCAAACACGCCCGAGATGTAGGCCATCGTCCGATCAACGACGAACCATGTTTCCTGTGCGCCCATGACGATGCCGCGCAATGGACCCACTTTTTCCGTTTTGATGTCGCCCGGAGCCATCGATCGGCTAATGCCAAGCACTCCGAGCTTGTGAACATTGCCGAAATTATCCTTGAGCTCCTTGAGTTGAGGCACGGCCTTGAGCGCCATCTGAACGCCGCCGCGATCGACCTCAATTGTCAGCGGTTCGCCGGCACTAATGCTGACGATGCGCTGCATGTCAGAGAAGCTTTCGATCTTCTCGCCGTTGATCGTGAGAACCAGGTCGCCCGGCTGGAATCCCGCCACCTGCGCGGCACTGCCAGCCTGCACTGAATCAACCCGCGCGCTGGTGGTCTGTCTGCCGACCGTCGTGAAAATGATCGCAAAAATGGCGATCGCCAGCACGAAATTGGCAATCGGTCCGGCTGCCACCACAGCGGCGCGCGAACGGACCGGCTGGAATACAAAGCTGTCCTTCTTCTCGGCGTTCGTCATGGCCGCGGCTGCGGCCTGGTCGGGCACGCTCGCCGCGTTTTCGTCGCCGAAAAATTTTACGTACCCGCCAAGCGGAACCGCGGAAATCTTCCAGCGCGTGCCATAACGGTCATTGAAGCCCGCGATCTCGGGGCCAAAACCGATCGAAAATACGAGAACCCTGATGCCACAAACGCGGGCCATCAGAAAGTGGCCAAGCTCATGAAAGAAAACGACAATGGTGAGCACAAACAGGAACGGCACGACATAGCCGATGAGGCCGCCTCCGAATGCGCTTAAACCCCCCATGATCTCCATACCCATTAACTACCTCGTCTCGCCCTGAAGGGCCGTTGTCGCACCAATAAAGAACCTAGGATGCCTTTACGGCAATTTCGGGCAAGAGGTCTTGCGCCAGACTTCTTGCAACATGGTCAACGGCCAGCGCTGCATCGATATTGGCTGGTTCCGCCAAAAGACCGCGTCCGGCAGCCTTATCCAGGGTTGCCTCGACCAGTGCCGCGATCGCCAGGAATGATATTTGGCCAGCTAAAAACGCAGCGACCGCGACCTCATCGGCTGCATTCAGGACGGTCGTCGCGGCTCCGCCCGTCTCCAAGGCCTGCCGCGCGAGCGCCAGCGCCGGAAACCGCTCCAAATCTGGTGCTTCAAACGTGAGCTTTTGCAATGCGGCAAGGTCGAGCCTCGCCGCAGGCCCATCAATGCGTCGTGGCCACGCCAGGCAGTGCGCGATCGGAATGCGCATGTCGGGCGAGCCCAGCTGAGCGACGACAGAACCGTCGCGAAATTCCACCAAACCATGAATGACAGATTGGGGATGAACCAGGACGTCGATCTCATCCGATTTAAGCGCGAACAGGTGATGCGCCTCGATAATCTCGAGGCCCTTGTTCATCAGCGTAGCGGAATCGATCGTGACCTTCGGGCCCATCGACCAGTTCGGATGGCGAAGCGCTTGTTCGGGCGTCGCCGCCCTGATCTCCTCGATCGACCATGTCCGAAACGGGCCGCCGGATGCCGTGAGGATCGCGCGCTTGACATCGGCGCGATGTCCCGCGCCGAGCGCCTGGAAAACGGCATTGTGCTCGGAGTCGACCGGCAGGACGGTCGCGCCTGTGTTCGCCGCGCGGCGCATGAACAGGCTTCCGGCGCAAACGAGACATTCCTTATTGGCGAGCGCGACCGTCGCACCGCGTTCGATCGCGGCAAGCGTCGGCTTTAGTCCGGCCGAACCGCTAATCGCCGCCATCACCCAGTCGGCAGGCCGTTGCGCGGCTTCCACCAGAGCGTCCTCGCCAGCTGCGGCTTCGATACGTGAACCGGAGAGCGCATCTTTGAGCTCACGATAGGCGGCAGGATCGGCGACGACAGCATGTTTGGCGCCGACCTCACGCGCAATCTTGCCGAGAGCAGTGGCGTTGCTGCGTGCGCTGATCGACTCGACGCGATAACCCTCGGGCGCACGCTTGATTAAATCAAGCGTGCTGGCGCCGATCGATCCCGTCGCCCCAAGAATCGTAATGCCACGCACGTCAGCGCTTGAGCGTGTGCGCGCATGAACAATATCAACGGCAGTCATACTCTCACCATACTAAAAGCCCGCGCGCCGGCGCATCGAAGCCGCCGCGCAACAATCCTATCAAGCAGCCTGCGAGCGCTGCCGCCCAGAAGCCATCTAACCGATCCATCACACCGCCATGGCCCGGAATGAGGTGACTTGAATCTTTTGCTCCAAATTGCCGCTTCACCCAGGATTCGAGTAAGTCGCCGAATTGCGCGAGCGCGGACAGCAGTAACGCGACGATGGCGATCGCAAGTTTGTTAAACGATCCAAACAGGCCCGCGACGAGCGCCGCCACGATCATGGCGCCCAACGCGCCTGCAATTGCGCCCGACCATGTTTTCTTGGGGCTGACCGCGAGCCATAACTTCGGCCCGCCAAGCGCGCGGCCGGCAAAATAACCAAGGATATCCGTCGTCCACACGATCGCAAACATTATCACGATTGCGGCAAACCCAAAGACGTCATCGGCACGCAGAAACATTGCAGCCAAGAGCAGCGCTCCCGCATAGCCGATGCCGGCGGTCACCCACAATCGTCGTTCGCGCGGTGCAAAGATTGCGGCGGCAAGCGCGCCAAGGCCAACCATCATCAATGCCGCAATCGGACGGCCGAGCCACGCGACGAATCCGGCCGCTGCAATAGCGCCGCCGCAAGAAGAAAACATCAACCGATAGGACGGACCTGCAACCATCGTGATCCATTCCCAAAGCACAGCGAGTGCGGCCGCAGTCCAGAATATCGTGAACGGCACGCCGCCAAGATAGGCCGCAAGAAGCGCCAGCGGCGCGAGCACCACAGCGGAGAGAATACGAAGCGCCAGATTACTCGCGGACAAAGGCGCGCTGGAATTTCCGGAATTGGACGCGGGGTCAATACCAACCACGAGATCACGATCCCGTCTGCGCGACGAGGCCGCCGAACCGCCGCTCGCGCTGCTGGTACTCGCGGATCGCGGTTTCGAGCGTGGCTCGGTCGAAATCGGGCCAATAGGTCGGCACAAAAACCAATTCGCTATATGCTGATTGCCAAAGAAGGAAATTCGACAAGCGTTGTTCGCCGCTGGTACGAATGATGAGGTCCGGGTCGGGGATATCCGGCGCATCCAGGAAGCGACTGAACGCATCCATATCGATGTCGTCGGCTTTCACACTGCCTTGCGCGAGCGCTTCCGCGATGCGGCGTACAGCACGCACGATTTCCTGGCGTGCGCCGTAGTTGAAAGCGACCACCAGCGTTAGACCGTCATTGTCCTTGGTAAGCTCTTCTGCTTCGATCAAGAGCCTTCCAATATCGGCATCGAGGCCGTCACGTTCACCGATCACGCGCACGCGCACGTTGCTCTTATGCAGCTCCGCGAGATCATTGCGTACAAAACGTCGCAGCAAACCCATCAGCTCGCCTATTTCGCTCGCCGGCCGCGACCAGTTTTCCGCGCTGAATGAAAATATCGTGACGAATTTAATGCCAATTTCGCCGGCGGCACGGATCGTTCGCCGCAGCGCCTCGACCCCGCGCCGGTGCCCTTCGGCACGCGGGAGCCCGCGCGCCGCCGCCCAACGCCCGTTGCCATCCATGATAATAGCAACGTGACGCGGCACCTCGAATGCCGCCGGAGCGTTTTGCGGGAACTCGGCCTCGGGCATGGAGTGCGACCTCAGACCGTGAGGATCTCCTTTTCTTTTGCCGACAGCATGTGATCGATTTCGGCGATTCCGGTATCGGTCGCCTTCTGAATGTCGCCCGAAAAGCGATCGTGGTCGTCCTTGCTGATCTTGTGATCTTTCTCGAGTTTTTTGATCACGTCCATCGCATCGCGCCGCACATGACGCACCGCGACACGCGCGGTTTCCGCATACTTGTGCGCGATCTTGACCAATTCCTTGCGCCGATCCTCGTTGAGCTCTGGAATCCGCAAGCGAATGGTTTGTCCCTCGGTTGCCGGCGACAATCCGAGATTGGAATTCACGATCGCTTTTTCCGTGGCATGGACGAGCGAACGATCCCACACGTTGACTGAAATCATGCGCGGCTCGGGCACGCTCACTGTCGCCACCTGATTGATCGGCATTTGCGCGCCGTAGGCATCGACCATGACCGGATCGAGCAAATGAGCCGATGCACGCCCGGTCCGTAGCCCCGATAATTCGGTTTTCAGAACGCTGCTTGCGCCCTGCATGCGGCGCTTGATCTCGTTAATGTCGTGCGTAGCGTTTGTCATTGCAGTTCCTCGGACGCCGCACTCCTATCAGGCGGCGCAATATGCTGCGCCGGTTAACCGACGACAGTTGCGCGCCCCTTGCCGCGTAACACGGTTTCGATGGCGCTCTTCTCAGAGATAGAGAACACGATGATAGGCATCCGGTTTTCCCGAGCAAGCGCGAACGCAGCGCCATCCATCACCCTGAGGTCCTTTTCGATCGCTTCCTGGTGGCTGAGCTTGTCGTAACGCTTCGCCTTCGGGTCTTTCTTGGGATCGGCAGTATATACACCATCGACATTGGTGGCTTTGAGAACCGCCTGGGCGTCTAATTCTGCGGCGCGCAGTACCGCGGTGGCGTCGGTCGTGAAAAACGGATTGCCGGTACCGGCGGCAAGCAGCACCACGCGGCCCTTGCCGAGATTCTTCATTGCGCGCTTGCGGTTGTATGTCTCGCACACGGAAGGCATCGCAAGCGCCGACAGCGTGCGCGCCTCGCGCCCGGCCCGCTCAATTGCGGCTTCCAGCACCAGACAATTCATGACGGTCGCGAGCATTCCCATGGTGTCACCGACCGGCCGCGGCACGCCGCGCGCAGACACCTCCACGCCGCGGAAAATATTGCCGCCGCCGACGACAACACCAAGTTCGATCCCGAGCTTGGCGGCCGCCGCGAGATCGCCAGCAAGGCGTTCGACCGTCGCCTGGTCGATGCCGAAGCCATTGGCGGCCGACAGCGCTTCGCCAGACAATTTGACGATGACACGACGATAGACCGGGTCACTCATTCGTCGCGATCCCCTATCATCTACGGCGAGAGCGGAGGCGGCCGACGTTCGATCAACTCTGACCGGCGGCGGCCGCGACCTCGGCGGCGAAATCGGTTTCCTGCTTCTCGATGCCCTCACCGAGGGCATAACGGACGAAGCCGGTGACTTTGATCGGCCCGCCTGCCTTGCCTTCGGCTTCCTTCAACGCTTGCGCAACGCTTTTCTTGTCGTCGAAAATGAACGGCTGCTCCAGCAAGCAAACTTCCTTGTAAAAAGTCTTCAGCCCCGACTCGACGATCTTCTCGATCACGTTAGCCGGTTTGCCCTGCTGCTTGAACTTGTCGGCGAGCACATTCTTCTCACGCTCCACAACAGCCGGATCGAGCGCGGACGCCTCAAGCGCCAGCGGATTGGCCGAGGCCACGTGCATCGCCACCTGACGGCCAATGGCGGTCAGTTCGTCGGCTTTGCCGGTCGATTCGAGCGCCACGATCACGCCGATTTTGCCGAGACGATCGCTAACCGCGTTATGCACGTAAGTGCCGATCGCGCCCTTCCCGACCGAAAGCATGGCGGCGCGCCGCAGCGTCATGTTCTCGCCGATCTTGGCGATCGTGTCCGAGATCGATTCCGCCACGGTGATGCTGCCGGCCTTTGCCGCATTGAGCTTGTCGACATCGGTGCCGACCGACAACGCGACGTCGGCGATCATCTTGACGAGACCCTGGAACAGATCGTTGCGCGCGACAAAGTCGGTTTCCGAATTGACCTCGACAACGACGCCCTTTGTGCCTTGGACCAGCAAGCCGATAAGGCCTTCCGCCGCAACGCGGCCAGCTTTCTTGGCGGCTTTGGACAGACCCTTTTTCCGCAGCCAATCCTGCGCCGCAGTCAAGTCGCCATCGGTCTCGCTGAGCGCTGCCTTGCAATCCATCATGCCGGCGCCAGTCGACTCGCGCAGCTCCTTGACCATCTGTGCGCTGATATTTGCCATAACATTTTCCTCGATCCGTCATGGCCGGGCTTGTCCCGGCCATCCGCGCCTTCGAACTGCAACGTCGTTAAGTCGTGGATGGCCGGCAAAAAGGCCGGACATGACGACGCCAGGTTCACTCCGCGGTCAATTCCTTGGCCTTGCTGATCCAGCTGTCGACGCGGCCCGGCAAACCGACCTCTTCGCCGACACTGTGGGCGGCCTTTTCATTGAATGCGGCGATCTGCGAATAGTGGAAGATGCCAAGATCGTTGAGTTGCTTTTCGATCGCCGGCGAAACACCGGGCAGCTTTTTGAGATCGTCGGCGACGCCGCGCGGGCCGGGCAACGGCTCGAATCCGAGATCGCCGAGCGCGGGTGCTGTCGGCACCTGCTCCGCGACGATCGGCTTTTCGGCAGCGCCGATATCGACGCCCATCTCGCCTTGCGCGCGCGAAATTCCGTCGATCGCAGCCTTTGCGATGAGATCGCAGTACAGCGAGACAGCACGGCTGGCATCGTCGTTACCAGGAACGGCAAAAGTGATGCCGGCCGGATCGCAATTCGTGTCGACGATCGCGGCAACCGGAATGTTGAGGCGTTGCGCCTCCTTGATGGCGATGTCTTCCTTGTTGGTATCGATGACGAACAACAGGTCGGGCACGCCACCCATGTCCTTAATGCCGCCAAGCGAGCGGTCGAGCTTGTCACGCTCGCGCTGCATCGTGAGGCGCTCTTTCTTGGTGTAGCCGCCGGACTCGTTAGATGCGAGCATCTCGTCGAGCTTGCGCAGGCGCGAGATCGAACCCGAAATTGTCTTCCAGTTGGTCAGCGTGCCGCCGAGCCAGCGCGAATTCACGTAATATTGCGCGCTGCGTTTGGCCGCGTCGGCGATCGAGTCCTGCGCCTGGCGTTTGGTGCCGACGAACAGGATGCGGCCGCCTTTCGCGACGGTGTCGCTGACCGCCTGCAACGCGCGATGCAGCATCGGCACAGTCTGGGCGAGATCGACGATGTGAATGTTGTTGCGAGTGCCGAAGATGTACGAGCCCATCTTCGGGTTCCAACGGTGGGCCTGATGGCCGAAATGGACGCCAGCTTCCAAAAGCTGGCGCATCGAAAAGTCAGGAAGCGCCATAATCTTCTCCGGTTGATCCGCCGCGGACGATTGTGAGCCCATGTGGGCCACCGGACGGCCTTTATTGACCCATTGTCGGGGCCTAAAGCCATGCGTCCGCGTGAGTGATGCCGGGCTTATATAGGTGCGATTTCTGGAATGCAAGGCGAGACAAGGCTTTAGCGAAAGCCCCCTGCTTGTCTCAAGGTGAGGAGCGCCGCGAAAGCGGCGCGTCTCGAACCATGGGGCCATTCGGGCTTACGGCATCCTTCGAGACGCCCGCCTTCGGCGGGCTCCTCAGGATGAGGGCGGAGGTGGCCAATGCAGCGCGCGCCAGGCTTGCATCCTATCCCGCTCGTCCCCGCGAAAGCGGGGACCCAGTGCTGGATTCCCGCTTGCGCGGGAATGAGCGGAGTATGTTGCGCGCGCGTTCTTCCACGCGCGATTCTCCGATTCAATTGTCAAACAGCCAACGCAGCGCGCGCCGGCTTTAGCCGGTTCGCGCCAAGGCAAGCGCCATCGCCCGGATTTTTGTCCAGGCGCCGGGGACCGCCTGCATTCCAACCTCCGCTGCGATCCCGGGAAAGAAATCCGAGGGCGCGCGGGACGCCAAAGGTCCTGATGGACCCACGGGCCTCGACGCCTCACAGCATCGAGGCTTGTCGAAGTCCTATGCCCGCCTTCGGCTCTTGCAAGCGTCGGCGCGGCAAGCCGCAAGTCCGCCAAATCCAAAGGCGTCCCGCGCGCGGTGTTTATAGGTTTGCTCCGCACTCTCCCCGGTGGTCGATCCTTTCAGTGCGCGTTTGCCTGTTAAGCGTCACCGCGACGACATCCACCGTTTGAGGCCCTGGCCATGCGGCCGGCGATCGGTTCTGACCACCCGCCGGCCTTATCGGCCGTCAGCGGGGCCTCGGCGTGCGGCAGGCACGCCGGGAAAAACGCGGCTTGGACCGCCGGGGGTCAGTGCCGCATCTCCGACACTGCCAAATATCCCGGCCACCGCTCCCCGCCCCGCGTCTGGAGACGCTGATCAGACACCCCTCGGTAACGAGGCGGGATTAATAGGATTATAGTCGTGCTAGGAATTAAGTCAAGGGCGACTGTTCATAACCTGCAAGGCCGCCAATGACGCACAATAGAAAAACCCCCGGCGGTTTTCCGCCGGGGGTCACTATCCCTCAAGCCACAAATATCGTCAGGGATAACTCTACTCGGTGCGATATTCGAAGATTGCGGTCGGAAATGCTTGGGCAGGTGCGGCGGCGGCTTTGCGAAAAACGACAAAGTGCACAACTCAGCAACTGACGTTCACACGTGAAAAATTTGCGAGTAATGGCGCTTGAGCTCTTCGCCTTGCGTTTCAACCGCGGCGGGATCGTCCTTCCACACTTTGATCGCCGATAAAGGCGTGCGGCTTGGCTTGTCCTTCACTAGTGCATGGACCGAACGCAGGGCGCCCAGATTGACGAAGAGCTCCTGCCCTTCGACGCTGAACAGATAATTCTGGAATAGCCGCGCCGCGTTCGGATGCGGCGCGCTGACAAAAATCGCCGATGGCTGCACGATCGAAGGGCTGCCCTCTTTTGCATAAACCACTTCGATCGGCTGGGTCGCTTCCTTAAGCAGCAGAACGTTCGACTCGTTGCCGTCGGCCATCACCGGCCGCTCACCCAGCACGACCTTCTTCGGCGTATCGGTGGCCGACTGGATCTGAAGTACGTCCTGTTGCGCAAGCTTCTCGAGATAGGGCCAGCCCAATTCACGTACCATCTGATACGTCGATGTCATGATGGTGCCGCTGTAGCTCGGATGCGCCTTAACGATTTTGCCTTTCCACTTCGGATCGAGCAGATCGGCAAAACTTTTCGGAGCGTCATCGCGCTTCACGAGCTGGGTGTTATACGCGATCACGCAGAGCGACGAGCGCACCGTCGCGTAAAATCCGTCAGGATCGCGATGCTCGGCCGGAATATGTCTGCCGACATCTTCGGGCACATAAGGCGCGAGCAGCCCTTGCCGTTTCCACGCCAGAAATTGTGCGGCATCACCCGTGCTCACTGCATCCGCGACATGCAGGCCGGAGGCATATTCCTGCGCGACACGTGCAAAAATGCGCTCGCCGCCAGCGCGCTCGACACGCACGCGGATGCCGGTGAATTTCTGTTCGAACGTCTTGCCGACCTTTTCCGCGAGCTGCAGATCGGCCGAAGTGTACCAGGTCAGCTGGCCTTCTTTCGTCGCGGCGGCAATCAGCGCCGGCGTGATCGCTTGCGCCGGGGGCGAGGCTGCGCGCGACGGCGAAGCATAAACAAGCGGCAACGCGGCGGCAGCTTTGACAATATCGCGACGGGACGGGTTGGACTTAGGCATGAGAGGCAGGCCTCGGCGGCGCGCAACAAATCCTAGCATGCCCAATATTGGCCCGTATGACACCACCTCTCGCGGCCTCATGCTGAGGAGCGTCGCGAAGCGACGCGTCTCGAAGCATGCGGGCGCTCCTCAGGATGAGGGCGGGTCAGGCAACGCGATTCAGCAAGCTACAGCGCCTCGACCTGCACCACGCCCGGCACGGCCTTAATGGCGCCTGCAATCTGCGGCGAGACCTTGAAGCGGCCCGGAAGCTTCACCTCGACTTCGGTGCCGCGGTTCAGCAGGAGCACCACACTCACCTCGCCGTCGCCATTGGCCGGCGCGCGCATGTTTCCTTGCGCAGACCGGGTGGGCCCGCCCTGCGTCACTGGCTCCAATCGCTTTGCAACCGCGTCGAGCGGCGCGCCATCGCGCAGGAATACGCGCAAACCCTTCTGCAAATTCGCAGCGGCATTATCCAGCGGCTCTGCCGACTGGATGCGCGCGCGCACCTCGTCGCCCTGCACTTCCGCCGACAGAAACAGCAGAACGGCGGTCCCCGGCTCGAGCAGGTCGCGATACTCGGCGAGCCCTTCCGAGAAAATCACCGCTTCAAAGTGTCCGCTCGGATCGGAGAGGCCGATAATTCCCATCTTGCTGCCGGTGCGCGTGCGGCGTTCGGTGCGCGACACAACGGTTGCGCCGACACGGCCCGCCGTTGCGCCAGCCTTCACCGCGCGCGCAAATTCGGCCCAAGGCTGCACCCGCAACTTCTTGAGCACCGCGGCATAATCATCGAGCGGGTGGCCCGACAAAAAGAAGCCGACCGCTTCATACTCGCGGCGCAAACGCTCGGCCGGCAGCCACGCCTCAATCTGCGGCAGTGCAATCTGTTCGCGTGTGCCGCCGCCACCGAACAATTCGCTTTGGCCGACCGCCGCAGTTTCGTGACTGCGTTGTGCGCGGGCAAGGACCGCATCGAGGGCAGCAAAGACGCGCGCGCGATTTCTCTCAAACGTGTCGAAGGCGCCGGCAGCGGCAAGGCTTTCCAGAACGCGCTTGTTCACCGCACGCGGGTTAACACGCGCCGCGAAATCCGCGAGGTCGGCGAAATCGCCCGAGTCACGTGCGGCAATGATCGCTTCCACCGCTTGTTTGCCGACGCCTTTGAGCGCAGCAAGCGCATAAATAATCGTAGTGCCATCCACTTCGAAGTCGACGGCTGAGCGGTTGATCGATGGCGGATCGACGCGAATGCCCAAGCGCTCGGCCTCGGCGCGGAATTCGGCAAGCTTGTCGGTATTTCCCATATCGAGCGTCATGGTCGCCGCCAGGAATTCGACCGGGAAGTTCGCCTTCATATAGGCCGTCTGATAGGCGACCAATGCGTAGGCTGCGGCGTGGCTTTTGTTGAATCCGTATTCGGCGAAGCGCTCCAGCAGATCGAAGATGCCGTCGGCCTGATGGCGCTCGACATTGTTTTCCAGGCAGCCAGAGACGAAATCTTTGCGCTGCGCCTGCATCTCTTTCCGGATCTTCTTACCCATGGCGCGGCGGAGCAGATCCGCCTGACCGAGGCTGAAGCCCGCAAGGATCTGCGCGGCCTGCATCACCTGTTCCTGGTAGATGATGACGCCAAAGGTCTCGCGCAGGATCGGCTCGAGCTTGGGATGGATATAATCCGGCTTCTCCATGCCGTGCTTGCGCGCGCAATATGTCGGGATGTTCGCCATGGGGCCGGGCCGATAAAGCGCGACCAGCGCGATGATGTCTTCGAAGCGATCAGGCCGCATGTCGAGGAGCGCACGCCGCATACCCGCACTTTCCAGTTGGAAGATGCCGACGGCTTCCGCGCGGGCCAGCAGGTCGTAAGTGCCTTTGTCATCGAGGGGGATCGCGGCAAGATCGATGTCGATGCCGCGCCGTTTCACCAGCGCAACGGCCGTTTGCAAGACCGTGAGCGTTTTCAGGCCGAGGAAATCGAACTTCACGAGGCCTGCCTGCTCCACCCATTTCATGTTGAACTGGGTAACGGGCATGTCGGATTTCGGATCGCGGTAGAGCGGCACAAGCTCTGACAGGGGGCGGTCGCCGATCACGATGCCTGCGGCATGTGTTGAAGCGTGGCGATTTAACCCTTCGAGTTTTTGCGCGATGTCGAAGGCGCGCTTGACCACCGCATCGCCGTCGCGTTCGGCTTGCAGGCGAGGCTCGCCCTCGATCGCCTGTTTGAGCGAGATCGGCGAGGCCGGGTTTTGCGGCACCAGCTTGCAGAGCTTATCGACCTGTCCATAAGGCATTTGCAGAACGCGTCCCACGTCGCGCAGCACGCCCCGCGCTTGCAACGTACCGAAGGTGATGATTTGCGCGACCTGATCGCGGCCATAACGCTCTTGCACGTAGCGGATCACTTCGTCACGGCGGTCCTGGCAGAAATCGATATCGAAGTCCGGCATCGATACGCGTTCGGGATTGAGGAAGCGCTCAAACAGCAGGCCGAAACGAATTGGATCAAGGTCGGTAATTGTCAGCGCGTATGAAACAAGCGAGCCCGCGCCCGATCCGCGTCCCGGACCAACGGGTATGCCTTGTTTCTTCGCCCATTGGATGAAGTCGGAAACGATGAGGAAGTAGCCCGGATATTTCATTCCCGCGATGACGCCGAGCTCGAAGTCGAGCCGTTCGCGATATTCATCGACGGTGTGCGCAGGCGCGACGCCCGCGGTTTCGAGGCGGCGCTCGAGCCCCTCCTCCGCGCGCTTGCGCAGTTCGCTCGCCTCGTCGGGCGCCGTGCCGCTATCGCCGACCGAGAAACGCGGAAGGATCGGTTGATGCGTGCGGGGTCGGAATGCGCAGCGTTGCGCGATCTCGACGGTCGAGGCGGCCGCCTCGGGCATATCGGCGAACAGCGCAACCATCTCGGCGCGGCTCTTGAAGCGATGCTCGGGCGTCAGCTGACGGCGGTCGCTGTCCGCAAGCAGCCGGCCTTCGGCAATGCAGATCAGCGCGTCGTGTGCTTCGTAATCTTGCGCCGTTGCGAAATAAGCCTCGTTGGTGGCGACGAGCGG
>DATFVF010000216.1:0-4044 GCA_035260465.1 Pseudolabrys sp. | reverse complement strand
CGTGCGCATTGTCAATTGCGCGCGCGGCGGTCTTGTCGACGAGGCGGCCCTCTATGAAGCGCTCAAAGGCGGGCAGGTTGCGGGCGCCGCATTCGACGTTTTCGTGACCGAGCCGGCAACTGAAAGCCCGTTGTTCAGCCTGCCAAATGTGGTGTGTACGCCGCATCTCGGCGCCTCCACATCCGAAGCGCAGGAAAATGTCGCATTGCAAATCGCAGAGCAAATGGCGGACTACCTTTTGCGGGGGGCCATCGCCAACGCCATCAACTTTCCCTCGATCAGCGCCGAAGAGGCTCCAAGGCTCAAACCCCTGGTCGCATTGGCTGACAAGCTTGGGTCCTTCGCCGGGCAACTGACCGAAACCGGTATTAGCAAGGTACAGATCGCTTACGAGGGCGCCGTCGCGCAAATGAATACGAAGGCGCTGACCTCGGCTGCGCTCGCCGGGCTGTTGCGACCGATGCTTGGCGACGTCAATGTCGTATCCGCGCCGGTCGTCGCCAAGGAGCGCGGCATCGTCGTCGAAGAGGTCACACGCGAAATGCCGGAGGACTACGAAAGTCTCATCACCGTGACTGTGACGACCGAACGGCAATCTCGACACGTATCAGGCACAGTCTTTGCCGACGGGCGGCCGCGCATCGTCAATATTAAGGGCATCCGCATGGACGCGGAGTTCGGGCCCTCGATGATCTACATCACCAATCTCGACAAGCCCGGCTTCATCGGGAAATTCTCCTCGACACTGGGCGAGGCCGGCATCAACATCGCGACGTTTCACGTCGGCCGCGACGCGCCCGGCGGTAACGCCGTCGCGTTGATCGAGATCGATGGAAACCTGCCCGAGGGAGTCCTCGCCAAAGTGCGGGCACTGCCCCAGGTGCAGCAGGCGAAGCCGCTGCATTTCTGAAATTAACACGTAGGATCAAGCTTTTGTCGCCTTGGCCCCGGCGCGACAGGGTGGCGGACTTTGGCTTGCTTCAAAGGGGTGCATCCATTATCCGAAGGTGGACGGAGCCGGTGGCTCCCGGCTCCAAGTGTCCGGGCGCTGGCTCAGGGAAGGGATCCCGATGGCGAATGTCGTAGTTGTCGGATCCCAGTGGGGCGACGAGGGTAAAGGCAAGATCGTCGACTGGTTGTCGGAGCAAGCCGATATCGTCGTGCGTTTTCAGGGCGGCCATAATGCTGGGCACACCCTGGTGATCGATGGCTCAACCTACAAACTGTCGCTGTTGCCTTCGGGTGTCGTGCGAGAGGGTAAGCTGTCGGTCATTGGCAACGGCGTGGTGGTCGACCCGCAGGCGCTGATCGATGAGATTGCCCAACTGAAGAAACAAGGCATTGTGGTGACGCCTGAAACCTTGCGTATCGCCGAGAATGCAACGCTGATCCTGCCGTTGTACCGCGAACTTGAAGCTCTTCGTGAGGCAGACGACTCTGCGACCCGCATTGGGACCACCAAGCGCGGTATTGGCCCGGCCTATGAAGACAAGGTTGGTCGCCGGGCCATCCGATTCATGGATCTCGCGGATCTGCCGGCACTGCGCGGAAAGATCGATCGGCTGCTGACGCATCACAACGCACTGCGCCGCGGTCACGGTCTGCCTCCGGTCGAGGCTCAGGTGGTGTACGACCATCTCGCCGCGGTCGCGCCAAAGGTATTGCCCTTCATGGATTCGGTCTGGTCGCTGCTCGATGGAAAGCGGCGTGAAGGGAAGCGCATTCTGTTCGAGGGCGCGCAAGGTGCGCTCCTCGATATTGACCACGGCACTTATCCTTATGTCACGTCGTCGAATACGGTGGCGGCGCAGGCGGCGACCGGTTCCGGTCTTGGCCCCAATGCGATCGATTACGTGCTTGGCATCTGTAAAGCCTATACGACGCGCGTCGGGCTGGGTCCGTTTCCCACCGATCAGATGGGCAATGTCATCGGCAAGACCCTCGGAGAGCGCGGGCGCGAATTCGGCGTCGTTACCGGGCGTGCCCGCCGGTGTGGCTGGTTCGATGCGGTCCTCGTTCGGCAGACTGTACGGACGTGCGGAATTGATGGGCTGGCGCTCACGAAGCTCGATATCCTGGACGGTTTCGACGCAATCAAGGTTTGCGTGCGCTATCGCCTCGATGGGCGCGAAATCGACTATCTCCCCGCCGGCGAACAGGCACAGGCACGCGTCGAGCCGGTTTATGAGACCATTGCCGGTTGGAAAGAGCCGACGGCGCGGGCGCGGTCTTGGGCGCAATTACCGGCACAGGCGATAAAATACGTCCGTCGCATCGAGGAGCTGGTCAGCTGTCCTGTAGCGTTATTGTCGACCAGCCCCGAACGCGAAGACACCATCCTCATGACGAATCCATTTGAGCTATGATTGCTGAAAAAAGACATGAACCGGGGTCAAGCATGATTCCGTTTATGGGAACCGCGTTGCGAACGGGATCGTGCTCCAACACAATAGCGCGCAATGGCTGACTATTACCCACTGATCTCCCGCGCGGTGAGCGGCCTCGACAAGAACACGGGCGAAAACCGCCGTGCGCTGTACGACCGTGCGCGTGCCGCGCTTGTCAGCCAGTTGCGAGGCGTCGAGCCGGCGCTCGATGAGACCGACATTACGCGCGAAAGACTGGCGCTGGAGGAAGCGATCCGCAAGGTGGAGGCGGAAGCGGCAAAGCGCCGGGCCGATATTCCCGAAGCCGAGCCACCCGAGCCTTCCCTGCGGGACCGCGGTCTGCGCGACTTCCGTGAAACGGTCGCGGAGGCCGAAGGGTTGGGTGCCGCCGCCGCCGAGGCCAGGCGTGCCGCGCACGCGACATTTGAGTCGATGCCCATAGACCCGGCGCCACATTACTTCGAGCCACATCGAGCACCCGAGCCTTCGCAATTCACGGAGCCGGCGTTCAGTGAGGAAGCGCTCCAGCCGGGCTATTCGTCTCCGGTCCCGCCTCCGCCCGCATATGACGGTGAAGATGCCTATCGGCGCCCCGCGCGCTCATACGGGGGCATGATCAAATGGGCCGCGTTATTGTTGGTGGTGGCTGGTATCGCCGGTGCGGCCTATTGGCAGCGCCATGCAGTCACGTCGATGGTGGCAAGCTTCCGCTCGCAACCGGCGTCGACGCCGAAGGATGCATCGCAGCCCGCCGGCCGGCCGAAAATCGCTGACCGGATCGGACAATCAGGCGACGCAGCGCCCAATACGGCTAACGCGCCGTCGGCGGCAGTGGCGCAGAAGGTCGTCCTCTACGATGAGGACCCGAACGACCCGCAGGGCAAGCGATACGTCGGCTCCGCACTTTGGCGCACCGAGACCGTTTCGCCGGGACCGGGGCTTGCGCCCGAACTGGCAGTTCGCGCCGATATCGAGATACCGGAGCGCAAGTTGCGCATGACCTGGTCGCTTCGGCGCAATACCGACAAGGCGCTCCCGGCCAGTCACACGATAGAAATTCTGTTCACGCTGCCGGCGGATTTCCCGGAAGGCGGCATCGGCAATGTGCCGGGCGTGCTGATGAAGCAGAACGAGCAGGCGCGTGGCGTTCCGCTTGCCGGCTTGGCGGTCAAGGTCACCAACGGCTATTTCCTGATCGGCCTATCGGCGGTCGACGTCGACTTGCAGCGCAATATCCAATTGCTCAAGGAGCGCGACTGGTTCGACATTCCGGTCGTCTACACCAGCGGCAAGCGTGCAATTCTCGCGATGGAGAAAGGCACGCCCGGCACGCGCGCCTTTGAGGAAGCATTCCGCGCGTGGGGGCAGTAAGAGAATTTCGCAGGCGTGCGCTCTAACAAAACGGCCGGGCAGTTGCCCGGCCGTAAATGTTTGGACCATCGATAGCGATTATTGCGCGGCAATCGCCTGCGCTTCTGACGGTTGCTCGATGGCAGTCATGCGGCTCTTGACCGCTTTCTGCACTTTCTCGAAGGCCCGTACTTCGATTTGACGCACGCGTTCGCGCGAGACGCCAAATTCGGCAGCAAGGTCCTCGAGCGTGATCGGGTCATCGGCCAGCCGACGCGCTTCGAAGATGCGCCGCTCGCGATCGTTA
>DATFVF010000215.1:0-9866 GCA_035260465.1 Pseudolabrys sp. | reverse complement strand
GGGATTGTTTCCCATCGTGCTTGCCGGAAGTTTGTTGCTGGTTTTGGGCCAAGGATTGCAATTCGCAAGTGTCATCGCTTTGACCGTGTCATTCGGCCTTGGACTTAGCGCGACCATTCACTTCCTCAACCGGCTGCAGATCGAAGATATCGACCCTGACCCTGCAGTCGGCGTGGAACGTGCGACGATTCTCGTCGGCCCGCCATTGATCCTGACCTCGGCCGTGCTGGCCTGCGGCCTAGCAATGACTGTTCTGTCCAGTCTACCTTCGCTGCGACTTTTCGGCTGGCTGAGTGCATTTGCAATGGTGGCCGCACTGATTGCCGACCTATTCATGTTGCGGCCGATTGCCACTTTCCTCAGCAAGATCGTGCGCCGAATATCCCATCGGTCTCTGCTAAGGTCGTCCGCCGAATAAGACTTCAGTGGCTAGATGCGCTTAAGCGAAAACGAAGCGCTCTTTATGCCGGCCTGGGCATCATGCGGTCGGATGACAACGGACTGGCGCCCACCGTGAGTGATTAATATCAGACTGGCCGCGAAAGAAGCGGCGGTGGCCACGACCTGGAAGCGGTCGCCCTCGGCCCTACCAGAAATCGATCCAGCGGCCATTCGAGTCGCTTCGCTCCACGTACCGCTAATTGCGCCAGCCGAGTAGTTCGCGCTGGCGCGCAAATCAAAATTGTAACTCGCGCTGGCACAGCGAATGTTGAGTTGGAGATTGTTTTGTTCGCGAAGTACATCGTAGGCCGCACGGCATCTGATTGTCTCATGGACGCCGTTGGATAACTCGATCGTGCCGGAGCCTGACCATTGACCTGCCAATCGAGCAAACGGTGTAGCGCTTTGCGCGGAACAAACTCCGATAATGCAAAGCGAAAATGCTAGGCCAAAACCGGCCGCGCTTATATACTTTAACAACTGTGACGGCACTGACATCTCTGAACTCAAGCAGCAGCCGCGCGCCAATATCACGTTAGATCTACCCTAATTCCCTATGGAACACGAAGCGCCAATCGCGGTTGTTTCGAAACCATGCACGAAAGTCAGGCATAAGACAATGCACGCCAGAATTTGCGCTGTCGTCCTCTCGACACAAATAATCAGTGGTACCGCCTTCGCGGTTGAAAACAACCAACCCGCGAATTCTCCTGGACTATTTCAGGGTACCGCGGAAGAGCAAGCAGCCTGCTCTCCGGACGCAACCAAATTCTGCCACGACGCCATCCCGGATACGTTTCGTGTTCTCGCGTGCTTACAGGATCACCGCAAGCAGCTCAGAAAGGTTTGCCTGAAAGTCCTCGAAGACCATGGCCAATAATTCGAAGCCGGGTTTTCAGGTTTCAACGGTCCCGCCTTATTCACCGCCGACGCACGATCATCGGTAGGCCGCCCTTCGGCCGCAAAGTCACCTTCAGGACCGGCCATGCAACGTGTCCGGGAACCAACTCAAGCGTGAAATGGCGCATGATCGCGGCTACAAAAATTGAAGCTTCCTGAATAGCGAAGGCGGCACCGATGCAAATGCGCGGCCCGACACCGAAGGGAAGGTAGGAGTAGCGGTCGATCGCATTACGCGCATCGCCGAGGAAACGGTTCGGATCGAAGCTATTTGGCATCGTCCATAGCGCACGGTGACGGTGCAGCACATATGGCGCGATAACGATCATGGTGCCCGGCTTGATCGCTTCACCAGCAAGCTCGTCGGGTCCAATCGCTGCGCGGCTGATGGCTGCGATCGGCGGATAAAGCCGATTGGTCTCGTCGATCACAGCCCTGGTCTCGACCAGGCGATCAGCAAGAGTATCCGTTGCGCCTCCGAATTCGCGGTCGGCTTCGGCGTGGACGCGTTCTCTCCATTGACTCGATTGCGACAGCAAAAAAAGCGCCCAAGTGATGCAATTGGCCGTCGTCTCGTGCCCTGCCGCAATAAACGTCAGAATATTCGCACGGATTTCGGACCCTGAAAGCGGTGCTCCCGTTTCCGGATCGGTGGCCTTAAGGAGAAACGTGAGGATGTCACGGGGCATATTATTCGGGTCGCTGGCAATGCGCTCACGGCGCGCTGAAATAATGGCGTCGATAGCAGACTGAAAAACGCGGAGCATCGGCCGCAATTTCCAGCGTCCGGGTCTCGGCACAAAATCCGGCATCCCCAACATGTCGAAAGGATCGATTCGTCCGACAATCTCGAAGTAGTTTTTCATCGCCAAGCGAATATCTTCCGGCGCTCGCCCAAGCCCATCGGAAAAAATGGTTCGCTCCAGGACTTCCAGCGTGACGTGGGTGGCCTCTACCGCCAAATTTGTGGCCTCGCCTTCACGCCGTGCAAGCCGTTCAACCAATCTATTGGCCACATCGACCATCGCTGCAGAAAAATTCGTCACCGTCTTACGTGCGAAAAGCGGCGCCAGCGCTCGCCTTTGCGTCCGCCATTGGTGCCCCTCTACTGTCAGGAGTCCGCCCGTGAGGCCTGCCGACAACACGCGCCTTTGAAGCCAGTCCTTCCGGTAGTTGTCGGTATTTTCGAGCAGAACGCGGCGGATCGCAGCTGGATCGCTTACCACCGCGACCCTCCCAATCGACATGCCGCTGACGACGATTGGCTCGTTGAAATGTGCCGCTGTCCACGCCTCGATCGGGTTGTTGGCTAGTACACGCAGCAACGAGACCGGGCCTAAGGCTTGCGCGCGCGGAGCCGGTGCCGGCGGATTGAGCTCGGCGGGAAAATCGAGCACGATGAACCCCATTTCAACAATACGCGATCGTGAAAAACGCAGCTTGATAAAAGTTTCCTGCCTAACCGCCAGCCCGGTTCTAAGTTCCACCACATTGTAATCTGATTGCGGTAAACAAAGGAACCATGCGTGATTTCATCTATTTCAAACGTTAGTTATATGTCTCCCTGAGATCAAAGGTGTCCGCCCACATGCTGTCGCGAACCTGCATAACATTTATGACTTGGCTGATTGCGAGCGTCGCTGTCGCACAACCCGCCCGCGTTTCCGCTCCGGCCCCGATCGGAGAGTGGCTTGTGGCCAAGCAGGTCGCGCGCATCAAAATCATAGACTGCGAGGGCCGTTTGTGGGGCGTCGTGGCATGGGAAGCCAAGCCCGGCGGCCTTGACAGCAAAAACCCCGATCCTGCTCTGCGATCTCGACCTACGTTGGGGATGCCAATTCTTCTCGGCATGGCACAAACCAAAACAAACCAATGGGACGGGCAGATTTATAATTCACAAGACGGTCATACTTATTCCGCCAACGTCAGCCTGATGGATCCGAACACATTGCGTGTTCAGGGGTGTTTTCTCGGGTTCTTATGCGGCGGCGAAAATTGGACGCGCGTTGAGACACAAGACACGCTCGGTTCTGCTCCGACGGCCACCGCGCCAAAGGCGGCTAGCGCGCCAAAGCCGAACAACCGCAAGACAGCGGCCAACTCGCCTGCGCCGACCGATGACTTTTGCTCAAGGATTCCTGGAGCGACGGGGCTTACCCATGAGCGCGGGCTGAAATAACACTGCTGCCGCCAATGTACATACTAGCGATAGCGCCAGCAGCTTGCCCATACTCGATGTGCCAGGATGCCGCGATAGCCACAGGCTTCCAAAAGCGGTTGCCGTCGTCAAAGCGCTCCAAATCACCGCGCGGGTCAGGCTCGATTGGAGGAGGTTTGTGCGGCCCGAGCGCCATGCCATGATGTAATAAATTTTGAAAGCGACGCCAACGCCCAACAGCAATGGCAGTGCGATAATGTTGGCAAAATTGAGCGGCATGCCAATCAATACGCAAATTTCGAGTGTGACGACGCCCGCCAGCAAAAGCGGCACAAGCGTTAGTAACACATCGCCGAACCGGCCCAGGACAATCCAAAGCAGAATTGCAATTGCTACTAACGCATAGAACCCTGCCTCAAAGAACGCCGTGACAACTGTATGGCTTGACTCGAGGATCGAAACCGGACCGCCCGTGGCGTTGGGATAAGCGGCAAGGATCGTCCGAGCGAACGACCGCAACACTTCGGTGTCATTGGTATTGCCTTTAGGCGCCACTTCAACCCGAGCGCGACCGTCGGATGCTACCCACTGACTCTTGATCGCCTGCGGCAGGTTTTCTCTCGTGACCAGTTCAGCACTCAAAAAGCCGCGCAGCTGAGCAAGCGCCGTTTCGAGCGGCACCTCGAAGGCTGCTTGCGCACGCATCCGTGCCGCCTCATCCGCCTGGGCCAATTTCACCGCATCGGCGGCCAATCGTTTCGCTGACTCCGCGCCCGGCCCTTGAGCATTCCCAGCGATTTTGTTGAGCTGATCGGCCATACCGTTCAAAGCCGCGATATTTTCGGCGTCGCTTGGTGGCTTGCTGGATGCGGGCTGCTGTAGCGCTTGCCCGAGGCGCCGGCCCAAATCTCGAATCAGGACCAGCTTTTTATCCTGATCCGGCGGCACAAAACCAAGAAGTGTCATCGCCTCCAATACCTGCGGAAGTTTCCGCACTTTTTCGGCCGCCGTCGAAGCGTCGTCGAGCGAGGGAGTCACGATGTTAGCCGAGTTGATACCAACCCGGGGGTCGCCGCCGAGATCAAGCAAAGTCGAAATCGACTCCGTTTGGGTGCTGCGTAAGTGAATAGGATCGAAATCGAACGTAAGAAAATAGAGTAAGGGCGATCCCAGAACTGCGACAGCTAACGTGCTGACGATAACGGGCACACGGTACTCCTGAAGAAAGCGGTCTATCGGCGCGAGTGCTTGATAACCAATTTCATCCGGCTCACCTGGTGGGTTGAGCACACTGATAAGTGCCGGCAACAGTGTGATACTTGTGCCATAGGCGATCAGCATTCCTGCGCCAGCGATTTGCCCCAGTTCGGAAACACCGCGATAATCGGTAGGAAGAAACGACAGAAAGCCGGCTGCCACCGCGGCAGCTGCAAGCGTCAACGGTACGCCGATTTTTTCTGCGGCCTTGGTGAGTGCCATGTGTAATTTCGGGACGTCGTGACGCTCGGCGCGATAGCGAACTGAAAACTGAATAGCAAAATCGACACCGAGGCCAACAAATAGGACAGCGAATGCAACCGATATCATGTTGAGCGCACCGACTATCATCAGGCCGAGCGCAGACGTGATTGCCAAACCCACAAACAAATTGATGAATACCGCAGCAATAATGCGCGTGGATTTCAAAGCCAGCCACAAAATCGTCATCACAATGACAATCGTGCCGATCCCGTTGATAAGAGCGCCATCCTGGACGGTTGCAAATTCTTCATCCGCAATCGGCACTGAGCCGGTCAGCCGCACCCGGGCCTGATATTTTTGTGCCAGTTGCAGATCGGATGCGGCTTGGCGAATGGCCTGACTCGCAACCTCGCCGGGCTGGAGCGCCGCAAAATTCAGTACCGGGCGAACTTCAATAAGACGGCGGGTATCGTTGCTGCCAGTTTGCTGGCCATTCAACATGGCCTGCCATGAGAAGGAGGCGGGACGGCCAGCCAGCGCATCCTCCACGGTCGTAGCGGCCATCGACAATGGCCGGGCCATGGCATCAAGCGTGACCATGTGATTCTGAACGCCGACGAGACCGAGCGAGAGAGCCCGCGTGAGCCCACGAAGACTGCGATCGCCGGCAAGGGTCCCGATCAGCGGGGCGGCCTGCCCTAAGCCTTTCGTCGAATTCGCGACATCTTCTGTGGATTGAAACAACAAGCCGTTGCGGGCGAAAAATTCGCTACCACCGATATCCTCGACTGCGCGGAACAACTGGGGCTGGGTCCTCAACCGTTCGGCTAATTCGCTACCGGCGCGAGACGAAAATTCCGCGATTGGAGCGTCCACGACGACCAACATCGAGCCGAAATGGCCCGGAAAAGCATTTTCCAAATCGGCTTCGCGCTTGCGCCAATCGAGATCGGGGGAAATAAGCTTGTTGATATCTGTATTTATGGCGAAATGCTCGGCCGAATAAACCGCAGCACCAACTGCGCCAATCAGCGCTAAAGTAATGATCGGCCAAGGGAATCGGGTACAAAACCTGACTACGGCGGTAACGATAGACGCTAGCATAACTGGTACCGCCTTCTTAGGTAGGTTAAGTGGTCGCCAAATACCCTTTCACGCAATAGTATTTGCGCGGAACTTTTGTAAGTGTCCTTGATTGACCCTAACTGAGAGACTTCATGACAGAATCGGCAAAGCTCGTATGGGGCGACAGAAAATTTACCGAGAGGTTTTGCCAAGGGCACAAGCGCCTCCGAGTGGGTGGGGAAGGTAATTAAAGCATGACGGCGCCCAACGATGATTTCGTAACAAATTCCAGCACCAATGTTCTCGACTCGATCAAGAGCCCGGCGGATCTGCGAGGTATCAATGCGCAGCACCTGCAGCAGGTTGCCGACGAATTGCGCGCCGAGACCATCAATGCGGTCGCCGTTACCGGTGGTCACCTGGGAGCAAGCCTCGGCGTCATCGAACTGACGGTCGCATTGCATTACGTCTTTGATACGCCGAATGACAAATTAATTTGGGACGTGGGGCATCAAGCCTATCCACACAAAATCCTGACTGGCCGCAGGGACCGAATCAGGACGTTGCGAACAGGCGGGGGCTTGTCCGGTTTTACGAAGCGGTCGGAAAGTGAATACGACTGCTTTGGTGCGGCGCATTCGTCTACGTCCATATCGGCCGGTTTAGGCATGGCGGTTGCTCGCGACCTTGCCGGACAGAATCACAACGTAATTTGCGTGATCGGCGACGGTGCGATCTCTGCGGGGATGGCCTATGAAGCCATGAATAACGCCGGCGCAATGAACCGGCGCTTGGTTGTAATTCTGAATGACAACGAGATGTCGATCGCACCCCCGGTGGGTGCTATGTCGAATTATCTCACGCGATTGCTGTCGAGCCCGATGTACATGTCCCTACGGGGACTCGGCAAACAGGTCGTCGATCACTTGCCGCAATTCTTCAAGGAAAAGGCTTCGCTCGCCGAAGAACTGGCGCGCGGCTTTGTCACAGGCGGAACCTTGTTCGAAGAGCTCGGCTTTTATTACGTCGGCATTATCGACGGTCACGATCTCGAACAGCTCATTCCAGTTCTGGAAAATGTTCGCGACGCCGACAATGGCCCCTTCCTCGTGCACGTGCGCACGCAAAAGGGCAAAGGCTACGCACCTGCTGAAGCCTCAAAAGACAGGTACCATGGCGTCGTCAAATTCGACGTCTCCACGGGAAAACAGCACAAAGCGGCCTCGAACGCTCCGTCTTACACCAAGGTGTTTGGCGAGAGCCTGGTGAAGGAAGCGAAGAAAGACGACAAGATCGTCGCGATTACTGCGGCAATGCCGGGCGGCACTGGCGTCGACATTTTTGCAAAGTCGTTCCCGGATCGCGCCTTCGATGTAGGCATTGCCGAGCAGCATGGGGTCACCTTCGCTGCTGGCCTAGCGACGCAAGGCTATAGGCCGTTTGTTGCGATCTACTCGACTTTCCTGCAGCGCGCCTACGACCAGGTCGTGCACGACGTGGCGATCCAAAAGCTGCCCGTCCGCTTTATCCTTGACCGTGCCGGGCTGGTTGGCGCCGACGGCCCCACCCATGCGGGGTCCTTTGACCTTGCTTATCTGGGCTGTCTGCCCGGGTTCGTGATTATGGCCGCGGCCGATGAGGCTGAGCTCGTTCACATGGTGGCCACCGCCGCTGCGATAGACGACTGCCCGTCAGCCATACGCTACCCGCGCGGCGATGGCGTTGGCGTCGTAATGCCGGAAGTTGGTGTGCCCCTCGAAATCGGCAAAGGCCGCATCATTTCGCAAGGCAATACTGTCGCCCTCCTCTCACTCGGGACACGGCTTGGCGAATGCACCAAAGCGGCTGAAACGCTCACGGCGCACGGCATCTCGACGACCGTCGCCGACGCACGTTTTGCCAAGCCGATCGATCGCGAGCTCATCCTGCGGCTGGCACGCGAGCATGAGCTGCTCATCACGATCGAGGAAGGCGCCATCGGTGGCTTCGCCGCGCAGGTGATGCAATTGCTCAGCGACACGGGCGCGCTTGAACGATCCGGCTTTAAGGTCCGCAACATGGTGCTACCGGACGTCTTTATCGATCACGACAGCCCGCCGGCGATGTATGCCAAGGCCGGGCTCGACGCGAACGGAATCGTCAATAAAGTCTTCGGTGTTTTCGGAGCCCGTCACGCACCAGAATTGCAGCCCGCCGAAATCGAGTTTCTCGCCGAGCGAGCGCGAAACCGCCGACAAGCCAAGTCGCTGAACGGGCACTCTAAGGGGTCAGCAGGATGAAGGTTATTCTGGCGAAACCGCGCGGTTTCTGCGCCGGTGTCGTGCGCGCGATTGAAATCGTCGAGCGCGCGCTCGATAAGTACGGCCCGCCGGTCTATGTGCGGCACGAAATCGTACACAACAAATGGGTGGTCGACGCGCTGAAGGCGCGCGGCGCTCGTTTTGTGGAGGAGCTTTCCGAGGTCCCGCCCGACGCAATTACGATCTTCAGTGCTCATGGCGTAGCCAAGAAAGTCCAGGAGGAGGCCACCGAGCGCGGTCTGCGTGTGCTAAACGCAACCTGCCCGCTCGTGTCGAAAGTGCACGCCCAGGGTCGCCACTATCTGCGCAACGGGCGCACGGTGATCCTGATCGGCCACGCAGGCCACCCTGAAGTGGAAGGCACGCTAGGGCAGATTCCCGGACCCGTGATACTTGTCCAGACCGAAGCCGACGTGAGCGGGCTCGACCTGCCTGACGACACGCCGATCGCCTACGTGACGCAGACCACGCTCAGCGTCGACGACACGAAAGGGATCATCGCAGCGCTGTTCCGCCGCTTCAAAGACGTGGTCGGACCGGGCACCCAGGACATCTGTTACGCGACACAGAACCGCCAAACTGCCCTGCTCGAGTTAACCAAGCTGGTTGACGTGATTTTCGTGGTTGGCGCCAAAAACAGCTCAAACTCGAATCGCCTGCGTGAAATCGGTGTAGAAGCCGGTGTTCCCACACACTTAATTGCCAATGGCAGTGAAATAAAATCAGAGTGGTTGCACAACGTCGAGGTTGTTGGCATTACGGCGGGCGCCTCGGCGCCGGAAGTCATGGTACGCGACGTCATCAATGCGTTGCGTACGATCGAGCCGGTGGAGGTTTTCACCCTGCCCGGCCAGGATGAACACATTGAATTTAGGGTACCGGTCGAGCTACTCGACGTGACCGGCGCTCAGCAAATAAGCAAGGATAACGATCTTGGGCATTCCTCTCCTTCAGAAGCTGTTTGTAGGTAGCTACGTCGTCCGTCAGCGCATGACCGGTCGCAAGCGCTATCCGCTTGTGCTCATGCTTGAACCGTTGTTTCGGTGCAACCTCGCTTGCGCGGGCTGCGGCAAGATCGACTATCCCGATCCGATACTGCACCAAAACATGTCGGTGAAAGACGCTCTGCACGCGGTCGATGAGTGCGGCGCGCCGGTGGTATCGATCGCGGGCGGCGAGCCGTTGCTGCACAAAGAGCTACCTGAAATTGTTCGCGGCATCGTTGCACGGAAAAAATTTGTTTACCTGTGCACCAACGCTCTGCTGATGGACAAGAAACTTTCGCAGTACGAGCCGAGCACCTTCTTCACCTGGTCCGTACATCTCGACGGTGACAAGGAAATGCATGACCATTCGGTCTGCCAACCGGGCACGTACGACCGTGCGGTGACGGCGATCAAGCATGCCAAGGAACGCGGCTTCCGCGTCAATATCAATTGCACTTTGTTCAACACGGCGCAGGCCGACCGCGTTGCCGCGTTCTTTGACACCGTCACCGAATTGGGTATCGACGGCATCACGGTGTCGCCTGGTTACGCCTA
>DATFVF010000214.1:0-4503 GCA_035260465.1 Pseudolabrys sp. | reverse complement strand
TGTGTAACGCAGGAACAGCTCCAGCGTCGGGCGGTTCGGCTCGATGCCATAGGGAAAAAGCTCACCGAACGTTTGCTGCATGCGCTGCGCATAACTCGTCAGCCACGGCACCGGGTAACGGGAGACGGCCGGATCGAAAATGCGTTCAAGGCTACGGCGTTTCGATTCCTCGAACGCGTTATAGAGGTTGCGCGCCACCCATGGCTGGCCGTCGAGGATCGACTTACGCATCGCGATAACGTGCATGATTGGGTAGACGCGGGTCTGCTCGTAATAGCGCTGCTCCATCGCCTCGTAATCGGGAAACAAACGCACGACATCGGGGTGTTTTTCACGAAATGAATTCGGCGGCCGCGCGATGATGACGCAGTCGAGTTCGCCCGATGCAATCATGCCGCTGAGTGTTTTCTCGGGCATGCTGGTGAGTTTAGTGCTGTTTGGCAGCGACAATTCTACCTTTTCGATGCGGCCGGCCTCGTTGGTGCCGGCCTGGACCCAGTCGATGTCGGAAAGCGCGACGCCGCCTTCGTGCGTTAGCCAGCCGCGCATATACACCGCGGCGGTGTGGGCCCATTCCGGCACGCCCACGCGCTTTCCACGCAAATCCTTAGCGGTTTTGATGCCTGCCTTGCGATTCACATAAAATGACGCAAAGCGAAAAAGGCGAGAGGCGTAGACCGGCAGGCCAATAATATCGGAATCCGGGCGCGTTACCTGCGCCGCGAATTTGGCGAAGGACAGCTCGGAGACTTCCCATTCTCTGTTGAAGGTGAAGCGCGAAAAGATCTCGTGATGGCCGAGGGTCAGCCAGTTTGCTTCGATGCCTTCCGCACGAACCAACCCCAGGCGAAAATCGCGAAAGTGATCGTAGTCGGTGGCGGCGATGGTGAGAGTTACGCTCATGGTCTCAGCGTGTCTTCCGTTTCGCCTCGATCTTGTCCCAGATCAGCGCCGCCACATCTGGCCCGCCGAGATTTTTAATAGCGCGGATTCCGGTGGGCGAGGTGACATTGATTTCAGTCAGGTAGCCGTCGATCACGTCGATGCCGACGAACAGCAATCCACGTTCCCGCAGTGCGGAGCCAATGCGGTTACAAATTTCAGTTTCGCGCTTGGTCAGGTCTGTTGCTGCGGGCACGCCGCCACGCACCATATTTGAGCGCAGGTCGTCGGCCGCCGGGATTCGGTTAACCGCGCCGGCAAATTCGCCGTCGACAAGAATGATCCGTTTGTCGCCGTGTTTGATGTTGGGCAGAAATTTCTGCACCACCCACTGTTCGCGAAATGTAGCCGAGAACAGATCGTACAGAGAACCGAAATTGAGGTCCTCGCGCGCAAGGCGAAATACCGCCTCGCCGCCTTTGCCATAGAGCGGCTTCATCACGATATCGCCGTGCTCGGTGCGGAATGTTTTGATCTCGGTGAGATCACGGGTAATGAGCGTAGGCGGCATCAGCTCGGGAAATTCCGTGACGAACACTTTTTCTGGCGCATTGCGCACATGCGCCGGGTCGTTGACCACGAGCGTCTTGGGATGAATGCGCTCGAGAAGGTGTGTGGTCGTGACGTAGGCGAGGTCGAAAGGCGGATCCTGCCGCAACAGCACCACGTCGAACTCCGTCAGCTCTACCCGCCGCGGCTTGTCCAGCGTGAAATGATCGCCGGCCTTGTCGCGTACGCTGAGCGACTCGATATGGGCGAACACGCGGCCGTTGAGCAAAGCCAGCCGGTCGGGTGTGTAATAGGAAAGCTGGTGTCCGCGTTTTTGTGCTTCCAGCAGGAGGGCGAAAGTCGAGTCGCCCTTAATGTTGATCCGCTGGATCGGATCCATTTGCACTGCGATTTTGAGGCTCATGACTACCTATAGGCGAATAAAGCGTTAACACATTATCCGCACTATAGCCGCTTGGGCACGTATGTGGGACGGCCGGGGGGCCATTGGTGACTCTGCCAAAGCTTTCGATTGCTGCAAGGCTTTATGCGGTCTTCGCGTTGATGGCCGCCACCACGGTGGCGCTGTCGATGGTCGCGGTGTCACAGGCGCGCGACCATGCGGCGCTCACCGATGAATTCGAATCCGCCAATGCCGGCAGCTGGAATGTCGAACGCATCAACGGCCTGATCTATGCCTCGGTGATGGAGACGCGCGGCATCTATTTGTCGGCCGACCGCGCCGAGGCCGCCAAATATGCCGATTCCCTCGTTAAAGTCAGCGATCAGATC
Source organism: Pseudolabrys sp. (assembly GCA_035260465.1). GTDB lineage: Bacteria > Pseudomonadota > Alphaproteobacteria > Rhizobiales > Xanthobacteraceae > Pseudolabrys. Next base: position 2,280 of record DATFVF010000214.1, on the reverse strand, counting down.
AGCGGCGTGATTGGCGATTGGCAGCGTAGCGTGCGTAACAGCGACGCCGTTGCGTTCAGCCAGTTCGCGGTCCGCATCAACGGATATCAGGATTCGCTCTACGCCCTTGCGCCCATCGCCAAGCAGTCGGGACCGCAGGCTGCTCGCGAATGGGCCGAGAAAAATCAACCTGCCGCGATCCGCGCTGCACTCAGCAAGGACCTGGAAACGCTCAGCCAGCACTACACAGACACGGCCAGCCGGATCTACACACGAATCGACGAAGGAATCGATCACACCGCAATGCTGTTGACTGTTCTGGCATGCCTCGCGGTGGCGCTTGCGATCATCGGTGTTGTGATCATCGGCCGTAGCGTGACCAAACCGATCACCGACATCACGAGTATCACCGAAGCTGTCGCCGCCGGCGATAGTGCGATTGCCATTCCGTTCAGCGATCGCAAAGATGAAATCGGCGCATTGGCGCGTTCGATCGGCGTGTTCCAGAACGCGATGCGCACCAACGAAGAACTCAATCGCACCGTGCTGAGTGACGCCGAGCTGCGCGCCCAGCGTCAGCAGAAAATGTCGAACGAGATCTCGTCATTCGCCGCCGAGGTGGAAGCGACGCTTGCCGAACTTGGCCGTATTTCCGATGAGATGCTGTCGTCATCGACTCAACTCAGCGCCGCCGCGGACAACGCTTCGAACAAAACCGCGCGGGCGGAAGAGACATCGGCGGAAGCATCGTCCAACGTGCGCGACATCGCGTCGGCCGCGGACGAGCTGTCGGCATCGGTCAATGAGATCGACCGGCAGGTGGCGCAATCCAACGCGATTGCGACCAAAGCGGTCAACGAGGTCGAATCCACCAATCTTGCGGTCAAGGAGCTGGACGAGGCCGCCGCCCGCATCGGCGACGTGGTCAAGCTCATCACCGACATTGCCGAGCAAACAAATTTGCTCGCGCTCAACGCGACCATCGAGGCGGCGCGCGCCGGCGAGGCCGGACGCGGGTTTGCGGTGGTGGCCGGCGAAGTGAAGGCACTGGCCGGGCAAACCAGCCGGGCCACCGAGGAAATCGGTGCGCAGATCGCCGGCATGCAGCGTGCAACGCAGCGCTCGATCACGGCAATTACCGGTATCGAGCACACGATTCGCGAAATCGGAAACATCAGTAGCGCGATCGCCGCCGCCGTCACCGAGCAAGGCGCGGCCACGCAGGAAATCGCGCGCGGTGTCGAGGTTGCCGCCGAGCGCACTGCGGAGACCGCCACGGAAGTCAATCTTATAGGCTCCGCGACGCAAGATACGCGCTCGAGTGCCGCCGCGGTAAAAGCGGTCGCCGACGATCTTGGCGGCGTCGCCAGCCGGATTCGCGCGCAAGTCGACCAATTCTTCGAGCGGCTGAGCGCCTGACTTTTTAATTGGCTTCGAACGCGGCCGGGATGTGGTGCGGAATTTTGCCGGGCGCCACCAGAATCGCATCAAACCGAATATCGCGGAATGTCTGGTCGGGGTTGGCAGCGAGCCAAACCTCCGCTGCGGCTGCAATGCGCCGGCGTTGCCGCTCGTTGACGGATTCGGCCGCCTCATCGAGTGTGGCGCGCGCTTTTACTTCGGCGAAGACCAAAAGCTGGCGCCGGCGCGCGACGATGTCGATTTCACCGAGTGGACTTCTCCAGCGTCGCGCCAAAATGCGGAATCCCTTCGCGATCAGCAGTGCAGCAGCACGGCTCTCGGCCGATATGCCAACCCGAAACGCCGCCTGGCGCTCGGGGCTGGGGGCAGCCTTTGCCGCGCGCGGAGGTTGATCATTTTGAGTCATCATCGGCATCCTTGGCGAGCGCCAGCGCGCGTTGATAGACCTCGCGGCGCGAACGGCCGGTAGCGAACGAAACTTCGCCGACTGCGTCTTTCACCGATACCCGTGCCAAAGCGCGCCGAAGCAGATGATCGACATCGTCTGCGGCTTCCTCATTGCCGGCGGGCGGTGCCACCACGATCACAAATTCACCACGCGTTTCCGCTCCGTCCGCATAGTCGCGCGCCAGCGATTCAAGATCGCCGCGTTTTACCTCTTCGTGCAATTTTGTAAGTTCACGGCAGATCGCCGCCTCACGCGGCCCGAGCATGGCGGCAAGATCGGCGAGCGTTGAGGCGATCCGCGGTCCGCTTTCGAAGAACACGAGCGTTGCGGGAATATTGGCAAGCGTTGCAATGCGCTTTTGCCGCGCCGTTTGTTTGGGCGGCAGGAAACCCTCGAAGAAAAATCGATCGGTCGGCAACCCCGCGACCGAC
>DATFVF010000213.1:0-6436 GCA_035260465.1 Pseudolabrys sp. | reverse complement strand
CTGTTTCAAGCTGGTGGCGCTCACAATCGGCGCGGTGACGATCGGCTTGGCGAGCAGCCAGGCCAGCGCGATCTGGGCATGCAATGCGTTGTGCCGTACGGCCACTTCGCCCAGGACCTTGAGAATGCCAAGCCCGCGCGCATCGAGATAGCGCTTGAGCCGTCCGCCGCGTCCCGGGTGCTTTGCCCCTTCCTCCGGCGAGCGGTATTTCCCTGTGAGGAAACCTGCGGCGAGCGAATAATAGTTGATCACGCCCAGCTTCTCCTGCTGGCAGATCGGCAGGAACTCGCTCTCGAATTCCTTGCGGTCGGAGAGATTGTAGAGCGGCTGGAGGCTTTCGTAGCGAGGCAATCCCAGTGTCTTGCTGGCTGCGAGGGATGCTTTCAGCCGCGCCGGGCTCATATTGGAGGCGCCAATGGCGCGCACTTTGCCGGTCGCGATGAGCTGGGCATAGGCCTGCATGGTTTCTTCCGGCGGTGTGACTTCGTCGTCAAAATGCGTCTGATAGAGATCGATGCGGTCGGTTTGCAGGCGGCGCAGCGAGGCTTCGCATTCGCGCAGGATGTAATCCTTCTTCAGGCTGCGGCCTTCGCCCATGTCCTCGCCGACCTTGGTCGCGATCAGCACTTTGTCGCGTTTGCCGCTGCGCTTGATCCAATTGCCGATGATCGTCTCCGACTCGCCGCCGGGATTGCCCGGCACCCAGCGCGCATAGCTGTCGGAAGTGTCGACAGCGTTGAAACCGGCGTCGATAAACGCATCGAGAATTTCGAACGATGTCGGCGCGTCGATGGTCCAGCCGAAAACATTTCCGCCCAGCATAAGCGGGGCGAGATGCAGATCGGATTGGCCAAGGCGGCGTTTATCCATGAGTGTCTTTCTCTGCCTCATCCTGAGGAGGCCGCGGAACGCGGCCGTCTCGAAGGATGGGGCTGCCACATGCTTCGAGATGCACTCCTTCGGAGCGCTCCTCAGCATGAGGCCGAGCGAGGTCTATCGCAAACTGGCGTTGAACTTCTCGAGCGCTTCTTGGCCGGGACACAGCTCACTCTCGCCAAGGATGTTGAGGGGAGCCTCGACCGTGCGCAGATGCGCGTGCAGGTCTTCCGATTCCTTATCCATGTAGAGCAGGCCGGTGACGATCTGCCCCTTGGCGGCGTGATGCTGGAGAAAGCCGAGCGCCGCGGTGCGGTCGTGCAGCTCGTAATCGGCGGCGAGCTTGCGCAGCGCGATCTTGGAGCCGTCATGTTGCTCCACCACCTCAACCGTGCCCGGATCGTATTTGACCTCAATCGGCATCCGACTTGAGATGAAGTCGAGGCGGTTCACTGCTTCATTGTGTTCGCGTACGAAATCGAAGCTCTTGGTCGACCCGGTGTGATTGTTGAAGGCCACGCAGGGCGAGATCACGTCGATGAACGCCGCGCCCTTGTGCGCGATTGCAGCCTTGATGATCGGAACGAGCTGGTGCTTGTCGCCTGAGAATGAGCGGGCAACGAAGCTTGCGCCGAGCTGGAGCGCCATGGCCACGAGGTCGATCGAATTGTCGGTATTGATGAAGCCGCGCTTCGACTTCGATCCGCGGTCGGCAGTGGCGGAGAATTGCCCCTTGGTGAGTCCGTATACACCGTTATTTTCGACGATATAGACCATGTTCACCCCGCGCCGGAGGCAGTGGGCGAATTGGCCAAGCCCAATCGAGGCGCTGTCGCCGTCGCCGGAGACGCCGAGGTAGATCAGGTCGCGGTTGGCAAGATTGGCGCCGGTGAGCACCGACGGCATGCGGCCATGCACGGAATTGAAGCCGTGCGAATTGCCGAGGAAATAAGTCGGCGTCTTTGACGAACACCCGATGCCCGAAATCTTGGCAACCCGATGTGGCTCGATCGAGAGTTCGAAGCAGGACTGGATGATCGCCGCAGTGATCGAGTCATGGCCGCACCCGGCGCACAGCGTCGATACCGTGCCCTCGTAGTCGCGGTGCGTATACCCGAGCTCGTTCTTCGGCAGGTCCGGGTGATGAAACTTCGGCTTTGCGAGATAGGTCATGAGGTTACCTTCATCGGCTTCACCTTCAGTTGATCCAAGTGGTCGCCGATTGCCTTGGCAATGAAACGGGCGGTGATAGGGGTGCCATCATAATGCAGGATCGGTACCAGCCGCACTGGATCGATGCCGCATTCATTGACAATGAGCGAGCGCAACTGGGCGTCGCGGTTCTGTTCGACCACGAACACGAAATCGTGGTCAGCGACGAAACTGTTCACGCTGGAATGGAACGGGAAGGCACGCACGCGCATGCGGTCGAGCGCGTGACCACGCGCTTCGATCATGTGGATTGCTTCATCCATGGCTGGCGAGGTCGAGCCAAAATAGATCACGCCGTATTTGGTCGGCTTGCTGGCGGCGGCAATCAGCGGCCGTGGCACAAGGTCTTTGGCGGTATCGAATTTGCGGACCAGCCGCTGCATGTTGTCGACATAAGGTGCGCCTTCCTCGGTGTAGCGCGCGTAGCGGTCGCGCGAGGTGCCGCGGGTGAAGAACGAGCCCTTGGTCGGATGGGTGCCGGGATAGGTACGATAGGGGATGCCGTCGCCGTCGACGTCGAGATAGCGGCCGAAATCCTTGCCGGCCTCGAGCTCGGCGGCGGTCATCACCTTGCCGCGGTCGTATCGACGCTTGTCGTCCCATACCAGGGGTTTCGACAAATGGTGGTTCATGCCGATGTCGAGATCGAGCATGACGAAAATCGGTGTCTGCAACCGGTCGGCAAGGTCGAAGGCCTGCGCGCCGAACTCGAAGCTCTCGCTCGGGTCTTCCGGGAACAGCAGCACGTGCTTGGTGTCGCCATGCGAGGCATAAGCGCAGGAGATGATGTCGCACTGCTGCGTGCGGGTCGGCATGCCGGTTGAAGGCCCGGCGCGCTGGACATCGAACAAAACAGATGGAATTTCAGCGAAGTAGGCGAGCCCAATGAACTCCTGCATTAACGAAATGCCGGGCCCGGAGGTGGCCGTGAACGCACGCGCACCGTTCCAGCCGGCGCCGATCACGATACCGATGGAGGCAAGCTCATCCTCGGCCTGGATGATCGCGTATTTCGCCTGCTTGGTCGCTGAATCGATGCGCAACTTGGCACAATGGCGGGTAAAGGCGTCGGCGAGTGAAGACGAAGGCGTGATCGGATACCAGGCGCAGACAGTGGCGCCGCCATAGACGGCACCAAGGGCTGCAGCCGAATTGCCCTCGATAAAAATACGGTCGCCGACCGCGTTCGTGCGCTTGAGCCTGATGCCGAGCGGGCACTGCAAATTCAAAATCGCATAGTCGCGACCGATATGCAGGGCTTTGATATTCGGCTCAATCAGCTTGTCCTTGCCCTTGTATTGCTCGCCGATGAGCTTCTCGACCACCGCCACCTCGATGTCGAGCAGGGCCGTGAGAGCACCGATGTAAATGATGTTCTTGAAAAGCTGGCGCTGGCGCGGATCGGTATATTCGCGATTGCAGATCGCGGTCAGCGGCACGCCAATGACCGTGATGTCATCGCGGAATTTCGATGGCGGCAAAGGTTTGGTGCAATCGTAGAACAGGTAGCCGCCCGGTTCGACACCGGCGATGTCCCTGTCAAAGGTTTGTGGGTTCATCGCCACCATCAGGTCGGTGCCGCCGCGAGCGCCCAGGTGGCCGGCGGCAGAGACACGAACTTCGTACCAGGTCGGCAGGCCCTGAATGTTGGACGGGAAGATGTTGCGTGGCGCGACCGGCACGCCCATCCGCATGACCGCGCGCGCAAACATCTCGTTCGCGCTCGCCGAACCCGAGCCATTGACGTTGGCGAAACGAATGACGAAGTCGTTTACGCGGCTGATCGGCGTGGCGGTCGGCATGACGCTCCTGCGTGAGTCATATCGAGAAAGAATTTCTGCATGTCCCAGGCCCCGGTCGGGCACCGTTCGGCGCAAAGGCCGCAATGCAGACAGACGTCTTCATCCTTGACCATGACGCGGCCGGTCTTGAGGCCGTCCTGGACATAGAGGTCTTGCGTGAGGTCGTGCGCGGGCGCGGTCAGCCGCTTGCGGAGATCGGCTTCCTCGCCATTCGGTGTGAAGGTGATGCAATCCATCGGGCAGATATCGACGCAGGCATCGCATTCGATGCAGAGCTGCGCCGAGAACACCGTCTGCACGTCGCAGTTCAGGCAGCGGCCGGCCTCCTTGAGCGCGACCTCGACGTCGAAGCCCAGTTCGACTTCGGCCTTGATGTCTTTCAGCGCGATGGCTTTGTCGCGGAGCGGCACCTTGTAGCGCTTATCGAGTTCGATCTCGTTGTCATAGGACCATTCATGGATGCCCATCTTCTGGCTCATCACCTCGACGGCGGGCAGTGGCCGGTCGGTGATGTCCTCGCCATTGAGCATCTTGTCGATCGAGACGGCAGCTTCGTGACCGTGCGCGACGGCCCAGATGATGTTTTTCGGTCCGAACGCCGCGTCGCCACCGAAGTACACATTCGGGTTGGTGGAGGCAAAAGTCACGGTGTCGACCTTGGGCATATGCCATTCGTCGAACTGGATGCCGCAATCGCGTTCGATCCAGGGGAAGGCGTTCTCCTGGCCGACCGCCACCAGCACATCGTCACAAGGAAAGTGCTGATCCGGCTCGCCGGCCGGCACCAGCTTGCGGCGACCCTTGGCGTCGCGTTCGGCCTTCACCTTTTCGAAAGTGACGCCGGTGAGTTTGCCGTTCTCGTGGGTGAATTTCTTCGGCACGAGGTAATTGTGGATCGGGATGCCTTCGTGCATGGCGTCTTCCTTTTCCCAAGGCGACGCCTTCATTTCCTCGAAGCCGGAGCGCACCACCACGTCAACTTGCTCGCCGCCGAGGCGGCGCGCGGAGCGGCAGCAATCCATGGCGGTGTTGCCGCCGCCGAGCACGATCACACGCTTGCCGATCTTGCTCACGTGGCCGAACGATACCGATGACAGCCAATCGATGCCGATATGAATATTCTTGGCGGCTTCGTTGCGGCCGGGAATATCGAGATCGCGCCCGCGCGGTGCACCGGAACCGACGAACACGGCGTCCCAGCCTTCCGCCAGCAACGACTTCATACTGTCGACACGTTTGCCCGCACGGAATTCGACGCCGAGATCGAGAATGTAGCCGCACTCCTCATCGATGACGGAATCCGGCAAACGGAATTTCGGGATCTGCGTACGGATCATGCCGCCGGCTTTTGGGTCGCTGTCGAAAACGACGCAGTGATATCCGAGCGGGGCGAGATCGCGGGCGACGGTGAGGGACGCCGGGCCGCCGCCGACGAGTGCAATGCGCTTGCCATTTTTCCTTGCCGAGGGCTTCGGCAATCGATCGCGAATGTCGTCCTTGTAATCGGCCGCCACTCTTTTCAGGCGGCAGATTGCCACCGGCTCCTTCTCAACGCGGACACGCCGGCAAGCCGGCTCGCAAGGGCGGTCGCAGGTGCGTCCGAGAATTCCCGGAAACACATTCGATCGCCAATTGATCATGTAGGCATCGGAATAACGGCCTTGCGCGATCAGGCGTATATATTCGGGAACGGGCGTGTGCGCGGGGCAAGCCCATTGGCAGTCCACCACCTTGTGGAAGTAATCCGGCGCAGCAATGTCAGTGTTCTTCATTGACTCCTCGAAACGCGCCCCGCTACTTCGAACAAAACGGCGTCGCGTTACACCCCTTGGCGGGTTCACATTCCCCGGTCGGCCTTGTTTCCCAGCTCGAATCCGAGGGCGGATATTATTGGGTACGAACCCGCAAGGCTACTTATCCTTCCGTCATGGCTGAGGCCTATCAACCACAAGGCTTGGTGAGGTTTTTCGCTCCATGAAAGCGGCGCTACCAAGGCATTGAGGCCCTTAACATCGTGATTTTCGAGTAACAATTAGGCTATTGAGTTCCAGGTATTTTGCGCCGCACAAAACAGTCCCAATGCGCGAGATTTTTACCGAGATATACGAAAATCAGCCGCTCGACCCGTCCGAGGCGGCGCGCCGATCGGTTCGGCCGCAGTTGCGGAAGCGGTTCTACGAACGCGCGCATGTCGGTGAAAGCGGTGAGGGCGGTGTACCCATCCTGCTTGACGGGAAGCCTGTAAGGACACCCGCGCGTCGCGCGCTTACGCTGCCTTCGCGCGCGCTTGCCGAAGCTGTCGCTGCGGAATGGGAAGCGCAGACTGACGCGATCGATCCTGCGCGCATGCCGCTGACACGGCTCGCCAACGTTGTGATCGACGCCGTCGCCGATAAGCCCGCTCCGGTCGCCGACGAAATCGCGAAATTTCTCGGCTCGGACTTGCTGTTTTACCGCGCCGAAGCGCCCGCCGGACTGGTCGAGAGCCAGGCGCGGGCGTGGGACCCGGTGCTCGCATGGGCGCGCGATCAATTGGGCGCGCGCTT
>DATFVF010000212.1:0-2137 GCA_035260465.1 Pseudolabrys sp. | reverse complement strand
AGCAGGGCGTCGAATCTATCGAGATCGGCCTTTACCGGATCGATGGATTTTTCATCGCGCGCCAGCTCGAACAAGGCCGTTGCATAACGGCCGGACACTCCCGAAACGGACGGATCTTCAGCAGCCACAAGCGCGCTCTTTAGCTGTCAAACTCGCAAGGGAAAAACCGTCGCCACGATGCGGCGCCTAGCGATCCAAGCCCTTGGAATTCAAGCGGGACTTCGATTTTCGACCGATACGCGCGTACCGGAACCGTTAAAATCGCGGCTTTGCTAACATAGCAAGAGCGCAGGTGCAACACGACGGCGACTGCTGGCGATGCCTTGTCGCACCACGTTTAGCAGCGATTCCCAATCGATATTTTCAGCAAATCTGCGGCCGCGAAATTTGTCGCGGGGGCACCGAGGGAGACCACATTGGGCTTCACCGCGCGGGTGGGCTTCACCACGCTGGGCATTTGTTCCGTCCGCAATGCATGGCTGTCATGAATTATCCGCCCGGAAGCGCGGATTCCCCCGAAAAATTGCATTGACCGCATTACTTGCTCACGACTTGCTCACGACCCTGTCATCCCGGACCACGACTTGGCGGTTCAGTATTGATAAGTAATAAGTAAGTATATCTATTTCTATAATACAATATTAGAAAATACCTAATGGATTAACTGTTCCGGTAACAAGATGTTTCAACGCGGAACATGGAAGATTACTGCCCCTTTTACGCCTCATTAGCCCACCAAACGGCAGCCACTCAAACTGGGACGGGGGTTCCACTTGCCACATATGTGGCAATACTATCTCGAGGGACTGCTATATGCTGAAATGTAAAAATCTAACACCGGGAAATGGAACCCGGTGGCGTACGGCGCTGGCTATCAGTGCCGCAACTCTTTTCATCGGCGGGAGCATCACCGAAGCCTCGGCCAAATCCAGGCACCATCACCATTCGCACCACGCGAGCAATTCTTCCTGGCGTGATGCCAACGCCGCGGTGACCCCGTCATCGGGCTCTGGACACAGTTTCTCGGGGATGGCCTCCTTTTACGGCAATGAATCCGGCAGCAAGACCGCCTCGGGCCAGCGTTTCAATCAAAACGCCCTGACGGCGGCCCACCGTTCACTGCCGTTCGGTACCAAGCTCAGGGTGACCCATGGCGGCCGCAGCGTCGTCGTGACCATCAACGACCGCGGCCCCTTCATCCGCGGCCGGGTGCTCGACCTGTCCACGGGCGCCGCCCGCGCGATCGGCCTGACCAGTGCCGGCGTTGGCCGCGTCACTGCAGAGGTCGTCTCTTAAGGCGTCTTACGCCTCCTCCATTCATTCAACTTCGGTAAGCGTTGCGTCCATTGCGGCCGCAGAATTTGCTGCACGCCGAAAACAAGCCTGCCGTCAGAAATGACGGCCGGCTTTTTTCTGGTCTGACCACACTCCGTCATTCCGGGATGCGCCCCTTGGGGCAGGCCCGGAATCCATACTCCCGATCGTGGTTATGGATTCCGGGCTCGCTCGTTTCACTCACGCCCCGGCATGGCGAATATTTTTTGCTCGTCGCACCGACTGTCGTCACAAGAAGCTTTGCGGATCGACGTCGACCTCGAGCTTGAGATTGCCTTTGGTCTTTGGGCCGGCGGCAAGCCACTCCCGCAAATACTCCGACAGATCGACGCCGCGCGCCGACTTCACCAGCAGACGGAAGCGATAGCGGCCCTTGATCACCGCAAGCGGGGCTTCGGCGGGTCCCAACACCTGGACCCGCTGGTCGATCGGCGCAATCGCGCCCAACCTGCGCGCAAAGCTTTCCGCGGTGGATCGATCGCCTGCGGAGATGATCAGGCTGGCAAGCCGGCCGAACGGCGGATAGAACGCGCGCTCGCGCGCCTCGATCTCGCTGGCGTAAAACGCCTCGCGGTCGCACGCCACCAGCGCCTTCATCACGGGATGCTCGGGCTGATGGGTCTGCAGATAGCCGATCCCGCGGCCCTGGTCGCGTCCGGCTCGTCCGATCACCTGGTTGAGCAGTTGAAACGTCCGCTCGGCGGCGCGCGGATCGCCATTGCTCAGGCCGAGATCGGCATCGACCACGCCGACCAGATTGAGCCGCGGAAAATGATGGCCCTTCGCCACCAATTGCGTGCCG
>DATFVF010000211.1:0-6040 GCA_035260465.1 Pseudolabrys sp. | reverse complement strand
GCGCCTGGACTTGGGAAATGGAGATGCGGCCTTGGGTCGAGAAATTCTAGTGTCAACGAATCCCGGAGTCCGAAATGTCATTTTGGGTTCGCGTTGCCATAGGATCACGATGCAAGCAGTGAAGACGGGTCTCGGGCCAACGTCCGCTTTCGAGGGTAAAGCGGACATGCCGCAATGTCGATTGTCGGCTCGCTCAATGAATTTTTTCAAAAATAAAAATTCATTTGCCCAAGGGTCGCAATCAGTCGACCGGCTCGAGTTTCAGTGGGACACCGCGCCAACAAAGCCTAATGTTTCCGTGGAGCGATTGACGGTCCCACTTTTGGCCAAGCCATTGTTCTGCTTGGCTCAGGTAAGCCCTCTCGGGACCGCCAAACGTACTTTGAATTTCCAAAATTGTTAGCCCGGATTGTCAAACCGGACTGCAATGCCCGCTTTCGGGGGTAAAGCGGACGTCACTCAGACATTTGGCAATGTCCGCTAATGACCCAAAGCGGACATCTGACGACCCTTCATTTTGTCATTCGAATCGCTGGCCGTGCTTTGCCATGCATGTTCCGTACTCGGCGAACTGTTCAAGCTGCCACACGTGGAAAAGATATTTTTCAGCCTCTACGCTGCACGCGTGAATAGCTGCTGACCTTAGAGGGCTGGCCTGCTCTGTTTTCGAGAGGGGGACAAAGGCAAGCGCGATCAGAGCAAGTACATAAAGATGCGTTTTCATGGCATTCTCCATTCTGCGTCGTATTCGATCAATCTCAGTCGGCTGAACGTGAAGAATATGGTGATATTCATTTTGATTCATCATTTGGAGCCTTGATCAATTCGGCGGGCTTTAGTTCAGTCCTCAGGTCGCCTTGGCCTTGGTACCGAGAAGCTGCATTTCCCACGCAAACGCGATGCCTGAGGCGCCGCCGTGCTGAACGAGGACTTCGGCGACCGCACCCAACGTTTCAGTGCGCGCCCAATCGCGCTGCCACTCGCCAAATAAGGCGAGCCAGGTGATAGGTGTTACGCCGGCTTGCGCCATGCGCCGAATGGCCATGTCGTGCGCCTCGACGGAAACCCCACCAGAAGCATCCGTTACGGCATATACATCGTAGCCTTCGCCCTGCGCCTGTATTGCAGGCATCGCCAGACACATCTCGGTCCAGAGCGAGGCAATGATGAGCTTCTTACGTCCTGTCTTCTTCACCGCTTCGACGACGCGCTTATCCTCCCAGGCATTGATGAAGGTGCGATTGATCGGCTTTTGATCGGGAAAAACGCTTTGGACGTCATTGATCAGCAGCCCGCCGCGCTCCTCGAGAACCGTTGTCAGTATGGTCGGCACCTGAAACGCCTTCGCGGTCTTCGCCAGACCCGCGACATTGTTCACGATCAGCGTAGGCTCATGACTATGCAGATTGGCGAACTGGAAGGCCTGATGGTCGATCAGCAGCAGCACGCTGTTCTGCGGCGTCAACAAAGCTTCGATGCCGGCGCGCGGATTGCGAGAGTCGCTCATGGTCGCTCCTTGCCCAAGATGGCGGATTGAAGAGTTGCAACTAATTTGAAGGGCCGTTCGACCCCGCTGCGTCGCCAGGGCCATCGAAAAAGAGATACACGGCGGCAATCCGGCCGTTCCGGGCGATGAGGAAATCAGTCCCGGCGTAGGCTGGCGCCTTGCCGGGGCTACCCGACACCCACCGGACCCGCGCGCCATCGCCCAACTCCTCTGGCGGGGCGATCGGCTGATATTGAAAGTCAGGATGAGTAGCCTTGATCACGCCCGCGATGCGGTGGATCTCGTCGCGGCCACGGTGGGCGCCGCTGTTGGGGTCGTAGAACACGCAATCTTCGTTGTAGATCTCGTCAATGGCCGCGCGACGACGCGCAGGGTCGTTTTCGCCGAAGACGTCGCGGAGATTGCGAAGTATCAGGGTCGACGCGCTGTAGGACATGGCTTGTCTCCTTAGGCGGCTGAAATCCTAGTGCAGGATTTTCATTTCGTGCCTATCCGAGCGCCGGCTTGTGACGCCCACGTTGGCACCTACTCGCGCAATGATCCACTGGACAGGCCACCAAACAGAACGCATATTTGCAGAAAATAGAATAATCAGAGCTGCCAAATGACCCCAGTGCGCGATCTCAACAACCTCTATTTCTTTGCCAAAGTGGTCGATTTCGGCTCCTACACGGCGGCGGCGAAAGCACTGGGTTTGCAGACGTCGAAGCTCAGCCGCCGTATTGCTGCACTGGAGACTGAACTCGGCGTGCGCCTCATCAACCGCACAACGCGGCGTCTCTCGCTCACCGAAGCGGGCAAGACGTTCCACCGGCATTGCCTGGCGCTCCTCGATGAAGCGCAGGCGGCGAAGGACGCCATGAGCCAGATTCTTGCCTCGCCACAGGGGCTCGTGCGCGTCGCTTGTCCCACCGGCCTGCTACAAGGCGGCGTCGCCGACATCCTCGCGCACTTCCTCGCCAAGCATCCGCGAGTGCGTATCGCGCTCGACGCCACTAATCGCCGCGTCGACGTCGTCGACGAAGGACTCGACATCGCTATGCGAGTTCGCAAGCCACCACTGGAGGATTCCGATCTCGTCATGCGCGCGTTCGGGCCCGACGAGATGATCCTCGTCGCTAGCCCCGAATTGATTGCCGCGTACGGCAAACCACAAACGCTCGAAGATATTGGACGAATGCCGACGCTTTCGATGGCGAGCGCCGACGAACGCTCGACCTGGCGCTTCCTTGGCATGGATGGCGAGCCCGCCGAACTGACACACTCGCCGCGCCTCGGCACGGACGATCTCTTCACGCTACGGCGCGCGGCGCTGCTAGGGATTGGTGCTGCCCTTGTCCCGCATCTCATCGTTGCGAAGGATTTGGAGCACGGTGCGCTCATCCGACTGTTGCCGTCGCTCAAGGCTCACACCGGAATCATGCACGCTGTTTTCCCGTCCAGGCGTGGGATGGTGCCCGCGGTCCGCTCGCTCCTCGATTCACTATCGGAAGGACTGACGGTTAGCCCCGCGCCGGTAAACTAAGTTTGATCCGATTGATATTGATAATGTCCGCTTCTCGCACAAAGCGGACATACGCTAGTGCACCGCACATGTCCGCTTTTGGGGGTAAAGCGGACATGCCTTTTTGCACTGCAAATGTCCGCTAATGACCCAAAGCGGACATCGGGCCTCGTTAAGTTGCGGCCTCAGGTCTGTGGCGAACCAGCCGCGTCGTATCCCTCACCAGACCCCGCATCGCCGTCCAACGCTTATCGCTAATCAGGTCCAGAAAAGTTTCCTGCGCCTGCTCCCAATGGGGCTTTGCGTTAGCAATCAATCTCGTCCCTTTCTTTGTGAGGGAAACGATCCGCGTTCGCTTGTCGCTTCCCGCACGACTGTGGATGAGTCCATCCCGCTCCAGCGGCGCAAGCGCCCGCGTGACGCTGGTTCGCTCCATCACCATGTACCGTCCAAGGGCGGACACCGAAATCTGTGGGGTGCCTTCGATGACGCGCAGCAAGGAGTATTGCGTAATGTTCAAATCCAGAGGCCGTAGGCAGTCATCATAAAGACGCGAGACCGCACGCGTCGCCTTTCTCAGATCAAAACAGGCACATCTGGCCAGCAGGTCCTCGCGCGTGATCTTGGTCATTAGTCTAATCCGTTTTTTACACCCAATTGATTGACGCTCCATTCAGACAGGTGTGTACTCACCTAATTAATACGTGCACGTACAGGTAAATCAAGTAAGGAGTCGCACTATGGCAAAGCCGAGCAAACCTAGTATCGTATTCGCCCACGGACTTTGGGCCGATGGCTCATGCTTCCAGAAGCTGATCCTCGCACTGCAGGCGGATGGGCACGAAGTGATGTGCTCCCAGCATGGCCTGGACTCCCTGAAAGGCGACGTCGAGTGCGTCACCCGCTGCTTCGGGCGCGTCAATGGCCCGGTGGTTCTAGTCGGCCACTCTTACGGCGGCACGCTGATCACCCATGCCGGGACGGACAGCCGGGTCGCCGCACTGGTCTACATCGCGGCCCTCGCACCCGACGAGACCGAAACCTCGCAAAGCCAGCAGCGGAAGTTTCCCGTCACTGAGGTATTTTCTCACATCGAAGTCGCTGATGGACGCATCTGGCTAAAGCCCGACGGCATCGGGTGTTTCGCGGGTGATCTGCCCGAGGCAGAGCAGAAGCTTGTGTGGGCGACCCAATCCGTGCCTGTGCCCGACCTGTTCGACCAAAAGGTCGACGGTGTCGCTTGGCGGTCTAAGCCAAGCTGGTACATTGTGGCCGCGGACGATCGCACCGTTCATCCAGAACTGGAGCGCTTCGTTGCAAAGCGCATGGGTGCCACAGTCGTCGAGTTACGCTCCAGTCACGTCCCGATGCTCTCCCAGCCGCACGCTGTGCTGGACGTGATCCACAACGCTGCACAGGCCGTTCAGAAATCCAAGGCAGCGTAGGGCACTTCTCGAAAAGCAAGAACCGCGTGATCAAAGGCGTAACGCGACCTTTTGAGAGACCGCGGCAGGGCGGTCTTTCTTTCTTTTTTTGATAGGCGCGTCCTGTCCGCTAGGACCAGCGTCAATGTCTGCTTCGGGTCATTAGCTGCTGCGTGGCGATCAAATTGCAATGTTCGGAACTATGGAGAACTCTGACATGGATCGCGAAGTCACGAAGCTACGCAGGATCGCGCTGCTTGATGCGCCTACGGATTTCAAAACCGCCGGCGTGCGAGAGATATCCGGCGCGCTCAATGCCCTCCTCGCCGATGTATTTGCGCGCCGAGGAGTGTGACATGACTGAATCATCGGCGCATGTGCGGGTTATCGAGGAATCGTCCGCGTATTGGAGAGCTGTGTTCGACTATCCGCCTTTCAACATTGTAGACGCCTCCATGTTCGAGGGCCTTCAGGATCTTCTCGCTAAAATGGACGGCAGCCCAAGCCTGCGCGTCGTCGTGTTCGAGAGCGCGAATCCTAAGTTCTATCTTTCCCACTTCGATTTGACCGGGAAGATCGGCAACATCATGACATCTGTCGGGCCTTCCGGCCTCCCGGTACTGATGGATACGTTTGCTCGCCTCGCACAGTCGCCGGTTGTCAGCATCGCGAAGATTCGAGGCTGTGTCCGGGGTGTGAGCAGCGAATTCGTCCTTGCCTGCGACATGCGCTTCGCATCACGCGAAAACACGCAACTGGGGCAACCCGAAGTGGCGGTGGGATTGCATCCCGGCGGCGGCGGCACGGAACGTCTTCCGCCATTGGTCGGTCGCGGGCGCGCACTCGAAATCATTCTCAGCGGGAACGATTTCGACGGTGAAACCGCAGAGCGCTACGGATACGTTAATCGGGCACTTCCAGATGCGGACCTCGACGGCTTCGTCAATGCGCTTGCGCGCCGGGTAGCATCCTTCGATCGGAGGGCAATTGCGTCGGCGAAAACTCTCGTTAATCGGGTCTCGCTGCCATCGGCCGACCGGCTCCTCGACGCCCTCAACTCGTTTCAGACGGCACTTACGTGGCCTGAATCGCAGAAGCGAATCAAAACTCTGTTGGAGCGTGGACTGCAGCAGAATGAGGATTTCGAGAGAGGCTGGCCCGCGGTGCTCGGCACGCTTCTCGACTCTTAGCCGTCGCGCGGACATGAGCGAAGGTCCAATTGATGTCAGCGATGGCAAAAAAATATTGGAAAGCGGGTTATTTGGAGACCGATTGGCCGCGTCAGCCATTTGGGCGAGCGAGATCGTCAAGTGCTCAAATACGGGCACGCCATGCTGCGGTGCATGAGTCCGCTATTGGCACAGAGCAGACATCCCGACGGCGACCGTAGATGTCCGCTTTTGGGGTAAGAGCGGACATCCCGATTGACGGCATCAATGAGTTTTTTCAGACCAAGAAATTCATTTCACTTTGTGCGAATTCTCGCTCGGTCTGTCCGGTCGTCGGTGGGACACTGCGGTTAGAAAGCCTAATGAAGCTATGGGAAGATTGGCGGTCCCACTTTTCCGTAACGCATTGTTTTTCTTGAATGAGGGAAGCCCTCTC
>DATFVF010000210.1:0-21806 GCA_035260465.1 Pseudolabrys sp. | reverse complement strand
GATGGGATGTCTCGGCGCTTGGTCGCTCCACCCGTCTCAAATCGAGATCGCAAAAAAAGTGTTCTCGCCGGATCCCGGTGAGGTTGCGTTCGCAAAGAAAATCGTAACCGCCATGCCGGACGGGGCCGGCGCCGTGATGATCGACGGCAAAATGCAGGATGACGCCACCTGGAAACAGGCCAAGGTGCTGCTCGATCTCGCCAGACTGGTCGCCGCCAAGGATCCGGCGATGGCCACGCATTACGCTTTATAGGCGTGCGCTGCGAGAGTTAGACATGGATAAAACGCGCAATGCCAAATTCAAGATCGGCCAGGTGGTCAAGCACCGCCTGTATCCGTTCCGCGGCGTCATCTTCGATATCGACCCCGTGTTCAACAACACCGAGGAATGGTGGCAGGCGATCCCGGCTGAAATCCGGCCGCGGAAGGATCAGCCGTTCTATCACCTGTTCGCCGAGAACGAAGAGAACGAATACATCGCTTACGTTTCGGAGCAGAATTTGCTGCCCGACACGTCGGGAACGCCAATCCGTCACCCGGATGTCGCGGACACGTTCGAGCAAGATGAAAGCGGCAGTTACCGGCCGCGTCATAGCCAGATGCACTAGACGCGTGACGGCGTGCCTAAAATGAAAAGGCGCGGCCCGAGCCGCGCCTTTCGCATTGTGTGGAATATCGAAGAGTTTATTTCGGCGCTGGGGTGGCCGGTGCCTGACTCTGCTGGCCTTCCAACTTCTTGCGTGCCTCTTCGGCTTTCTTCTGTAGCTCTTCCTGAAGCTTGCGCTGTTGCTCTTCGAATGCCTTTGGGTCCGTCGGCGGGCCGTCATAGGCCTTGGCGAAATCACCCAAAGGCAGCGGCAGGCTGATCGGGGTGCCCTGCATGTTGATCGCCTGCACAATGATGTTCTGCCCCTTCTTCAATTTGGCAACCAAGTCATCGGCTACCGGATAATCCGCCATACAACCCACCGGGAAGCAGATGCTGTAGGGCGCTTGTGTCGGCTGGCCCTGATCGATGAGCAGGCGCGTGCCGTGTGCAAGCTGCATGCCCAGCGGAACCGTGACGCGGAGCACTTTCTGGCCACCTTCCGGCTCGAATAGCTGCACGATGGCAACCGGCATGCCGTTTTCGAGCCGCCCATCTTTGGTGATGACGCAGACTTGCTTGTTATTGGTGTCGGGCCCTTTTCCGCAGACTTTCATCCAGGGCGAATACATCAGCTGGGGCTGCTCGCCAGCCTGTTGTTGTCCGGGGGGCGCTTGTGGGGCCGGCTGCGCCGGTTGTGCCGCTGGCGGCTGTTTCGGCGCCGCAGGTGCGGGTTTCTGAGCGGGAGGTTTAGGTGGCTGCTGTGCAAATGCGGGCGCGGCCATAAGCGCCGCTGCCAAAGTACCGGCCAACGTGGCGGTCAGCGCCCGACCCAGCGGCCGGGCCGTTGCGATCCGATGATCCATTGCGATTATCCCTTGTTCTTCCGTTCGCGGCCCAAGGCTCCCGAACGACGCCTTACACCCGGCTCTCTCGGTTTGAAATACGGCGGGAGCGTGACCCTTGACCGCTGCCTGATAGCCGAATTCATGCCTGCAATAAAGCCACGAATGGGCCGAAAATGCCGCCCGGCCGGGGCCTATGCCCTGTGTTAAATTCGCGCGAAACCGGGACGAATCGCATCCGAGCCTCGATCACGCCCACACCCCCTTTCCCCGCGCTGGCGCCATGGCGACCGTCGCGGCGTACGGTCATGCTTGGGGCAGTATTCGCCGCTTCGGGCATCAACCCACAAGCCCACGCGGAAACCAACGATCACGCAATAGCCATGCATGGCGATCCGGCTTGGGGAGCAAGCTTCACCCATCCGACCTATGCCAACCCGGCCGCACCCAAAGGGGGCCAGCTCGTGCAGGGCGTGCTCGGCACGTTTGACTGCCTAAACCCGTTCATTGTGAAAGGTCTGCCCGCAGCAAATATCCGCGGTTATGTGATCGAGAGCCTGCTTGCGCGCGGCTATGACGAGCCCTTCACCCTCTACGGATTGCTCGCGGAAAGCGTGTCGACTGACGCGGCGCGCAGCGTCGTCACCTTTACAATTAACCAAACGGCGCGGTTTGCCGATGGCAAAATGGTGACGCCGGATGATGTTGTTTTTTCCTGGGAATTGCTGCGCGACAAAGGGCGGCCGAATTACCGAACTTATTACACCAAAGTTGTGAAAGCGGAGGTCATCGGCAAGCGCACGGTGCGCTTCGACCTTTCCGGCGCCGACGATCGCGAATTGCCGCTCATCATTGGCCTGATGCCGGTTCTGGCAAAACACGCGATTGATACTTCGACCTTTGAAGACACCAGCTTTCAACCTCTTCTCGGCAGCGGCCCCTACGTCGTCGGCGCGGTGAGGCCGGGCGAAACGGTCACATTCAAGCGCAACCCAAATTACTGGGGGCGCGATCTGCCAATCAACCGCGGCCTGTGGAATTTCGAGACCATACGCTTCGACTATTATCGCGACGGCAACACACATTTCGAGGCATTCAAAAAAGGCCTTTATGATCTGCGCGTGGAAACAGACCCCGGACGCTGGCAGACCGCATACGATTTTCCTGCGCTGCGCGAAGGCCGAGTTGTCAAAGAAGGGCTCCCCTACGGCCTGCCCAAAGGCATGCAAGGTCTGGTGTTCAACACACGGCGTGCGATCTTCTCGGACATTCGCGTGCGCGAGGCGATCCTTCAGTTGTTTGATTTCGAATGGATCAACCACAATTATTTCTTTGATCTTTACAAGCGCACCGCAAGCTATTTCGACGGTTGCGATCTTTCGGCACATGGCGTGGCGGCCGACACCCAACAGCGTGCATTGCTCGCACCATTTCCGGAATCGGTTCGCGCCGATATTATGGATGGCACATGGTCGCCGCCGGTCGCCGATGGCTCGGGCCACGACCGCAACACGTTACGGCGAGCCTTCACTCTGTTCAAAGCCGCCGGCTATGAACTCAATGGTACGCAATTAGTGCACGTTAACAGTGGCCGCCCATTGTCATTCGAGATCCTCGCCACAACGCGTGACCAGGAACGACTCGCGCTCGCCTTTGTGCGTAACCTTAAACGTGCGGGCATCGAAGCGCGCGTGCGCACTGTCGACGCCACACAATTCGAGCGGCGACGGATTGGTTTCGATTTTGACATGATGGAATACCGTTGGGAGCAGTCGCTCTCGCCCGGCAACGAACAGTTATTTTATTGGGGCGCCGCAGCCGCCGACCAACAAGGCAGCCGCAACTACATGGGGGTCAAGTCGAAAGCCGTCGACGCCATGATCGCCGCCATGCTCGGAGCCACGAGCCGAACCGATTTTGTCGCAGCGACGCGTGCGCTCGATCGCGTTCTGCTTTCTGGTTTCTACGTGGTGCCCCTTTATTTCCCGCCAGTGCAATGGGTAGCCCGCTGGATGCGAATCGAGCATCCCTCTCGGACGTCGTTGTTTGGCTATTTGCCGGAGACTTGGTGGCAGAAGGACCTAAAGCCTTGAGGCTCGACCCATGATCCTCGGCGACGGTAGGCATCTAGCGGGTTCAACCGCTACGCTCGACGACCTGTTCCGGCGCGCTGGCGTACGCCACCCCGATGCGTTAGCGCTTGCTGATCCACCAAACCGCAAAGCTGTTACGGACCATGCCCCGCGTGAACTGAGTTTTGCGCAGACTGACCGGGCGATCTCAGCGCTTGCGGCACGGCTGCGTGGGCTTGGTTTGCAAACTGACACCGTGGTGGCGATGCAGCTACCGAACACCGTTGAAAGTGTGATCGCATTTCTCGGCGTATTGCGGGCCGGCATGATCGCCGTGCCGATGCCGTTGCTCTGGCGCCGGCACGACATGGTTGCGGCCCTCCGCGATGTCGGCGCCAAAGCCATTATTACCTCATCGTGCATTGGATCAGTCGTCCACACAGACATTGCGGTGCAGGCCGCTGTCGAGCTCTTTCCGATCCGCTACCTCTGTAGCTTCGGGCGCGGTCTGCCTGACGGCATCGTGCCACTCGACGACGTGTTTGATTCCCGCAGCACCGAAGTCTTTATGACGCCGATCCGCTCAGGTCCCGCCGCCGCGCACGTCGCGGCCGTCACGTTTGGCCTGGATCCGAGAGGGCTCTTTCCCGTGGCGCGTAGCCATGCCGAGCTGATAGCCGGGGGGCTGGCAATTTTTCTGGAAGCCAATATCGCAGCCAACACATCGCTGCTGTCGACAATTCCAACCGGTTCATTTGCGGGCATCGTTCTCACGATGCTGCCTTGGCTGTTGTCCGGCGGCGCGTTGCATTTGCACCACGGATTTGATCCCGACCCGTTCGCGACACAATGCCGCTCGCTCAAGGACGGCGTGGTGGTGCTGCCAGAAGCCCTGCTCCCGCCGCTCGCAACCGCCGCCCTGCCCCGCGCCGAAATCCGGACGATCATCGCGCTGTGGCGAGCGCCGGAGCGGCTGGCTTTGGCCAGGCCGCCGGAAGGTGCGACGCCCGTAGTCGATGTGACCAGTTTCGGAGAGATCGGTCTTGTCGCGGCGCGACGCGGCGCTGACGGTCTGCCGGTGCCGCTCACGCACGGGGTCATCAGCGCTCCGCGCCAAACAGTCGGTGCAATAACTGTGATCGAGACTGGGCGCGGCGCTTCTGGCACGTTGGCGCTGCGCGGTCCTATGGTCCCCACGCATGCCTTCCCGCCCGGGGCGGAGCGTGGCCAGGACCCCCATCTCGCGCCCGACGCCGCCGGCTATGTCGACACCGGCTTTGCTTGCCGGATCGAGCACGCAGCACAAACGCTCATCATTACAGCTCCGCCATCCGGCACGATTGGCATCGGCGGCTACCGCTTCCTTCAGCGCGAGGTGGATACCTTGATTGGGCAGGCCGATCCGGACGCGACCGTCGTGACATTGCCCGACGCCGATCTAGGCCAGCGGCTCGCTGGCACTACGGCAAACCGCGCGGCCTTGCGCGCGGAATTGCAGGCGCGAGGTGTCAATCCGCTGATATCCGGGGCATTTCAGCCACGCGGCGCACCCGAAGCCGCCTAATTTCAGCTTGTCGTTGACGCGGCATTAACAGCGGTCATCTAAGCTTTCGCGCATTCTGTAAACCGTGCGTGCACATTGATGTCGCTTCAAGGTCCGCTCATCGTGGTCGCCGAGCATTCGGTGACTGGCCTCGTCGAAGCGCTAAGCGCCGCCGGTGCTTTTCCTATCGTTGAGGCGAAATGGGCCGATGCACCCACAGCATTCCTGACCGTCAAACCATCGGCCGTGCTGATCGCCGAGCCGGGTCCTCCGACAGATGAGCCTTCCGCCCGGATGCTTTGTCTACAAATCGCAACGGTGAATGGGCCGATCGTGCCGGTCATCGCGCGGGTACACGGCGACGAAGACGCGGCTGTCCCGATCGCTTTGCCGGCCGACGCCGCACTTCCGATCGAACGGCTGCTCGCGCGCCTGCAGTCGGCCATGCGAGTGCGCGCACTTCACGCGACAGTGTTGCGCCGGATCGAAATGTTCGCTTCCCATAATGGGCAACTGCCGATGTTGCCGGTGGGCGACGCGCTTGACGACGCCACCGTGCTCATCGCCGGCCGAGGCCCGCTCTATCCGGCGCTCAGTGTGGCCATGGGTGAACGCGTCAAGATGGCCGGTGCGCTCAGTGTCGAAGCTGCCGCTAAACACCTCAATACGCGAGACATCGACGGTATTGTCGTCGGCGATGGTTTTTCTCTTCGCATGGTCGAAGCATTCCTCACTGTGCTGGCGCAAGAGTCGCGCTTTCGAGACATTCCAGTCGCGATAATCGGCGAAGCCCCGCCGGAATTCGCTGACGCGTTACCCAATATCGACCAGGTAGCCGCCGATCCGGGAAGATTGGTGGCGCGCATGGTGCCCTTGGTGCGCATGCGCGCATTTGAGGCGCGCCTCAAGCGCATGCTCAAGTCGCTCGACACAGAAGGCATGTTCGACCCCGAGAGTGGCTTACTGACGCGAGACTCGTTCTGGCGCGACCTGGGCAAGGTGACGGTTGAGGCCGCAGACCGCAGCCTGCCCCTGTCGGTCGCGCGCTTTTCCTTCAACGGCGCATCCGACGAACGTGCCAGCCTTGATGCAGCACGGCTGATGACGCGGCTTATCCGCAATATCGATTTTGCGACCCGCGACGAAGAGGGTGCGATCCTTGTTGCGTTCACACAAACCGACTTGCGCGGCGCCCACGTGATTGCTCGCCGGCTTGCCGGAACTCTCAAGAGCAACATGCTCACGCCGCAGCGAGCCGACCCGCTTACCGCCAACGTAACGCTCGCGACGCTCAAGGCCGGCGACACGCTCGACACGCTGATGATGCGCGTAATGGGCAGCCGCATGGTTGCGGCAGAATAAGCAGCGGCTTAGGCTAGCTCCGAACAGGAGCTCGCTATGTCCGATTACCAACCTGTCCGTATCGACGTCGTATCCGACGTAGTCTGCCCGTGGTGTTTCATCGGCAAACGACGGCTTGAGAAAGCGATCGCGCTCAATCCCGATATCCCGGTTGAGGTGCACTGGCGTCCGTATTTTCTCAATGATTGGATCCCGCGCGAAGGAATTTCGCGTGAGCAATATCTCACGACCAAGTTCGGATCCCCCGAGCGATACAAAGGCATCGCACAGCGCGTATCAGCGGCGGCATCGGCCGAGGGCCTCACCTACGCCATCGACAAGATCAGCCGACAGCCCAACACGCTCGACGCGCATCGGCTGATCCGCTGGGCAGACGAAATCGGCAAAGCGGCAGAAATGAAGCAGAATTTGATGGATCTTTATTTCACCGAAGGTGCGGATCTGACCAACCATGCCGTACTGGTGCAGGCAGCGGCCGATATAGGGCTCAACCCGGAGGATGTCCGCGCTGCATTAGAGAGCGACCGCGACGTAGCGGAAGTCGAGCGCGAAGCGCTTTCCGCAAAAGAAGCGGGCATCGAGGGCGTGCCTTGCTTTATTTTCAGCGGAAAATTTGCGGTGTCGGGCGCCCAGGAACCGGAATATCTCGCTGAGGCGATTGCGCGAACCGCGCAGGCTGCCGACGCTGCCGAATAGTCCCGGACGCTCGCTATGAAGATCACAGCCGCCGTGGTGCACGAGCGCTCGGGCCCTTTTAACGTCGAACAAATTGATCTCTGCGATCCGCGG
The DNA here is from genome assembly GCA_035260465.1 of Pseudolabrys sp. Lineage (GTDB taxonomy): Bacteria > Pseudomonadota > Alphaproteobacteria > Rhizobiales > Xanthobacteraceae > Pseudolabrys. The sequence goes on along the minus strand of DATFVF010000210.1, from coordinate 14,609 downwards.
CCCGATGAATTGCTGGTCGAGGTCGTCGCTTCCGGCATGTGCGCCACCGATTTGCACGGCCGTGACGCATACTATCCGACACAATTTCCGAAAGTTTTCGGTCACGAGGGTGCCGGCATTGTACGTGCGGTCGGCAGCGCGGTGAGACACTTCAAGTCCGGTGACCATGTGGTGATGGCCTACCCTTGGTGCGGCGAATGCCCGAATTGCAAGACACAACGCCAAAGTTATTGCCTGCACGCTTTTGACCTCAAGATGAACGGCACCCGTGCCGACGGCTCAACGTTACATTCAAAAAACGGCAAACCCGTCTACAGCGCATTCTTCCAGCAATCCTCATTTGGCAATTTCACCATCGCTAATGAGCGCTTCGCCGTAAAAGTGCGTAGCGATGCACCGGTCGAACATGTTTGCGCGCTCGCCTGCGGCGGGCAGACGGGCGCCGGTGCCGTGCTCAATGTCATGAAGCCTCGCGCCGGAGATAGTTTCGTGGTGTTCGGTGTCGGCGCGGTCGGGCTTTCGGGTTTAATGGCTGCGAAAATCGCGGGTTGCGACCCGATCATAGCGGTCGACGTGCACGACCATCGCCTCGCGCTCGCGCGCGAGCTTGGCGCGACACACACGATCAGCCACAGCGGGCGCGCCGACGTGGTTGAGGCGATCCGCAAAATTACCGGTCTCGGCGCGCGCTACACGCTGGAAACCTCCGCGCTGCCCACCGTCTTGCGCGAGGCAGTCGACGCGCTGATGCCGGCCGGCTCCTGCGTGTTGCTTGGAAGTGCGCGCAAAGGCACGGAGGCGTCATTCGAAACGCCGTTTCTGCAAAATGGTCGGACCGTGCGCGGCGTGATTCAAGGCGATAGCATGCCACAGGACTTCATCCCGCAGCTTGTCGATTACATTATGGCCGGCCGGTTTCCGGTCGAGAAGATGATCGCGTTTTACCCGCTCGCCGACATCAATCGGGCTGCATCGGAATCAAGTGCGGGCGCGACCATCAAACCTGTTTTGAGGATGCCGCACTAAGCCGCCTTGGCTTGCTCCGCTATCGAAACAAGCCTGCGCAATACGGCTGCGGTGCCCTTTAGGCGATCCTCCGGACGCGGCCAGTCCTCGAAAAACACCAGCTGCTGGCCCTTGGCATTTTTTGGGTCGTTGCGCATGCGCACGGCACGGCCCTGCTCGCGGATGAACGCGATCAAGCCCTCGGGATTGGCAAATATGTTCTCTCTGAACGAAAGTACGATCCCCTTTGGTCCGGCTTCGACTTTCTCCACGTTGGCTCGTCGGCTTAAGGCCTTGATCGCCACCACCTGTAAAAGGTGTTCGACCTCCTCAGGCAGTTTGCCGAAACGATCAACCAGCTCCGCCGCGAAGCTCTCAAGCTCGCGCTCGTCTTCGATTTCCGCAAGCCTCCGATAAAGCGCCAGTCGCACTGACAAGTCGGCGACGTAGTCTTCCGGGATGAGCAGCGCCGTACCGACTGTAATTTGCGGCGACCAGCGGTCGGCGACGGGCGCCGTGATGCCGGCCTTCAGGCTCATCACCGCCTCCTCCAGCATCTGTTGGTAAAGTTCGAAGCCGACTTCCTTGATGTGGCCGGATTGCTCTTCGCCAAGCAGATTACCGGCACCACGGATATCGAGATCGTGCGACGCGAGTTGGAACCCCGCGCCGAGCGTATCGAGCGATTGCAATACTTTGAGTCGTCGTTCGGCCTGCAGCGTGATCTTTTGCTGCGCCGGTAAGGTAAGCAGTGCATAGGCGCGAAGCTTGGCGCGCCCCACGCGGCCGCGCAGTTGATAGAGTTGCGCCAGGCCAAACCGGTCGGCTCGATGAACGATCAGAGTATTGGCGCTCGGAATATCGAGCCCGGACTCGATAATGGTTGTCGATAAGAGCACATCGTATTTGCCATCGTAAAAGGCCGACATGATGTCGTCCAATACGGTCGGCGGCATCTGCCCGTGTGCGACTGCGACACGCACTTCTGGAATATTCTTGTCGAGAAAGTCTTTGGCGCCCGCAATATCTTCGATGCGCGGACAGACGTAGAATGCCTGTCCGCCGCGATATTTTTCGCGCAGCAGCGCCTCGCGCACTGTGATCGGATCGAATGGCGACACAAAGGTGCGCACCGCCAGGCGATCGACCGGCGGCGAGGCAATAATGGAAAGATCGCGCACGCCGGTCAGTGCGAGTTGTAACGTGCGCGGAATCGGCGTCGCGGTCAGCGTCAACACGTGCACTTCCGAGCGTAGCGTCTTGAGTTTCTCCTTGTGAGCAACACCAAAATGCTGCTCTTCGTCCACGACCAGGAGCGCCAGATCCTTGAATTTTATGTTCTTGCCGAGCAGCGCATGGGTGCCGATCACAATATCGACGCTGCCGTCGGCAAGCCCCACCCTGACCTTGCTCATTTCCGCGGCGGGCACGAGCCGCGACGCCTGTGCGACGTTGATGGGGAATCCGCGGAAGCGCTCGGAAAATGTCTTGAAATGTTGACGCGCAAGCAAGGTGGTCGGCACCACGATCGCGACCTGTTTGCCGCCGATTGCCGCCATGAATGCAGCGCGCAGCGCCACTTCCGTCTTGCCAAAGCCGACGTCACCGCAGATAAGCCGGTCCATCGGGCGTCCTGAGCCTAAGTCCTTGATAGTCGCATCGATAGCGGCGAGCTGGTCGTCGGTTTCTTCGTACGGGAACCCCGCACAAAACTCGTCATAGGCTCCAGGACCAACGGTAAGCCGCGGCGCCTCATGCAACTGCCGCTCCGCTGCGATCTTTATTAATTCACCCGCGATCTCGCGGATGCGGCTCTTCATGCGGGCTTTGCGCGCCTGCCAGTTGCCGCCGCCAAGCCTGTCTAGGTCAACGGTCGTCTCTTCGGATCCATAGCGGGACAGCAGGTCGACGTTTTCGACCGGTAAATAAAGTTTGGCTCCTTCGGCGTAACGAATTTCCAGGCAGTCATGCGGTGCTCCGACGGCCTCGATGGCCTGGAGACCCTCAAAACGGCCGATGCCGTGATCGACATGCACAACGAGATCGCCGGGGGCCAAACTGGTGGCTTCAGCGATGAAGTTTTCCGCGCGCCGAGCGGCACGTCGCGGCCGGACCAAACGGTCGCCAAGAATGTCCTGCTCGCTAATGATTGCGGCGTCGTCGGTTTCGAACCCGGATTCGATACCGAGCACAGCGAGTGCAATCGTCGGTTTGGGGAGGCCCAGCGCCTGCGGCCAGTTCGCGACTGGCGTTAAGTTGTGGAGCTTATGATCTGCGAGCACATGGCTCATGCGCTCGCGCGCGCCCTCACTCCACAGGGCGATCGCCACCTGCTTGCCGGCAGATTGCAATGCCGATGCATGCGCGCTCACCGCTTCAAAGACATTCGCGCCGGGCTCAGCCCGCTCGGCCGCAAAATTCCGACCCTGCCGCGCTCCCACGTCGAGCGCATTTGTCTCTGGCACCGCGAATGGCGTCAGCCGGACAAGTGCTAACGATCCCAGCCGCTCTTTCCATTCATCCTCGCCGAGATAAAGGCGCTCGGTCGGCAGCGGCTTGTAGGGTGGCGTTACACCTTGCTTCAGAGCTTCGTGGCGGGCGTCGTAATAATCGGCAATCTGTGCGAACCGCTCATGGGCAGCATCTTCAGACAGATTCTCCAAGGCGACTGCTGTGCCGGGAAGATAGTCGAAGACCGTTTCCAGTTTGTCGTGAAACAGCGGCAACCAGTGTTCCATGCCCGGATAGCGGCGGCCCTCGCTTGCCGCCTCGTAAAGGAGATCGTCTGGCGTCGTGGCGCCAAATTGGGCCACGTAGCCGGTACGAAAACGGCGGATCGTCTCGGTCAGAAGTTGGAATTCGGCTACCGGCACTAAATCGAGCCCGCGCAATTGCTCGTCGCTGCGCTGTGTCTGTGCATCGAAGGCGCGAATAGTCTCAAGCGAGTCGCCGAAGAAATCGAGCCGCACCGGCGTGTCGATGCCCGGCGGATAGAGATCGAGAATGCCACCGCGCACGGCGTATTCCCCTGGCTCGCGCACAGTCGACGCACGCATGAAGCCGTTAAGCTCCAACCAAGCGATCACACCCTGCATTCCGATGACGTTGCCGACAGCGACCGAGAGCGCGTGGGTTGCGACGAAGTCTCGTGCCGGTACGCGTTGTAGCGCGGCATTGACGGTGGTCAGCAGCACGGACGGCTTGTCGCGTCCCTTCACACGCGTGAGTCGCGACAGCGCGGTCATGCGTTGCGCGACCGTGGCGGCGTTGGGCGATACCCGGTCGTACGGCAGGCAGTCCCAGGCCGGGAATTCCATCACCTCGATGTCGGGCCCGAAGAACGACAATGCGCGCGACAGCGTCGCCATGCGTTGGCCGTCGCGGCAAATCACGGCGAGCGAGACCGCCGGTACGGCCTTGCTCGCGGCGATGGCGCGGGCAAGGTCGGCCAGCACCAATCCTTCGGCGCCGTCGGCAACTTGTGCCAACGTGAGCGCCTGGCCCCGCTTGATTTGCTCGGCCGGTGATTTGCTGGCCGTGCTCACGCCTCACCCTTGCTATGAAATTCGCCAAGACGGCGAAAAAGCGCCGTATCGAATTCGGCCGGGGTGGGCTCCATGCCATTGACCCACGCGAAGATTTGTTGATCCGGAACGTCAAGCCAACGCTCGAGCTCGCCGAGATCCCCGTCATTCAAGGACGCGAGATGTGCATCGGCGAAGTGGCCGAGAACCAGATCCATTTCGCGGATACCGCGATGCCAGCATCGAAATAACAACCGGCGCCGGCGCGCATCCAGGCCTTCGCTCGACAGGTTCGTTCCGGTATTCACCACGCTTCTCCAACGCCAAAAACCCGGACGGGCCGGGCGGGGCTTATATAGAGGGCGCCCTGCCGTTTGTCATGGCCGGCTTGTCCCGGCCATCGATGTCTTGGCTTGATTCAAGAAAAGGAAGGCGTGGACGCCTGGCCCGAGGCCGGGCACGACACTGAAAACTTTGCAATGATGACTTTATGCGGCCACCCTTGCTCAACCCCCTGTTCGCGTCGCTCACCAGCCTGCCCGGCGTTGGGCCCAAGCTGGGGAAGCTCTATGCCCGGCTCTTCGACCGCGAGGCGCCGCGTGTCGTCGATATGTTGTTTCATCTGCCGTCGGGCGTGATCGATCGCCGTGCCCGGCCGAAACTTCGGGACGTACAGCCGGGTCAGGTCGTGACTGTCGAAGTCACTATCGGAAAGCATCGACCGGGCCCGCCACGACGTTCGCGCGCGCCATACCGTATCTATGCAAGCGACGACACTGGCGACATCACGCTGACCTACTTCAATCCACGTCGCGACTATCTGGAAGATCTGCTGCCTGAGGGCGAGATCCGCTACATATCTGGTACTGCGGAATTCTACGACGGGATGTTGCAGATGGTGCATCCCGACCGAATTGTGGACGAGGCAGGTTTTGCCGGGCTGCCGCTGGTCGAACCGATCTATCCACTCACGGAAGGACTAGCGCTCGGCAATCTGCGCCGCGCAGTCGATGGCGCGCTTGCCCATCTGCCCGATTTGCCCGAATGGCAAGACGAAGCATGGGTCGCACGCGAGCGTTTCCCGGCATTTGCCTCAGCCCTCCGCCAACTGCATCGGCCCGCACAGCCCCATGACATCCAGCCGGAAAATCCGGCGTGGACGCGACTTGCCTACGACGAATTGCTTGCCGGCCAACTGGCGTTGGCACTGATGCGCGCACACATGCGCCGTCAGCCGGGCCGCGGCAGCGCCAGTGAAGGGCGTCTCCGCGCCCGCATCTTGAAGGCACTGCCCTACGCGCTCACGCATTCCCAGCAAAAAGCGGTCGACGACATCACCACGGACCTCGCCCGCCCTCAAAGGATGTTGCGCCTCCTGCAAGGCGACGTCGGGTCCGGCAAGACTGTCGTTGCCCTGACCGCCGCCGCCGCCGTGATCGAAGCCGGACGGCAAGCTGCGTTCATGGCGCCAACTGAAATTCTCGCGCGACAGCACCTTGCAACCATTGCGCCGCTCGCGGAAGCCGCTAACATTCGTGTGGCAATATTGACGGGCCGGGAACGCGGGCCGGCGCGCAAGGAAACGCTTGATCGTCTCACGCTCGGGGATATCGATCTTCTCATCGGAACGCATGCACTGTTCCAAGAGGATGTCGCCTTTCACGATCTTGCCCTCGCTATCGTTGACGAACAGCATCGCTTCGGTGTGCACCAGCGCCTCGCGCTGACGCAGAAAGGGGAAGCGGTGGATGTGCTGGTCCTTACGGCCACACCAATTCCGCGCACTCTGGTGCTTACTTATTTTGGCGACATGGATATTTCGGAACTGCGCGAAAAGCCGCCCGGCCGGAAGCCGATCGATACCCGCACGATTCCCCTGTCCCGCCTCGAAGAAGTTGAAGACGCCGTCGGACGCGCACTGGCCGAGAACAAGCGCGCCTACTGGGTCTGTCCGCTCGTGGATGAATCCGAGAAAATTGACCTCGCCGCTGCGCAAGCGCGTTTCGAAGAGCTGCGTAAGAAATTCGGAGACCAGATCGATCTGGTACATGGCCGCATGAAGGGCACCGACAAGGATGCTGCCATGGCCCGTTTCGCTGCCGGTGAAACGAAATTACTTGTCGCCACCACGGTGATCGAGGTCGGGGTCGACGTCCCGGAAGCGACCATCATGGTCATCGAACATGCGGAGCGCTTTGGGCTCGCGCAATTGCACCAGCTGCGTGGGCGCATCGGCCGTGGGGCCGATGCTTCGACGTGTCTGCTGCTTTACAAGGCGCCACTTGGTGAAACCGCCAAGGCCCGGCTCACCATCCTCCGGGAGACGGAAGACGGCTTTCGCATCGCCGAGGAAGACTTAAGGCTGCGGGGCGAAGGCGATGTTTTGGGGACCCGCCAGAGCGGCCTACCCGGGTTCCAGATCGCGCGACCCGAAGTGCACGGAAAATATCTCGGCGCGGCGCGGGATGATGCAGCGCTTGTCCTGTCCCGTGACGCAAGTCTCACCACACCCCGCGGTGAGGCGCTACGCCTTCTACTCTATCTCTTCGGGAAGGACGAAGCGATCAAACTGATCCGCGCAGGCTAGCCTACTCCGCCGCCACTACTTTCTCTGCTTTGCGCTTGGCGCGTGCCGCCTTGGCTGTCGCCGCAAGCGTGGCCAGCTTTTTCTGGGCGTCGGCGTCGGGTTGCACCATGCCGGCCGAAATCAACAAAGTCATCGCGTTTTCTACCGTGATATCGAGCTCGATCAGATCCTTGCGCTTCACGTAAAAGAAAAAGCCGGTGGTCGGGTTCGGTGTGCAGGGCATGAACGCGGAGACATGTTCTCCCGGTGGCAATTTTTTTGTGAGGTCCATACTCGGCGGCTGCGACAGAAACACCAGCGACCACATGCCCGGTGCCGGAAATTCAACAAGTGCGACCTTGCGGAAACTCGATCCAGTCTTCGAGAATAAGCTCTCAAAGATCTGTTTCATTGTCTTGTAGATGGGACGCACAATCGGCATCCGGTTGAGCAAGCTCTCGCCCAATTCCACCAGCGTCCGTCCGACCAGGTTGGCGGTGAGAAAGCCGAGCAACGTGAGGACGACGGCGGCGATGATGAGGCCGGTACCCGGAATGGGCCACGGCAGGTAGCTCTCGGGCCGATAGAGCGGCGGAATAAGAGGCCGTACGAAATCGTCGACCCAGGTGACGATTGACCAGATCAGCCAAACCGTGATCGCTAACGGACCAGCCACCACTAGACCGGTCAGAAAATAATTGCGGATACGACCTGCAAGGCTTGTTTGCGACGCCGTTACTTTCGCCACGTCGGGGGCCAATATCTCAGGGGGCTTCTCGTCGATTTCGGTCATAGGCCCAGTCTATTCCACCGTGACCGATTTCGCGAGGTTGCGCGGTTGGTCGACGTCAGTGCCGATGGCGGCGGCGGTATGATATGCGATCAATTGTACCGGAATGGCATAGACCAGCGGCGTTACCGTCGAGGCCATATCCGGCAGCGTCAATGTCTCAACCGACTCGATGGTCGCCTCTTTGGCGCCTTGCGGGTCCGTCACCAGGATAATCTTTCCGCCCCGAGCTGCGACCTCCTGCATGTTGGAGACCGTCTTTTCGAAGACGCGGTCGTGAGGCGCAATCACAATCACCGGCATTGTTTCATCAATGAGTGCGATAGGCCCGTGCTTGAGCTCCCCGGCGGCGTAGCCTTCGGCGTGGATGTAAGAAATTTCCTTGAGTTTGAGCGCGCCTTCCAGCGCGATGGGAAAACTGGTGCCGCGGCCGAGATAAAGCACGTCGCGCGCCTTGGCGAGGTTTTGCGCAAGCTTTTCGATCTGCGGTTCAAGCGTCAGTGCCGCCGCCATCAGGCGCGGAACTCCGATCAGCCCGTGCACGAGCTTTTGCTCGTCACCTTCCGACAGCTCGCCGCGCGCCCGGCCGGCAGCAATCGCAAGGCAAGCAAGCGCGCTGAGCTGACAGGTGAAAGCTTTCGTGGATGCGACACCGATTTCAGGGCCGGCAAGCGTTGGCATGACCACATCGCTCTCGCGCGCAATGGTCGAGGTCGGCACGTTCACTACAGAGAGGATGTGCTGCTTTTTTTCTTTAGCGTAGCGAAGCGTCGCGAGCGTGTCGGCCGTCTCCCCCGACTGCGAGATGAAGATCGCGAGATCGCCCGGCTCGAGTGGTGCGCCGCGATAGCGGAATTCCGAAGCGATATCTATTTCGACGGGCAGTTTGGCAAAACGCTCGAACCAGTACTTGGCGACAAGCCCCGCATAGAACGCGGTACCGCAGGCCGAGATCGACAGCCGTTTCAGTTTTTTCCAGTCGAACGGCAATTGACCCGGCAACGCGACCCGCTCATTCACCATGTCGATGTAGTGGGCGAGCGTGTGGCCGACCACTTCCGGCTGCTCGTGGATTTCCTTCGCCATAAAGTGCTTATGGTTGCCTTTATCGACCAATTGCGCGGACGCGGTCGACTTCACGATGGCTCGCTCTACTTTGCGGCCCTGCTCGTCGTGAATCTCCACGCTCTTGCGCGAGAGCACGGCCCAGTCACCGTCGTCAAGGTAGCTGATGGTGTCCGTAAATGGTGCGAGCGCAATCGCATCGGAGCCGAGATACATCTCGCCTTTGCCATACCCGATGGCGAGCGGCGATCCTTTGCGCGCACCGATCAGCAGGTCATCTTTCCCTGTAAAAAGGAAGGCAAGGGCAAATGCGCCCCGCAGTTGCTTGAGCGAGGCCGCGACGGCATCGGCCGGCGCCTTGCCGCTTTGCATTTCCACCGTAACCAAATGTGCGACAGCTTCCGTATCGGTTTCGCTAACAAATTTACAGCCGCGCTTGGTCAGCTGCTCGCGCAGCTCGCGAAAATTTTCGATAATGCCGTTATGGACGACCGCGACCAGATCGGTCGCATGCGGGTGGGCGTTGTCCTCGGTCGGCCGGCCGTGGGTCGCCCAACGCGTATGGCCGATGCCAATCGTGCCGCCGAGTGGCTCCCGCTCGAGCCGCATTTCAAGCGCGCGTAACTTGCCTTCGGCGCGGCGGCGGCCGAGCACACCATGGTCAAGGGTCGCAATGCCGGCAGAATCATAACCGCGGTATTCGAGACGCTTGAGCGCATCGACCAGCCGGCTGGCGACCGGCTTAGTTCCGAGAATTCCGACGATTCCGCACATCCGCTTGGATGGCCCCTTTGCCCATCGCTTAACGTTTAGCCGCCGACGGTAAGTACAAGGAAATCAAAACGCATTTCGCCGTGTGACAAAGCCGCTTTGGCGGAATTGCGGCTGCCCTGGCTTTCAGGATTTTTTCGGCTTCTTTCCAGACAGGTTCTTGCCCAACGCCTTGACCTGCCGCAAGCGTTTTGCCCAGCCTTCCTTAACCGTCTGTTTGGTGCGCGCCAGCGCCAGCGCGCCAGCGGGAACATCCTTGGTCACGACCGTGCCTGTGCCCACATAGGCACCGTCGCCGATCTTGACGGGAGCAACCAAAGCGGAATTCGAACCAATGAAGGCCCCCTTGCCGATATCGGTGCGATGCTTGGCGACGCCATCATAGTTGCAGGTGATCGTGCCGGCACCCACATTCGCGCCCTCACCCACCCGAGCGTCACCGATGTAAGTAAGATGGTTGACCTTGGCGCCTGTCTCGATTGTCGCCTCTTTTATCTCGACGAAATTGCCGATGTGCACGTCCTTGCCAAGGTCCGCGCCCGGCCGCAAGCGTGCGAAGGGTCCGACGCGCGCGCCTTTGCCGACATGGGCTCCTTCGAGGTGCGAAAACGAACGGATCGTCGCACCATCCTCGATTGTGACGCCCGGTCCGAATACAACATTCGGTTCGATCGTGATGTCCTTGCCAAATTTTGTATCGGCCGAGAGAAACACACTATCAGGTGCTGTCATGGTGACGCCGGCCTCCATCGCCGCCGCGCGCAGACGTTGCTGCAAAACGGCTTCGGCTTCGGCAAGCTGGGCCTTGGTGTTGATGCCGCGCACGTCGTCCTCCGAGGTTTCGACTGCTACTGCCTTCAAGCCCATATCCCGGGCAATGGCAACCGCATCGGTGAGATAATACTCGCCTTTGGCATTCGCATTGCCGATACGGTCAAGGATGGCGAGCGCGTGCGCTCCGGCGAGTGCCATCAGGCCGCCATTGCAGAACCCGATTTTACGTTCATCGGGCGTGGCGTCCCGCTCCTCACGGATGCCAACCAATTCGTTGCCCCGCATCAGAAGCCGGCCGTAGCCGTGCGGGTTTGCGGGCTTGAAACCGAGCACTGCCACCGCAGCACCTTCAGCAATCGTCTTCCGCAATTTCGAAAGCGTCTCAGCGCGCACCAACGGCGTATCCGCAAAGATCACCAGGATATCGTCCGCGCCCTTTGCGATTGCTTTGCGCGCCGACAGGACCGCATGGGCCGTGCCGCGCCGCTCGCGCTGTTCGAAAATCTGCGCCTTCGGCGCGACCCTCTGCCCTTCTTCCGCCACCGCACCGTGATCCGGGCCGACCACGATCGCTTGATCCATGGTGCCGGCGGCGATGGCCGCGTTCATCGCGTGTGCGAGCAGTGAAGTGCCCCCGAGCGAATGCAATGCTTTCGGCATCCGTGATCGCATGCGCGTGCCTTCGCCGGCGGCGAGCACAATCGCAAGGCAGCTTCGTCGGGGCATTTGCGTTGAACTCAGACGTGTTGCTGGGGCTCGCCGAATCCCATAACCCAGCATGCTGGTCGGCAAAAGACCCGCGCCATTTCAATGCGCCGCGGGTGAAAGCAGCATTTGCCGGATTCTGCTAACGTTTTCAATGATTCGCCCGTCGAGGACCCCATGGCGATCGAGCATGCGCCGCTGGAACCCGATTTGCGCGAGCCTCGCAGACCGAGCCGCGATTTAACAACGCTTTTGTGGCTGGGCGGTTGGGGCGGAGCGGCGGCGATTGCCCTGTTAATCCTCGCGATTACGACGCAGACGGAGAACGCAACCGAGCGCTTGCGACGAATCTTTGCAATCAAAGAGCCCGCCATCGCACAAATGCCCCCGCGCATTGCGCAGCTCGAATCTGACGTGCAGTTACTTTCGGGGCAAGTGCGCGCACTCACGGCCGACCGCGAGCGATTGCTCGGACGTATCGCGTTGCTCGAAAGCAGCATCGACGACATGACCGGCGCAATCAAAAAACAAGCGGCCACCACGGCAGCGCTCGCGGCAAAACCAGCATTGCCCAGCCCCCCAATTGCCATGCCAACTGTCACAGGCAGCCCACCGCCTACGGCCAACCTCGCGATACCAACGCCGATTGCTACGCTGGCCATTAGGCCTGACGCGCCGAGCGCAGACGCTGTGCCGTTGCCGCCGCCGCGTGTGGCCGCTGCCCCGCCGGCCGATTCCGAAGTGTCCACGACAAATCCAATCGAATTCGGTCTCGATCTCGGTGGCGCCGCAACGGTGGACGGTATCCGCCAGCGTTGGACGACTGTGAAGGCAAGCTTCGGTCCGTTGCTGAGCGGCATGTATCCACTTGCTGCCCGTGAACGCCGCGCCGGTGCTACCGGCTATCGGCTCGTGGTCGGCCCACTCCCGAACAGCATAGCGGCGACTGGTCTTTGTGCCCATTTCGCCGCTGCCCGAACACCCTGCCGGGCGGCCAGATACGATGGCGAGCAAATCGCACAACATTGATTGTCGTCGCACCAACACAGCGGCATACTCATCGGATGAAATTGTTTCTTCCGAGCGCGCGCGCGACCAACTACCTTCTCATCGTAGGGTTTTGTTCGATCGGCTATGCCCTATACATGCGCTACCTCGCGGTCGAGCAATCGAATGTTGGGCTTGCGTGTCAGGCGGGATTGGACACGTGGCTGTGCTTCACGCGCCAGATCACAATTGCGCTCTTCACTTATTCGGTGTTTGGCTGGTTTGCGTTGATTGCCGCCGCGCTTAACTTCCTCCGGCCGTCTCTGGTGCTCTTTGCCGTCGCACTCGCGGCCGCTTCCTTCGGTATCGTGCTTTACAATATCGGGTTGTCGTCGCTGGCGATTGGATTGCTAGTCCTTAGCCTGGCGCGTCGCGTGCCCGAGCCAGATTGATAGCCAGCACCGCCAGAACCGCGCACACCCACAGCGACTGCCAATTGGCGAACCCTTCGTTAAACACGATGTAGCACGCCGATAGCGCAAGCATTGCGGCACCTACCGTTTCGGCTACGCAGCGCGATCCCTTCGGGCGGGCAACCGTAAAACTGTGCACAAGAAATGGCACCACTGCCGCGGTGAGCGGCGCGAACGGAAAATCGCGGTAACGCGGGTCGAAGACGAGGCCAAGTGCGACGACAAACGCCAACAACATCGTGGCGACGAGCGTTGCGCCGACCAGCAGAGCGAGTGGGTCCTGAATGCGTTGATCCTTTGGTCCGAACATGCGTCCGAAGCTGGGCACAGGCGTCCCACGCATGATCGCGATGCTGAGGGCAACCGGTGCAACCGCCGCGACAACTGCGAGCGAGAGTGAACGGGACCAACCGCCGACGCCCAGGCTTTCGATCGGTATATTCTCAATGGTCCAGCCGATGAACGTCCCGCCGGCTAATGCATTCGCGCCGATCGCGAACCAGAGCATCGTCGAAGTGTCTTTGGTGCGAACCGATATCGCCGCGCCAAACACAATCACGGCAAACAAAATTCCACCGCCGCCCTGCCAAAGCCAGAGCGGGTGGTTGGAGACCGCCAGAGTCCCGGCAAACTTCGGTGCACGAGTTGCGGCGTCGAGTAGCCCCCAATGGCCGCCGACTGTTCCTTCGAGCGCGCGCTTCCACGGCTGGTCGAACGCCTCAATGATATTGACGTGGAAATTCTCCCGCTTGCTGAGCGTAAGGACATCCTGGACGACGCGCGCCTGGTTGACCGGCGATGGCAACGCACCCTCACGCATGCGTCCGGCGCTTGGCCAACCAACTTCGCCAATCAACACTTCCTTTGCGGGGAAAGTATTTACGACCTGACGGCGGATCGTATCGACATGCGAAGCGGAATCGCGCGCTGCAACCGGAAGGTCCTCCCAGTACGGCAATATATGAATGGTGATGAAATCGACTGCGTTTGCCACATCGCTATTGCGCAGCCAGAATTCCCATACGTCAGCATAGGTCACCGGAACGTGGACGCGGGCCTTGACCGCACGGATGGTGCTGGCGAGGTCGATGGCGGTCATGTCGCCGCGCAACAGGACCTCATTGCCGACGACAATTGAGCGAACCGTGCCCGGATATTTGTTGGCGACCGCGACTGCCGTTTCAACCTGGTAGCGGCTTTTTTCCAGATTGCTCGACAGCCACAGGCCAAGCATGACCTTCAACCCGTGTTTGGCCGCGATACCCGCAATTTGGTCCAGCCCGAAATCGACCGAGTAAGTCCGCACGCAATCGGAAATCTGAGCCAGACGAACGAGGTCGTCCTCAATCTGGGTGGCGGGAATCATTGTTGAGGGGTCAAGCGGCGTCTGGGCGCCGCGGAAGGGCGTGTAGGACACGCAATAGAGCTTTTCGCCGCGTCCGAGCTGGAATTGTTGCATAGGCAATGGGCTGCCGAGCCAAGTCCAAAAACCGGCTATAGCCAGTGCCGTGAGAGCGAGGCAGGCGAGTGCATTGCGCATCGGAAACTCGACAGGAAACCGGCAAAAGCGCAGGACCGGCTTATCGCGCGTTCCTGCCCCTGCCAAGCTGGCCCGTCATAGAACGCGGTTACGCTGGACAAAATCGGCTGGTTAGGGCCAAGTCCTGATCGGGGATTTCCACTTTAGACGCGCCACCCGGTTTGGAGGCGCAGATTTACAAGGTAAATCATCGCCGTATTAGCGTCCCAATCCGGTCGCACACAGAGCCGAAGGGCGGGCGGACGGGCCAAGATCAAAACATCCGACGGGGAAAATGCGGTTTACTCTCGAGTTGCGTCAGTTCTTTGCCACGCTTTGTTGCGTGGCCGCCTTAGGCTTCACCATTCCCGCCTACGGTCAAAGTGGCGGCAATGGCAACGGCAAACCCCCTGAGCCGCCCAAGCCGCCC
>DATFVF010000209.1:0-12612 GCA_035260465.1 Pseudolabrys sp. | reverse complement strand
GCGGCAGGTATCTTGCCGCAATGGACAACAGCGCAGGTCGAGGAGGCCTTTCGCCGCTTCAAGGCCGCCAATCCGGAGCCCAAAGGCGAGCTTCAGCACATCAATCCCTTCACATTGCTGGTCGCGGTGGTGCTCTCGGCCCAGGCGACCGACGCCGGCGTCAACAAGGCGACGCCGGCGCTCTTCGCGCTCGCCGACACACCGGAGAAAATGGCTGCGCTCGGGGAAGCGCGCGTCCGCGAGTTGATTAAGACCATCGGCCTGTTTCGCACCAAGGCTAAAAATGTGATCGCCTTGTCGCAGAAACTCCTCGCCGAGCATGGCGGGCAAGTGCCGCGCTCGCGGGAAGCGTTGGAGGAGCTTCCCGGAGTTGGCCGCAAGACCGCCAATGTCGTCCTCAATATTGCTTTCGGCGAGCCAACAATTGCGGTCGATACGCATATTTTTCGTGTCGGCAACCGCACCGGGATTGCCACCGGCAAGACTCCGTTTGAGGTCGAAACCAAACTGGAGCAGGTGGTGCCGACGCAATATAAGCGCCACGCGCACCATTGGCTTATTCTGCACGGGCGTTACACTTGCGTCGCGCGCAAGCCGCTGTGCGAAAAATGCATTATCAGCGACTTGTGCCAATGGCCGGGTAAAACGGTCATCTAAAACAATAAAAGTCCGGGAGTGCGTGTATGGAAGGCTCCGCGATCGCAAAGACGAGAGAACTCATCCGTCGTGACACGAATGAGATCCTTTACCGGGCCGGATTGCCTGCGAATGCTGCCGCTGCTTGGACCAAAGCGTGGCCACGCGTAACGACCGCATTCAAGCGGGACGCTTCAGCTGGAACAAACTTCTGGCGTCGCGGTAGCGAGTTTCTTGCGAAACTGCCGGTAAAACCCAGGCGGACGCCAGAACAACAAGTGGCGGTGGACGTCATTCTCGCAGATTGCCGTCGGGCTCGCGAAGCGTTTCTCACGCGTCACGCCGAAACGATCTATCGCAAGCTCACCAAAAATCTTTCGGAATTCCGGCGCGTGGACGAACTGGCATTCGCTGCCGCGAAATTGGTCCCGGGGCTGGCGCCCACCCAAAAGCAAGTCGACGCCGAAAACGCGTTGATGCAGAGCGAAAAAGATGGCGTCGAGGTCGATCAGGGTATCTTCCTGTCGCATGTGTTGAGCAAAAGTGACACCGGCATGCATCTTTGCCATGCGATGCTGCTCCCCAAGTTCGAGGCAATCGAACGCTCGGCGGAATTCATCAAGCAGAACGTCGTTGATTTCGGTCCGGCAAAAATTGAGCGGCAAGGCAAGGCGGCCGTCGTCACCATAAAAAATCCGCGCTTTCTCAACGCTGAAGACAACGATACGCTCGATGATAGCGAGACCGCCGCCGACATCGCTCTTCTTGATCCGATGAGCGAAATTTGCGTGCTGCGCGGCGATTTTGTCGATCATCCGAAATACAAAGGCCGCAAGGTCTTTTCGAGCGGGATCAACCTTACCCATCTCTATCGCGGGAAGATTCCCTATCTTTGGTACATCCGCCGCGACATGGGCATTGTGAATAAAATGTTTCGCGGCCTCGCGATGGACGGCGCAAACCCCGACGAACTCTATGGCGGCACGCGTGAGAAGCCATGGATCGCGGGCGTCGATGCGTTCGCAATTGGCGGCGGCTGTCAGTATCTGCTCGCGATGGACTACGTGGTTGCCGGAAGCGATGCGTACATGACGCTTCCTGCGCGCAAGGAAGGCATTATTCCGGGCGCAGCCAATTTGCGGCTGACGCGGTTCGTCGGCGCGCGCGCTGCCCGTCAGGCGATCTTGATGGGCCGTCGCTTTGAATGTGATAGCCACGAGGGCCGCATGATTTGCGATCTGATCGTGCCGCCGGACCAGATGGAGCAGGCCATTGCGCGCGTGGTCGATGACTTTACAGGTTCGGGTGTGGTCAGTGCCGCCGGCAATCGGCGTGCATTCCGTGTCGGCGAAGAACCGCTGGACACCTTCCGCCGCTATATGGCGGTGTATTGTCGCGAGCAGGCCTATTGCCATTTCAGCCCGGCCTTGATCGCTAATCTCGAGAAACACTGGAACGCCGCGCAGCGAAAAATCTGACGCAACATCTAACCTGCTCCGGGGGAGCGAATGCCGCGTCTGCAGCTAAAAGGCGTTAATCTCACGCCGCGCCGGGAGAAATTCGACGCGATCGAAATTGCCTCGCGCGACGAGATTGGCGCGCTTCAGCTGAAACGGCTGAAGTCGACTCTCAATCACGCCTATAGCAACGTCGGGCACTACAAGAAGACATTCGATAAGGCGGGCATGCATCCCGATGATTTGAAATCACTGGATGATTTGCGAAAATTTCCATTCACGATAAAAGACGATCTGCGCAGCCACTATCCGTTCGGCATGTTCGCGATACCGCGCGAACAAGTGCTGCGTGTGCATGCCTCGTCCGGAACCACCGGCAAGCCCACCGTTGTCGGCTACAGCCGGCGCGATCTTGAGACTTGGGCCGACCTGATGGCGCGCTCGATGCGCGCGGCGGGCTGCCAACCCGGCATGTTGGTGCAGAACTCCTACGGCTACGGCCTTTTTACCGGCGGCATCGGCTTCCACTACGGCGCTGAGCGGCTCGGCATGACGGTCGTGCCGGTGTCGGGCGGCATGACCGAGCGGCAAGTGCGGTTGATTGCGGACTTCAAGCCCGACGTCATCTTCGTGACGCCCAGCTACTTCCTCGCGATACTCGATGAGTTTCATGCGCAGGGTGTCGATCCGCGGCAATGTTCGCTCAAGATCGCCATGTGCGGCGCAGAACCCTGGACCAATGCCATGCGCGCGGAGATCGAAGATGCTTTCGATCTGCACGCCATCGACAATTATGGACTGTCCGAGATCATCGGACCTGGCGTCTCCTGCGAATGCATCGAGAGCAAAGACGGGCCGCATATTTGGGAAGATCATTTTTATCCGGAAGTGATCGATCCGGTGACCGGCAAGGCCGTGGCGGATGGCGAGGTCGGCGAGCTGGTTTTCACAACCTTGACCAAAGAAGCGATGCCGATTGTGCGCTATCGCACCCGTGATCTTTCGCGCTTGCTGCCAGGCACGGCGCGCTCAATGCGCAGAATGGAGAAAATCGCCGGGCGATCCGATGACATGATGATTGTGCGCGGCGTCAACGTATTCCCTAGCCAGATTGAAGAGATCATCCTTAAAGATGAGCGGCTGGCGCCGCATTTCGTCATCGAACTGCGCCGCGTTGATCGTCTCGATGACATTACGGTGGTCGTTGAATCGCGCCCCGATGCCGCCGATGGAATCTTTGCCACATGCGACCGTGAGCTCGCTCATCACATCAAGGAATTGATCGGAGTGACCGCGACAGTGCGGACGGTCAAGCCCGGCACCGTCGAACGTTCCCTCGGCAAGGCCAAGCGGGTGATCGATATGCGATCGAAGAGCTAACAATCAGCGTGGCGCTTCGATCACCTGAAACAGAGGATCTGACAGCTTCTTGTGAATGTGCACCATGAACGCCATGGCGAAAACGGGTGTTGCGAAATTGAGAATCGGTATCGATACGAACACGGCCACGATCATTCCGGCCAGGAACACATAGATTGCATTGGCCTTTCGCATCGCCTTTGCCTCACCTGGCGGGAGGAAGCGCATCGCGGCGAGTTCGAAATATTCACGGCTGAGCAGATAGGCATTCGCAAGAAACAGGATAATCACGCCAAGGCCGGCAAACAGGATGAACGGCAGCGCGCAGAGATAGACCAACAGCGCCAGTACGGCGAATTTCAAGCCTTCAACCAGCGCGCGGAAAAACGGCAAGGCACGCCCAAGCGGCTCAGCGGGGTAGTGCTCGCCCTCGACCGCATCGGCGATCTCGTCGACAAAAAAACTGCCGACAAATGCGGCCACCGCCGGCATGAGGAACAGCGCGCCTGTGATGATACCCAGGCCCGCCGTGATCGACAGCACCCAAGCGAGCGCGGACCAGGCAGCGTGGGGTGCAACACCGGTGGTCTGCTCGGCCCAATGGGCGCCGGTTTCCGCCCATGCGGACAGCATGCGCTGCAGGAAAATGCCGATGAGCGTGATGAGAATCAAGGCGAGGCCGACTGCCTTGAGCAGCACATGCCGCAAGGCCGGGGTGAACATTTGCGAAACTGCTTTGGTGGCGGCGTCGATCATGCCGGCACAATTAAGCTGTGCCACGCCGCAGGGCAAGACCGGCGGCTATGCGACCGGTGATAGCGTGTTGTCTGCTGGAACCAGCGCGATCATTTGGTCCGGATCAGCAGCCGGCAGGTCCGCCCAGGCCATCGCCTTGTAATCGAAGCCACGGACGAGCGTCGGTTTCACGACCTCGAAGTAAGGGGAGATATCGAAGTCGCGCGGCGCATAAAGCGAAGAATGCCGAATCTCCAGAATCTCCTGACGCGCCGCTTCGCTATCAAGTCGCGTGACTTTCGGCAGGATTGGGTAGCGTACCGTTTCGAACGCCTGCGCGATCAATGCCGAACAGATGATGCGCGTCGGATGACCCGACCCGAGCGAGATCATGCGCCGGCGCCAGCGTTGCGGCACGGGAAGCGGAAGCAGATAACGCAACAGGTCGATGACGTTTTTGAGGTCGTAATCAAAGCCGATGCGTTCGGCGGCATAGGCGCACACACGCGCGCGATCCTCATCGTCGAGTTTCGTCGGACGGCAGATGCGGGTGTGAAACCGGCCGTACTTCGACAACGGTGCCGCCACAACGCCTTGTCCGATATTGGCTTCCACCAGCACGAGCGGCTCGCCGTCGGCGGTGGCACGGTCGCCTATCGGTCCGACATAAAGCGCAGCATGCGACCAGGTGGATTGCGTGAGATATTTGATGACGCCGGAAATATGGTTGTTGCCTTCGACCAGCAAGACGTCGCCGGGCTGCAAGGTCGCGCGTAAAGCCTCGGGATCCGACGGCGTGAAGGGCTCATAGCCTTGCGCCGGCTTCTCCAGATAGTGGGCTAAAAAGCGCCCAACCCCATCGACCATCCAACTCATGACCGGCCCTTCGGCGCCAGTTCTTGGCGCGCAAGGCGTTCCCCCGGCGGTACGTTCGTGCTCCCGCCACGCCTCTAATCGGCGAATTTAGTGAGAAGTCATTGCAATTTGGTTCATTGTTCGCGCGGTTTGCGGGCCGTTCGCCGGTGTTACAAATCGTTAGCCATGAAATTTGCCGCTCGACACGGGTTCGGGCATTCTGCTGCGTTACCCAGCAAGAATTTGGATACCATGTCGGGGTTTAGCCGACGCTCGTTCCTCGCCGCCTCCGCGGCCATTGTTGCCGCGCCGGCACTCGTGCGCGCTCAGACTGCTGTGGATGTGGATGTGGTGATCGTCGGCGCCGGCGCTGCGGGCATCTCCGCCGCGCGTCGCCTTGCCGCTGCCAACCGCCGCTTCGTGTTGCTGGAGGCAACCAATCGTATTGGCGGCCGCTGCGTGACTGATGCCACGATATTCGGCACGCCCTTCGATCTTGGCGCACATTGGATTCACCGAACCGATGGAAACGTGTTCGGTGGGGCGGCCGCGACGAGTGGACTCGACATCTACGCAGCGCCGCGCGGACAGGTGGTACGGATCGGTCCGCGCAATGCGCGCGATTCAGAACTCGAAGTCCTGCTCAGCGCGCTTGTGCGTTCACGGCGCGCGATTGTCGACGCGGGCCGGGGCAGGGCCGACAGCCAGGCGGCGCGGGCGCTGCCGGGCGATTTGGGCATCTGGCGCTGGACCACGGAATTCGTGCTTGGACCATATGCCTGCGGCAAAGATCTCGCCTCGGTATCGGCGGCCGATCTCGCACGCGTGCCCGAGCGAGAGAACGATGCGTTCTGTCGACAGGGTTATGGTGCGCTGCTTGCGAAGCTTGCCACCGGTCTACCGGTACGGCTCTCAACGCCCGTCACGCGCATCGGCTGGGATCGAAGCGGCGTCGATATCGTCACCGCCAAAGGTACCGTGCGGGCACGAACGGCGATCGTGACTGTTTCCACCAATGTGCTCGCCTCTGGAAAAATCGAATTCAAGCCGGAATTGTCCAAGCGCCAGCTCGATGCCGCTGCTGCCCTCTCGCTCGGCAGTTATGATCACGTCGCGCTCGACATGCCGGGCAATCCACTCGCCCTGCAACGCGACGATCTGGTCTTCGAGCAATCGGCGGGCCCGCGCACGGCGGCCTTGCTCGCCAATGTATCGGGCAGCAGTTTGCATCTGGTCGACGTTGCGGGAGATTTCGGCCGCGACCTGTCGGCGAAAGGTCAGCCCGCAATGATTGAGTTCGCGCACGATTGGATGGCAACGGTGTTCGGCACCGGCGTAAAAAAGGCCATCAAGCGGAGTTACGCAACGCGCTGGAACGAGGAGCCCTTCGCACTTGGCGCAATGTCGGCGGCCGTGCCGGGAGGTGTCGATGCGCGGAAGATTCTGATAGAACCGCACGGCGGACGTATCTGGCTGGCGGGCGAAGCGCTTCACGAAACGCAATGGGGCACCGTCAACGGCGCGTGGGAGTCGGGCCAACGCGCAGCGGATGCGGCCTTGCGGCAGACGGGCGCGCCGAAGAGGTCCGAAGAAGACAGGCCGGCGCGGGGTGCGAAACAGCGGCGCGGCCGGCGCGGAGACAGCAATTGATGGCGGCACGCCCGAAAGCTCTTATCGCCTGGTCGAGCGGCAAGGACAGTGCCTGGGCGTTGCTTGAAGCGCGCCGCACCGGCGATTTCGAAATCGTGGGCGCCTTGACCACAGTGACGGATACATTTGGCCGCGTCAGTATGCATGGCGTTCGCGAGGTACTCCTGCATGCGCAACTGGAGGCTGCCGGGCTGCCGGCAATCGTGGTGCACATTCCCTTTCCGTGCTCAAACGAGATTTACGAGCAAAAAATGGCGAATGCGATTGGCGAAGCCAAATCGTCCAGCGTGACGCACATGATCTTTGGCGATCTGTTCCTGGAGGATGTGCGTGCCTATCGCGAGCGGCAGCTTACGGGCACAGGCATATCGCCGGTTTTTCCCGTGTGGGGCCGGCCAACGTCGACACTCGCTCGTGAAATGATCGATGCCGGCGTGGAGGCGCATCTTTCCACTGTCGATTTGAAGAAACTGCCGGCCACTTTTGCGGGGAGGCGCTTCGACGGCGCGCTGCTGGATATGTTGCCAGAGGGCACCGACCCGTGCGGCGAGAATGGGGAATTTCACTCCTTCGTGTCGGCTGGCCCGATGCTGTCGCGCAAAATTGCGGTCAAGGTCGGCGAGACCGTCGAGCGCGACGGATTTGCCTATGCGGATTTGTTGCCGGGCTAGGCGCGCAACACCCCGCCGGTGCGTTTCGTCACTTCGGCGACGACCTTTCCGGACAGAGTCTCGATCTCCGCGTCGGTCATGGTCTTTTCGCGCGGCTGGATCGTGACCGCGATGGCAATCGATTTCTTTCCTGGCTCGATGCCTTTGCCTTCATAGACGTCGAACACGACCACATTGCTGATTAGCTTTTTATCGACGTTCTGCGCGGCACGAACGATATCGGCGGCTTTCACCGCGCTGTCGACGACGAAAGCAAAGTCGCGTTCGACCGGCTGGAATGGGGACAATTCCAGGAGGGGTTTCGCGCGCGTGGGCCGCGTCTTCGGTTCGGGTATTTTCTCCAGGATCGCCTCAAATCCGACCAGCGGCCCCTCGGCCTTCAGACCGGCGATCGCGCGCGGATGCAGTTCGCCAAAGTGCCCCAGGATATTTTGCGGACCGATCTGGATCGTGCCGCTACGGCCGGGATGGAACCAAGGCGGCCCGCCGGGCACGACTTGCAATGCTTGCATCGGGGCGCCCGCGGCCGCCAGCACCGCGAAAGCATCGGCCTTGGCATCGAAAACGTCGACGGATTGGGCCTTATTTGACCAATGGCGGCCGCTGCCGGAGGCCTTTGCGAGCCCATGGCGCAGGCCGCTGGCCGCCGTGAACTGGTCTTCCGGTTTGTCGCCCGTGAAGATCTGCCCAACTTCGAACAGGGCGGTATCTGGAAAACCACGGTCGGCGTTGCGTTGGGCCGCCATCACCAGGCCTGGAATGAGGCTCGGCCGCATGTCGGATAATTCGGCTGCGATCGGATTGGCGAGCGCGAGCTCTGCCTTGCCGCCGCCGAACAGTTCGGCCTCGCGCTTCGATACAAACGACCAGGTGACGGCCTCGACCAACCCGCGCGTCGCAAGAGCACGCTTGGCTTTGCGGGTGCGGTTCTGAATCGCGGTGAGCACCGGCTTGCGTGCATTCTCTCCGCGCGCGAAAGGTGTGGACGGCACGCGGTCGACGCCGACGATACGCACAAGCTCCTCGACGATATCGGCGCGGCCGTGCACGTCCGGGCGCCACGACGGTACCGCTACTTTCACGCGTTCGGCCTGACCGGCAGCGAAAAATCCGAGTTTGTCCAGCACGCGGCGCGCGTCGACGAGCGACAATTTCAGGCCAGCGAGCCGCGTCAACTCGCTCAAGGGAAAGTCGATGATTTTTTCCTTCGGCGTTGGGTCGCCGGCGACGACGATTTCCGATGGTTCGCCGCCACAATGGTCGAGCACCATTTGCGTCGCCAGCTCGAGGCCCGGCAGCATGAAGTTTGGATCAACACCCCGCTCGAAGCGGTAGCGCGCGTCAGAGTTGATACCAAGCTTCCGCCCGGTTTGCGCGATGTTGAGTTCGTCCCACAGGGCCGATTCGATCAGCACGTCGGTCGTCGTCTCGGAGCAACCGCTGGCTTGGCCGCCCATAATGCCGGCGAGTGACTCGATGCCCTTTTCATCGGCGATCACACAGATGGCTTCGTCCAGAGCGTAGGTCTTGCCGTCGAGCGCGACCAACGTCTCGCCATTCTTTGCGCGGCGCACCGTCAGATTGCCATGCACCTTGGCGGCATCGAACACGTGCAACGGGCGGCCGCGGTCAAATGTGATGAAGTTGGTGATGTCGACCAGCGCATTGATCGGCCGCAATCCGATTGCCGCCAGCCGCTTTTGCAGCCAATCCGGCGATGGGCCGTTCTTGACGCCCTTCACCAGACGCAGGCCGAAGGCCGGGCACAGCGAGGGTGTTTTTCCGAAATCGAGTGTGACCTTGAACGGGCAGGGGAACGTTCCCTTCACCGGCTTCGGGATTTTGTTTTTGTACGTACCGATCGTCGTGGCGCCGAGATCGCGCGCGATCCCGGAGACGCCGGTGCAGTCGGGCCGGTTCGGCGTGAGATTGATTTCGATGACGGGGTCGCTGACCCCTGCCCATTCGACGTAAGATTTTCCAACGGGCGCATCGGCGGGCAATTCGATGATGCCGTCATGGTCGTCGGAGATCATCAGCTCTGCCGCCGAACACAACATGCCGCGGCTTTCGACGCCGCGAATGGTGCCCACACTGAGCGTGATATTCTTGCCCGGGATGAAGGTGCCCGGCGCCGAGAACACGCCCTTCATGCCCGCACGCGCATTGGGCGCGCCGCAGACGACCTGGATCGGCTTGCCATCGCCGGTGTCGACCATGCACACGCGCAGCCGGTCGGCGTTGGGATGCTTCTCTGCCGAAATCACCGACGCAATGACAAAGGGCTTGAGCAGGCTTGCCTTGTCCTCGACGTTCTCGACTTCGAGCCCGATCATGGTGAGCTTGTCGACGATTTCCGGCAGGGCGGAGTCGGTGTCGAGATGTTCCTTCAGCCAGGGCACGGTGAATTTCATGGGCTCAGACCCCCGGCGAGCGTCGGGAAATCGAGCGGACGGAAGCCGTAATGCGCGAGCCAGCGCACATCCGCTTCAAAGAAAGCGCGCAGGTCGTGCATGCCGTATTTGAGCATCGCGATACGGTCGATCCCCATACCCCAGGCAAAGCCTTGGTATTCGTCCGGATCGAGGCCGCAATTGCGCAGCACATTGGGATGGACCATGCCGCAGCCGAGGATTTCCAGCCAATCCTCGCCTTCGCCAAAGCGAATTTCGCCCTTGTCGCGCTTGCACTGGATGTCGACTTCGAGCGAAGGCTCCGTGAACGGAAAGTACGACGGACGAAAACGCATCTTCACGCTGTTGACCTCGAAGAACGCCTTGCAGAACTCTTCGAGAATCCATTTCAGATGGCCGAGATGTGAGCCTTTATCGATCACCAGGCCTTCGACCTGATGGAACATCGGCGTGTGGGTCTGGTCCGAATCGCTTCGATAGGTGCGGCCCGGACAGATCACGCGGATGGGCGGTTTATTTGCGAGCATCGTGCGCACCTGCACCGGTGAGGTGTGTGTGCGCAGCAACAGGCGCGAACCGTCGGGTTTCGGCGGAAAATAAAACGTGTCGTGCATTTCGCGCGCCGGATGACCTTCCGGAAAATTCAGTTTGGTGAAGTTGTAATCGTCAGTCTCGATGTCCGGGCCTTCGGCAACCGCAAAGCCCATGTCGGCAAAGATCGCAGTCAACTCATCGGTCACCTGGCTGATGGGATGCACGCGGCCGGCTTCCGCCGGCGTTTCGCGTACGGGCAAGGTGACATCCACGCTTTCGGTGTTGAGTCTCGCGTCGAGCGTCGCGGCCGTCAGCGCATCCTTCGCGGTTGCGATGGCCGCGGTGACGCGATCCTTCAATCCGTTGATCGCAGGGCCCTGTTGCTTACGTTCGTCCGGCGTCATGGTGCCGAGCGTTTTTAGCAGTGCCGACACCGAGCCGCTCTTGCCGAGCGCCGCCACGCGGACGGCCTCGAGCGCCGACTCGTCCCTGGCCGAAGCGACGGCAGCAAGTAATTCTTTTTCCAGTTGCGTGATGTCGGTCATGTGTCCCAGCAAGTAGCGTTCTAGCTGGTCATGGCCGGGCTTGTCCCGGCCATCCACGTCTTGCCTCCGAGAAGAAAGGCGTGGATGCCCGGCACATAGGTGTGCGAAAGCACGCCGTCCTTCGGACGCCTATGGCCGGGCATGACGACCTCAAAACTTTACGCCGGCAACGCGGCCTTGGCCTTTTCCACGATCGCCTGAAATGCTGCGGGCTCGTGAATGGCGAGATCGGACAGAACCTTGCGGTCGACCGTCACGCCGGCCTTGGCCAGCCCGGCAATGAATCGGCTGTAGTTAAGTCCGAAGGGCCGCACCGCGGCATTCAGGCGCTGGATCCAAAGCGCGCGGAATGTGCGCTTGCGCCGCTTGCGATCGCGAAAAGCATATTGGTTCGCTTTTTCGACCGCCTGCTTGGCAATGCGGATCGTATTTTTGCGCCGGCCGTAATAGCCCTTGGCGGCCTTGAGGACCTTCTTGTGTTTGGCGTGCGACGTGACACCACGTTTGACGCGGGCCATGGAAAATCTCCTTGCAGTGCGTGCGAATAATTGACGAAGACAGCCGCGTTCAAGCGGCCATGGAAAACCGGTTAGCCGTTCGGCAACCAGTATTTCTTGACGTTGTCGCCGTCCGATTTGAACAGCACGTTGGTGCCGCGATGCTCACGGATCTGCTTGGTGGTCCGCTTGATCATGCCGTGGCGTTTGCCGGACTGCTGGTATTTTACCTTGCCGGTCGCCGTAATCTTGAAGCGCTTTTTGGCGCCCGATTTGGTCTTCAACTTGGGCATTTGGCTCTCCTCATCGGCGCGCAGCGGGCGAACCCGAACGGCCGGGATATGCTCATAAGGCGGTTAGCCTAGAGCGGTGTGCTCGGGATTGAGCGATAATCGCCGCCACGGCAGCCCTTACTGGCCGGGCGACGATGGGCGGCGTTATGGCAGAGGCGGCGCGGCCATGCAACCGCCCGCCGTTGCGACCCTGATTGACGCTAAAATGCTGACGCGCCACCGCAATCTGGCGTGTGGCGCGTTTGACCGCGTGTGCAGGATGCTTGTGGGAGTTAACGCGGCGTCAGCACCATGACCATCTGACGGCCTTCGAACCGTGGCTCGGATTCGACCTTGGCGATCGGTCCGGTATCGACCTTCACCCGGTCCAGCAATTTGAAGCCGAGCTCCTGGTGCGCCATTTCGCGGCCACGAAAGCGCAAGGTGATCTTGACCTTGTCGCCTTCCTCGAAGAAGCGTTTCATCGAGCGCATTTTCACTTGATAGTCGTGGTCGTCGATCATGGGCCGGAGCTTGATCTCCTTGATCTCGACGACTTTCTGTTTTTTGCGAGCCTCCGCCGCTTTTTTCTGCGCCTGATATTTGTATTTGCCGTAATCCAGGATCTTGCAGACGGGCGGCGCCGAGTTGGGGGCGATTTCGACGAGGTCTAGGCCGGCAGCCTGCGCCATGTCGATCGCGGCTTGGATCGGTGTGGGACCGTGGTTGTGACCACTGGCATCGATTAGTTGGACCTCGCGGACGCGGATCTCCTCGTTAATGCGCGGGCCGTCCTTTTGGACGGGCAGCGCGGACTTCATCGGACGACGAATGGCTATTTTCTCCTCGTGCTGTTGCAACTGTCCTTTGGCGCTAAACGCGCCTCAAGAATAGCGAAAGATTGGTAGAAACGGTGAAGAAGTCAACGCAGTTCCGTCACGAAAGTCGAAAATCGGATCGGAATCGGCGGTCAAAGTGTTCAAATTG